>NZ_SZWZ01000031.1:0-428785 GCF_005281025.1 Citrobacter sp. wls714 | reverse complement strand
AGGTGTCTGTTAAACCCGTGGCGATTCAAGCGAGTAAATTTCAGGGCTATCGTTGTGATACAAAGTGGGATACAGTCTGTGATACAAGACAACGCAAACGCTACAGATGCCTGACGTATGGTTGATTTTTCCTGACTTATCGGCCTGGTTTAATCCGCAGAGCTGAAAGACATTTTTAGCCAGATCAATACCCAGAAATACGATATTCAGGGTGATTCTCCTGCTAAACACATTTCGTACAGTTAACCGCAGAGGGAGGAGGTAGCCCATCCCATTAACTGGAAGTTCAGATACGGCGGCGTGGAGGCTTCTGATATTAAAAAGATCAAGGATCTTGAGGACGTAAATTTTGTTCCGTTTGTTATACAATGTTGAAAGTGATTAATTGGTTATAAACTCCACGGATTAAGTATTTAGTTGGCGTTAACATTCTCTTGGGACTTCAGGGTAGAGGACAGAATATAAGATAAAAAAAACCATTCCTCACGGGGTAGGAATGGTCAAATAGTAGTATCCTGGTTCTTAATACATCAGGGTACAGGAATGATAATGCCAGTTGTCACAATTCAAACGGTCAATAAGACGTTTGAATATACCCCATTTTTGTTAAGTAACGTTCAATTAATGCTTGGGCATATGGTATGCTCTTGAGTGAAGCTAGGATGAAATTACTTAACGATTGAACTTGCTAAATGAATCCAAGCCAAACAGCAGATGGTTGTTTTGTTTTCAGGTGTCGGTAGTAATGATACCACCAGTTGTACAGTAAATGGCCTTACATGTCTTACATCACTTTTAGTCTCTAGGCTTAAACGGGAAGGGGGTTACCTAGTTTACTAATCATACAGAATGTTTATGGTAACTACTTCATTAGACTGTATGATGCAAACATCAGTAACAGTAGTATAGGAGGAGTCACCGATTAAAATGGTTGACTATTGTATGGATACAAATAGTTACAATCCCCAGAAATATTAACTGATAAAGATATAGCAGTATCAGGTATAGTCATTCAGATAGTAATAAACTGATTATTTGTGAATGGATGTACTATCAACTCATTTAGTCTATTTTCTAATTGTATTTATCACAAAAAAATCACAAAACAAAGTAGGGCTCAGTATTCAAAATACCTTACCTTTGCGATTGCAAACCTCCAGTAAGAAAAATAAATTACAAATAAAAGTATCATACGATGGTAAGTATCATTTGTTTTTCTGTAAGTTAATTAGAAAAACTAGCGAACTAGTCTACATATAGTAAAACACACTGACATAGGCGACAACAATGCTAGGGATAGTTGCTATTGGAATAAAATGACAAATTTCATCATGTTACAAATATATTAATATTTTTTTTCATTGCTCGGTCATATGATGAAATATAATAATATGATATAAAATATTTTGATTCTATATAAAAATTAATTTTGTACATTAATGCAAGGGTATTACGTATTAATTTTTCTAATGCATTAAGATTGATTTCAACCCTGTTAATTTTTATTGCTACGTTAAAGATTGCTATCATATTATGGTGGTATCGTTTCCGGTAATATATTTCCTGTAAATGAGGCATCTCTTGAAAATATAAAGCCAGTACTTGTCGTATAATTAAAACTCATATTTTTTGTTTTTTTTGAGCTGGGTATTTTATTTCGTAAAAGAAGGCTGTTTTTTGTTTATATATCTGAATATTTCTTCATGTTTTTACTCGGGTGATAAAAATCAATAACTAAGGTATACTTCAAAAAACGAACCCTGGTATCATCTAATATAAATTCATCCAGAGCTAGTTTGTATCCCCGGGCATGAAGTTTTCTGATGGTTTGAAACAGGGAATCATCTGGGGTTTCAAGAGGTTATGACATCATTTTATCATTCTGGAGACGATTGATGAGACTACTGATAATTATTTGATAAAGTATATTGATAAATGAGTTATTAGCAACGTTTCTGAAAAGTAGCTCATATGAGACTGTGTGCATTTTTATCAAAAATAGGTTATCTGCCAAAAAATGAATAAACCTCTTGTCCTTAAAAATAAAAAAATGAGTAAAAACAATATCATAATTGCAATCCATTCGCATTAATAAATTAGATTATTAAAAATGACAAACATCATAGTTTTTTATCAAAAAAAACCGGGAGTATGCGACATCATTCTTCCCGGTAAATAAACAGTGTAACTTGCTGTATTCTGACTTCCTTGTGGGACTGCAGTATATATTTTTAATATTAATTGAAAATGATCTGTATCATAAATTATTTTGATTCCCGGGAGGCAGGTATAAAGAAATTTTGTCCTGATGGGTATTTCCCGCACTGTCCTGTCCTAATTGTAGGAGAAATCCAAATAGGTTGTAAACTACAAAAAAAGCCCCAAGAGTGGGGGGGTATGAATCAAACCTTTTTTGTATATTTGGGCGTATTTAGCTTTTCTTTACCATCATAGAATGGTCATGCCACAATAGCTACCTGAAAAAAGTGTGTTTTTAGCAAAATAGGGCAAATGCACTATTTTATAATATTTTTTTGTGCAATTTAATATTGCATTGTAATTAATATAGTTGTTGTCATCAATACATTGCCTGTCAACCATGCGAAAGAGTTGTTGCGCTGCTACGTCACCCTCTCTGTAAGCTAATTTTTACCCCACTGATGGTGCGCTTTTATTAATCACGTCACTTCACAGTTTCTAATTCATTAGATTTATAAATATATATACCTTGATCATAATCAATCTGTGAAAATCTTATGTAAATTAAGGTCCTCCTTGGATGCAATGAGGGTACTTATAATGAAAAAAAAGACTAAATGAGATTTTAAATATACAAATCTCACGGCGGGAGACTGTCACGACAGCAGCAAAAATTGGTTCTGCCGTTGTATTAAGCAACGCGATTTCTGTGCCATTTTCATCAAGTGCGCTGGCGGCGCCGGAAGCAGCCACTATAAACAATGGTGAAACCGTGCGCCATAGTGCCTGCCTGGTTAACTGCGGCAGTCGCTGCGCGCTGAAGGTGATCGTTAAAGATGATCGCATCGTGCGTATCGAACCCGAAGACGCGATTGATGATACGGTATTTGGCCAACACCAGATTCGCCCCTGCTTACGTGGGCGATCCAATCGCTGGCGCGTGTACAGTCCGGATCGCATTAAATATCCCATGAAGCGGGTCGGTAAACGTGGCGAAGGCAAATTCAAGCGTATTAGCTGGGAAGAAGCCACCGCGTTTATTGCGGCGGAACTTCAACGCGTAACCGAAAAATATGGCCGCGAAGCCATTTATTACAACTATCAGTCCGGGGCCTATTATCACACCCAGGGAATGCCCGCCTGGAAATGTCTGTTAAATCTCACCGGCGGCTATCTCAATTACCATAACACTTACTCCACCGCGCAAATTGCCAGCGCCACTCCGTATACCCACGGTAAATACGTCGGCAGCCATTTCTCGCAAATCGCCCATTCCGATCTGGTGGTGTTTTTCGGGATGAATCTGTCGGAAACGCGCATGTCGGGCGGTGCCCAGGTGGAAGAGCTGCGCCGGGCGCTGGAAGCATCAAAAGCCAGGGTGGTGATTATCGATCCGCGCTATACCGACTCAGTGGTCACCGAGCATGCCGAATGGTTGCCGATCCGCCCTACCACCGACGCCGCGCTGGTGGCCGGTCTGGCCCATACGCTGATTAGCGAAAAGCTGATTGACGAAGCGCTGGTCAATCAATACTGCGTCGGTTTTGACCGCTCCACACTGCCGGAAAACGCGGCGCCTAACGCCAGCTATAAAGACTACGTGATGGGCACCGGCGACGACGGCATTGAGAAAACGCCGGAATGGGCGGCGCAGATCACCGGTATCCCGGCAACGCGTATAAAACAGCTGGCGCGGGAAATCGCAGCGGCGTGCGCCTGCTATATTGGTCAGGGATGGGGCCCGCAGCGTCATGCTAACGGCGAACAAACGGTACGCGCTATCCAGACGCTACCCGCAATCACCGGCCATTTTGGATTGCCGGGCACCAATAACGGCAACTGGCCTTATGGCACCCCATACGGCGTGCCGCTGCTGCCTACCGGCACCAACCCGGTTAAAGCATCGATCCCCTGCTATCTGTGGACCGATGCGATCCTCAATCCGGAAAAAATGACCGCCACCACCATGGGCGTGAAAGGAGTCGAGAAGCTCAACGTCGGCATTAAGCTGTTTTTCAATCAGGCCGGTAACGCGCTGCTGAACCAGCACGGTGACATCAACCGTACCCGTAAAATCCTCGTCGATGAATCGCTGTGCGAAACCATCATCGTGATTGAAAACCATATGACGCCGAGCGCTAAATACGCCGATCTACTGCTGCCGGAAACCAGCTATCTGGAAGCGGAAGATCTGGTGGACAGCTCCTATGCGGCGGGTTCCCACAACTATATGATCGCCCTGCAAAAAACCATCGCGCCGATGTGGGAAGTGCGCAGCACCTATGACATCTGCGCCGATATCGCCGGGCATCTGGGGCTGCGCGAGCAGTACACCGAAGGGCGCACCCAGGCTCAGTGGGCGGAATATCACTATCAGCAAATACGCGAGAAACGCCCGTATCTGCCAGAATGGTCGGTCGCCAAAAACAAAGGGATCATCGACCAGAAAATCGCCACCGAACGCCAGAGCATTGCGTTTATCGATTTCCGCGAAGATGCCGTAGCTCATCCGCTGGAGACGCCGTCCGGCAAGATCGAAATTTACTCCCAGGCGCTGGCGGACCTGGCGCAGAAATGGACCCTGCCGGAAGGCGATCGCATCCCGGCGGTACCGGAGTTCTGCGTGGTGAAAGAGTCGCATCTGAATAAAGAACTGACGGCGAAATACCCGCTACAGCTCAGCGGTTTCCACACCAAAGGCCATACCCACTCTACCTACACCAACGTGCTGGCTCTGCATGAAGCGGTACCGGATGAGGTATGGCTTAACCCGATTGATGCCCGTGCGCGGCAGCTCGCTTCCGGCGATATCGTGCACGTGTTCAACGATCGCGGCGTGGTGGAGATCCCCTGTAAGGTGACCAACCGCATTCTGCCAGGCGTGGCGGCGATGCCGCAGGGCGCGTGGACACGTCTTAACAATGAAGGTGTTGATGTCGGCGGTTGTATTAACTCGTTGACCAGCCATCTGCCATCGCCGCTGGCGAAAGGTAACCCGCAGCACACCAACCTGGTTGAGATTAAACGCGCTTAAGGAGTGAATAAAAATGAAACAGTATGGCTTTTACGTTGACTCCTCGCGCTGCTCGGGCTGTAAAACCTGCCAGGTGAGCTGTAAGGACAACAAAGATTTAGATGTGGGACCGAAGCTGCGCCGGGTGTATGAATACGGCGGCGGCAGTTGGGTGCAGGAAGGTGATAGCTGGCACAACGACACCTTCAGCTACTAACTGTCGATTGCATGTAATCATTGCGATCAACCCACCTGCGTAGCGGGCTGCCCGACCGGGGCGATGCACAAGCGCGAGGAAGACGGGCTGGTTCTGGTGGACGATTCCCTCTGCGTGGGCTGCCGCTACTGTGAAATGCGCTGCCCGTATGGTGCGCCGCAGTTTGATGCCAAAGCGAAAGTGATGCGCAAATGCGACGGTTGTCTGGATCGGCTGGAAGAGAATCTGCGTCCGATTTGTGTGGATTCCTGCCCGCAGCGCGCGCTGGATTTTGGGCCGATCGATGAACTGCGCCAGAAGTACGGTGTGGAGAACCAAATCGCCCCTCTGCCATCTGCCAACTTTACCCATCCCAATCTGGTGGTGAAACCGCATCCGAAAGCGCGGCCAACCGGCGATACGGAAGGCGCGATTCAGAATTTACGGGAGGTGCGTCATGCATGAGTTACCGCTGGTTTTCTTTACGGTTCTGACGCAGAGCGCGGTTGGCGCGTTCACTGTGCTGCTGATCGGCAACGCGATGGGCCATATTGAGCCGCGCCGTCTGACAATAGGCCTGTTCGCTGCGGTATGCCTGTTTGGTCTGGGCGTGGTGATGGGTATTTTCCATGTTGGGCAGCCACTACGCGCCATGAATATGCTGTTCCGCGTCGGGTCTTCGCCGATGAGCAACGAAATCGCGCTCTCGGCGGTTTTTGGTACCATCGCAGGCATCGCAGCGCTGGGATTGCTGCTGGATCGCGGGGCGCGTAAGCTGTTTATCGCGCTGGCCTGGGTTGCGGCGGCGGTTGGCGTGGTGTTTGTTTTCGCTATTCCGCGCATATACCACTTGCCGACGGTGACCACCTGGAGTTCGTCCTGGACCACCGTCGTTATGCTGCTGACACCGCTGATCGGCGGAGGGGCGCTGGCGGCTGCGCTGGGCGTGTGCCGTCTGGGGCTGATAGTCAGCATCGTCGGGATTATCGTCAGTTTCTGTCTGCGGCCAGGCTACCTGTCCACCATCCTGCTGGCCGATGCCCCGCTGGCAGCGGCGCAGTCTGACTGGTTTACCGCCCAGACTGTACTGCTGGCGGCTGGCACGTTGGGTGCGCTGGTGTATATCCGCGCCAGAAGCGGCCAGACGCTGCTGTTCGCCAGCGCTGTTGTGGTGATTGCTGCCGAACTGATTGGCCGTATCGCGTTTTACAATCTCTGGACGTTGCCGATGTAACGCTCTGTCGGGTGGGTTTCGGCCTGCCCGATCGCCGTATTAAGAAGGAATGATGTATGTCTTCTGCCGCTATACTGCCGCGTATTCTTGGCGCGCTGTTTTATTATTCGCCACAACGTCCTGAAGTTAAGGCGCTGATTGAATGCCTGCCAACCCTGCCGTCGCTGTATGCCTGGCGCGATCTGCACACCATCACTCAACTGTGTGAAGCCAGGCCCATGGATGCTGATGAAGAACTCGGCTGGCAATATTCAGTGCTGTTCGAAGGTCAGGGGGAAATGGTCGCGCCGCCCTGGGGCTCGGTCTATCTGGAAAAAGATAACCTGCTGATGGGCGAAACCACGGCCCGCTACCGCGGATTTTTACGCAGTCACGGTCTGGCGTTTGATGGCCAACAACAGGAGCCGGAAGATCAGTTTGGTCTGATGCTGCTGGCCAGTTCCGCATTTATCGAACGTGATAATCCCCGAGCCGCCACGGCGTTGCTGGAACAGTTCCTGCTGCCCTGGGCACCGCGCTATCTTGAATGCCTGCAACATAACCACGTCAGCCCGTTTTACGCCCGGCTGGCGCAGGTAGCCGAACTCTATTTGCAGGACGTTAAACAGCAACAGGGGCTTAACCCAGTAGAAGCACGGATTTTCTTCTGATGAATAAAACCGAACGCTATTACCAGCAATATATGTCTCATCGCCACGTCAGTCGTCGAGGGTTGTTTCGGGCGTTTGTGACAGCATCACGTAACGTTACGCCGCCGCCAGCCGCTTTGCCACCGTGGCCGCTGCCGCCCGGCGCGGTGACCATCGCGCAATTTTTTGCCCGCTGCGATAAATGTCAGCAGTGCGTTCAGACTTGCCCGATGGGTGTATTGGTTCCCCATCAGGAGGGGTTCCCGCGATTGGCTATTGAATACGCCAGCTGTGATGGCTGCGCGGCGTGCATTCAGACGTGCCCGACGGGAGCATTACAGCCGCAGCCGTGCTTCGACACCCGGCTTCGTCCAGTTTTTACTGATGCCTGCATTCACAGCTCCCGGGGATGCGATCGCTGTGTGGAAGTTTGCCCACAACGGGCCTGTACTATTGACGAATCCAGCCTGCCGAAGGTCGATGCTGGCCGCTGTAACGGCTGTGGTGAGTGTCTGGTCCAGTGCGACCGTTATGCAGTGATGCTGCATCCGGTGGTATAACCCCTGCCAGCCAGAGCCTTTTTCACAGGAAGTACATACAGCGCACTTATAAAGGTGATACAACTTGTACGGGGGAATTACCGTGTTCATTCGAAGCTCCCGACGCCTCTCTCACACATCGAAGGAACCGGAACGTATGCTACCGCATTAACACACTATTTTATTAAAAATGAGATTTATGTTGTCGAAGTTAACAGGCCAGAACGCTCAAAACACAGGCTTGAAGGGAAGTCAGATCCACTGGATGCAGAAAATGCAGTGCGGTGCGAGTGAATCTCTCAGGATTATTAGTATTGCCCGACGTAGTACAGTAAAAGCCCACACTCAGGCGATTAATCAGCTTCGTGCGCTGCTGGTCAGTGCCCCGTAGGATGTTCGTGACAACCTCTGTATATCGAAACTGCACGAATGCGTAGCCTCCTGCATTAGCTGAGAAGTTTCAAAGTACTCTCCATTGCGTATAGCTTTCTACAGCACGCTTTGAAGCCTTGCGAAACGATGAATGGCCCTGACTGAAGAGATGAATGAACTGGATGAATCATTGGATAAACTGACCCGTAAATATACCAGTAATCTTCGTAGTCAGTTTGGTGTAGGTCCACAGGCGACAGCCATACTGCTGGCCATTGCAGATGCTCACCCCGAACGTTTAAAAAATGAAGCGGTCCCGGCATCGCTCATTGGCGTAAATTCACTACCAGCATCACCAGGAAAAACAGTCAGGCATAGATTAAACCGTGGAGGCTCACGTGAAGCAAAAAATGCTCTGTGGACAATAGCCCTTGTGCGTATGCGTAGTGATCCGCGCACCAGAATCTATGTTGACAGATGAACTGGTGAAGGACTATCGACTAAAGAGATCCTGAGATGCCTCAAACGCTACATCGTCCGAGAACTCTACTTATTGATTTTATCGGATCCAGCCTATGCCCAATAGCCCGCTCTTGACATATGAGCGTCAATAGTCCAAAGGAACGCTTCTTCCGAAGTCTGAAGAATGACTGGGTGCCAGTAACGGATTACGTAAGCTTCAGCTATGCAGCCCACGCAATAACGGACTATATCGTTGGATATTATGGCATACTCAGACAGCACGAATATAACAGTGAGTTGCCACAAAACGAATCAGAAAATAGATACTGGAAAAAATCTAATGCAGTGGTCAGTTTTAGTTGGGCACTGCACATCGAGCCGTGGGCATGGGTTGTTAATAACAGCCTGGCGGCAGCTGAACCGTCTTCACTATTCCTGAAGACCAGGGCGAACCGCGAGCAGCCTCTCATCTCTGATGTGGAAGAGCAGTATGCAAAGCGTATTGCATTAACAGCGCTACAGAGCGAAGAGCCGGTTGGTATTTGCTGGAAGAAATGACGAAATAAAGATGAAGGGGGCAAATGCCCCCTTCATCTTTATTTCAGTCTTTTAACTGCATCATTAACGACTTTTTCACCATCTTCTTTGGTGAAAGCCGTTTTCTGGGCATCTGGAAGGATATCCAGAACCACCTCCGAAGGACGGCAAAGTTTAGTTCCCAGTGGCGTCACTACAATCGGACGGTTAATCAGAATCGGATGTTTCAGCATAAAGTCGATTAGCTGGTCGTCAGTAAATTTATCTTCTGCAAGACCCAGTTCCTCATACGGGTCGACGTTCTTACGTAGCAAAGCCCGAACGGAAATGCCCATATCTGCAATGAGTTTGACCAGCTCATCGCGTGACGGTGGATTTTCAAGGTAATGAATAACGGTCGGTTCATTACCGCTGTTGCGGATCATCTCCAGCGTATTACGCGACGTGCCGCAGGCCGGATTGTGATAAATAGTGATGTTGCTCATATCTGTATCTCATTACAAAGTGAAAGAGAGACGTAGCGCCAGCGCGGTCAGCGTTACAAACAGCACAGGCAGAGTCATGATGATCCCGGTGCGGAAATAATATCCCCAGGTGATGGTCATGTTCTTCTGTGAAAGTACATGCAGCCAGAGCAGCGTTGCCAGGCTACCAATAGGTGTAATTTTCGGGCCCAGATCGCAGCCAATCACGTTGGCGTAGATCATCGCCTCTTTAATAACGCCAGTTGCAGTGCTTCCATCGATAGAAAGAGCGCCAACCAGCACGGTAGGCATGTTGTTCATGATGGAAGACAGGAAAGCCGTCAGGAAGCCAGTACCCAGCGTCGCAGTCCAGAGTCCTTTATCCGCCAGTACGTTCAGCACACCTGAAAGGTATTCGGTTAGCCCTGCGTTGCGCAGACCGTAGACCACCAGGTACATCCCCAATGAGAAGATGACGATCTGCCAGGGTGCCCCACGCAGCACTTTACCGGTGTTAATGGCATGGCCGCGTTTTGCCACCGCAAACAGAATGATGGCCCCTGCCGCCGCAATCGCGCTGACCGGGATACCCAACGGCTCCAAGACGAAAAAGCCAACCAGCAGAAGAATTAAAACTATCCAGCCGGTTCTGAAGGTTGCCAGATCTTTAATCGCCTTTGCGGGTGCTTTCAGGAGAGCCAGGTCGTAAGTCGGCGGAATATCTTTGCGGAAGAAAAGATGCAGCATAACAAGAGTGGCAGCAATGGCTGCAATATCCACCGACACCATTACCGATGCATATTCGGTGAATCCCAGACCAAAGAAGTCCGCCGAGACGATATTCACCAGGTTCGACACGATAAGCGGCAGGCTGGCTGTATCGGCAATAAACCCGGCAGCCATGACAAATGCCAGAGTAGTACCTTTACTGAAACCTAATGCAAGCAGCATGGCGATGACAATTGGAGTAAGAATCAATGCCGCACCATCGTTGGCAAACAGTGCCGCTACCGCTGCACCGAGCAGAACGATATACGTAAAGAGCAAACGGCCACGACCTTTACCCCAGCGCGAAACATGCAATGCCGCCCATTCGAAAAAGCCTGATTCATCAAGCAGCAGGCTGATAATAATCACGGCAATAAATGTTGCCGTCGCGTTCCAGACGATATTCCACACCACCGGAATATCGCCCACATGCACAACACCAGATATCAGAGCCAGTCCAGCGCCCAGCATTGCACTCCAGCCAATCCCTAATCCCTTTGGTTGCCAGATAACCAAAACAATGGTCAGGACAAAAATAGCGCCTGCCAGTAACATAAAACCTCCTGACAGGGCGACTTTGTCGCCCTGTATATGCCAAAAAATTAACTCATCAATTCTCTGAGCTTTTCAATACCGGTGGGCTCTGACGCCAGCACCGGAACAAGCGCTATACGGTCAGCGTGTTGATTATTAACAGCCTCAATCTGAGGCAGTTCCTGATGAGCACGCTGGCAAAGCAACGAAGAACGCGTATCCGCAATGGAAAAGCTGTCATTGATAATCCAGCCCCACGGATGAATCCCCGCTCTTTCAAGGTCAGCCTGCAGGTTTGC
Source organism: Citrobacter sp. wls714 (assembly GCF_005281025.1). Classification (NCBI taxonomy): domain Bacteria; kingdom Pseudomonadati; phylum Pseudomonadota; class Gammaproteobacteria; order Enterobacterales; family Enterobacteriaceae; genus Citrobacter; species Citrobacter sp. wls714. Next base: position 417,539 of record NZ_SZWZ01000031.1, on the reverse strand, counting down.
CGCTTCCTGCACTGGTGTGGTTTCAGGAAGCGTAACAAGCAGAACTTTGGTTCTATCCGGATCCTGAAGCTGCATCATTGGGGTAGTAAAATGACCTTTACTCCCCATTTTTTTGGCAATCTCCCGGTGGTAAGCCCCGGTCGCATCCAGCAGCAATAGCGTGTGTCCCGTAGGGGCGGTATCCATGACAACAAACCGTTTACCCGCTTCACGAATCACCCTGGAAAAAGCCTGAAACACGGCAATTTCTTCAGTACAGGGAGAGCGTAAATCCTCCTCCAGTAGCCGTTTCCCTGCTTCGTCCAGATCTCTTCCCTTCGTCTCAAGAACATGCTGGCGATAGCGTTCGGTTTCATCGTGAGGGTTGATGCGGCTGACCTGCAGGTTTTTGAGGCTGCCGTTCAGCGTTGTACTCAGGTGTGCAGCAGGATCAGAGGTCGTGAGATGCACGTCAAATCCCATGTCCGCCAGCCTTACGGCGATGGCAGCAGCCATCGTGGTTTTCCCTACGCCACCTTTGCCCATCAGCATAATCAGGCCGTGTTCACTGCGGGCGATATCATTGACCAGGCCAGAGAGCGATAAGTTTTCAGGTGTGTACTGGATGTTCGTTACCGGGAGCGGTAATGCCTCAGAACGGGTATCCAGCAGTCCCTTTAAGGCTGAAACACCAACCATATTGACTGGCTGTAGTGATAGGGTATCTGTCAGTAGCTCAGATAAACCGGCAGGAAGATTTGCCAGTGCCTCCTGCTCACGTTGCCATATCGCAGCGGCCAGGGCGTCATGTTCAGCTTCGGTTTTAGGTAGCACACCATTAATAACCAGGTACTGGTTTTTCAGGCCAATTGCAGCCAGTTCTTCATGGGTGCGGGCGACTTCCTGCAGCGTAGATTTTTGCAGTCTTGCAACCAGAACCAGGCGGGTACGTTCAGGATCGGATAACGCCTCTACTGCATTAGCATACTGCTCATGCTGCTTTTCCAGCCCGACCATTGGGCCAAGACAGGAAGCACCATCTGGATTATTTTCAATGAAGCTACTCCAGGCACCGGGAAGCTGGAGAAGGCGAATCGTGTGGCCCGTCGGCGCTGTATCAAAAATGATGTGATCGAAGCGGGTCAGAAGGGAAGCGTCTGTCAATAAGCCGGTGAACTCATCAAACGCCGCAATTTCAGTGGTACAGGCTCCTGAAAGTTGCTCGCTGATACTGTTAACAACGTCATCAGGCAGAAGACCTTTGACAGGATCAACGATTCTGGAGCGGTATTGTTGGGCGGCTTCCTGCGGGTCAATCTCCAGAGCGGAAAGTCCAGGAACTGCCGTCACAGGGCGAATGGTGTTACCGATAGCCTGGTCGAATACCTGTCCGACATTCGAGGCAGGATCGGTACTGACCAGCAAAACCCGTTTACCCTGTTCGGCAAGGCGGATAGCCGTCGCGCAGGAAATGGAGGTTTTTCCTACGCCTCCCTTACCGGTAAAAAACAGATAAGGCGGGATGTTCTGTAAGAATTTCATATGTCCTCCTGACATATCAGCAACAGGAAGTATTACCACCACAGCAACTGGTGGGAGCTAACCCTACCCTCTCCAGCGGTATACCAAACCAGCGAGCTATCTCAGCACGTTTTGGGTACCGCCCTGCCATCACCGTTTCGCCATCCAACAGCAGTAGCGGAAGCCCTTCTGCTCCAGATGCTTCCAGGAATGCTTTCGCTTTCTCGTTCTGAACAAAGCTCATAGGCTGCTGTGCCAGATTGTAACGTTCAACCTGTACGCCACGTCCTTTCAGCCACTGCACATCTGCAGAGAAATCAACCAGAACCTGATCGACATCTGAACCACATACGCCGGTACTGCAGCACATTGCCGGGTCAAACACCGTTAACGTTTTCATTCCAAATACCTCACATTCGAAAAATCATATGTGTTCAGGCAAATTTTTTAGATGCAAACAGTCTTACCGCTACCAGAGCAGTTTGCCGATGCCAACTTACGGGCGATGGCCTGTACGTCGTCCTGTTGGCTTAACCAGGCCTGCTCAATCACCTGAGCGGCCCAGGAAGGAATATGCGGGGATAAGCGGTAGTGAACCCACTTGCCCTGTTTGCGATCCTGCAATAATCCACTTTCACGTAGCATTGCCAGATGACGGGAGATCTTGGGCTGCGACTGATCCAACGCCGTGCAAAGATCGCACACGCATAGCTCTCCCATCTCCCTGAGCAGCAACACGATGCTCAGACGGGTTTCATCGGAGAGGTTTTTGAAGAGTTGTAAAGAAGTGAGAGACATCAAACCTCCAGAGTATTTACCTACAGGATACTCGGTATGAACCAAAATTCAACTAATATACGGAAAATCATATGTGTTTTTTTTCAAACAGAGTCGATCGCACCAAAAATTTGTGCTTAGGATAGTATTAAATTACATTCTGTGCTAATAATAACTTTATTGATAATTGAAAAACTTAGTGGACCATCAATAATTACCTTTCAGGCAGGGAAAAATCCTTTTCTACTATTCGAAACACCCATTCCTACGAATTCAGTATATTTTAGATTTTCCTTTAGTAACGGAGATGGTTCTTCATTTTAAAGAACTATTATCTGTCCTAATGTAGTTTCGTTTCCTGGACATAAATAGAAACGTTCTTTGATGCTTTTATCTAAAATTTCTTCATCTTCATTATCCACTAAATGCTTTGGTTATTTATAATTAACCACTGGGAGCCAATAATCAGAAAATCTGAGGTAGGGTAACCATTATTAATTCCCTTTTCCGTCAAACAATCATGAATGCAGTTAAGAAAAGCCTTCTTTTATCTTTGCCGAAAAATATGTGTTGACGATGGTTTGCATAAAGCAATTCTACTTACTAATAAATCCCTAATGGCTTTATGCTTAGTTCTTTTTGTTTTCTTTGCTACCTCAGCAAGACGAGCGCTTAAACTATCTATTTTTTTTCATCGTTCTCCTGTTTACTGAGAAGAAGATATTATTACCCGATCAAAATGAACTTCTGTTTAGCAACCTGAGGACTGATTACCATACGTGTTGTCCATTATCAGAGCCAGCTATGATCCCTGGTTGTTTTATTCCAGTCATGAAGGATAGACAGTAAAACCGTTCGGACTGCGCAGAGCCCACGGGGGAGTCAGAATCTGTAACGCACTCATAACCCAGGTGTAGCCCGACTGCAGGAGCATACTGAGTGACCAGAATTCACTTGCTGCAGCTGTAAGTAATAGCGTGACCAGAATGAGCACAATGGCCGACGTTATTCGCTCAACCCGGTGATATGACCGTATTGCGGCCTTTACGGGAAAACCTGCCAGTTCCTGATAATCCTGTTCATCCAGAAAACCATATAACTTACTTCTCCAGATGGTTCTGTTTTTTTCCAGCAGTGAAAGGGCATGACGGTTGATATAGACCGACATTCCGTATGAGATGGCGATATACAGGGCCAGTGCACAAAATGCCAGGGCATACACTTTTTGCGGGCCACTTTCCTTCAGGGCCTCCAGACTGTAGCGAAGGACCAGAGTGCTGATGACCAGAGCCATATCTTTCCACAACGCGGAAGACAGATCCCGCGACTGCTGCAAAATTTTTTGGGTGTCCTCTGTCAGGCCTTTTCGCAAATCACCCAGTGATTTCAGGGTGTCTTTTCCCCCTGTCCGGATATGGGCCTTGTAGAGCAGCCGGGCTGACTCCAGTGCCGGGGGAAGTCGACACACAATGCCTTCACAAAACGTGACACCCTCAGGCCATTCTCTGGCCAGTTCACTGGAGAGAAAGGTATGTTTAAGCTCTGTTTCATTTCCTTCAAGAAAAATCCATTTTGCCGTTTCCTGAATGACATAAAAGGCGGGCAGGGCCGCATGTTCTTCTCCGAATGGGATTTTTCGCGGCGGTTTTCCTGATAGTCCGACCTTTTTTATTTCGGCGGCAAAAAGCTCATTGACGAAACATTTCAATAACTCCCGGCAGGCGAGTGATGCCCAGAGCCTCATTGGTCCGTCTGTCAATTTGTCTCCGGACACTAAGATCCAGGGGGCTATAGTATCCGGAGGAAGAAAGTCGGTCGAAAAGCATCTGATGATACTTTTTGTGACGGAGGTTGTCTGGGGAATAACGTCGATGCCACTCTCCTCCGGGTGCATTTTTTCCCACGGCTCGACCTTCCACTGTTGTGTTTCAAATGCCTCGCTGACGAACAGGGCGTAGATAAGGCGATACTGACGAAGCCCAGGATCCCCGAGTAAAAATGTACGCCACCCTTCAGGGGTAAAGAGTCGCAGAATCCCGGGAATCTCATCGCTGATGATAGTGATAAAGTGCTTCTGACCGGGGATACCCTGCGCAGGGTGGATATCATCCCGGCTGTCATCAACAAAGGTGATCCGGAGGTTTTCGGAATCAGCATCTGTCACTTCCCCCCATAACTGAAGGGTGTCATTATCCATGGTACCGGAAATGAACAGTTTCCGGGTGGTTGTCTGCTGATCCTCCGTGATCACCAGATCAGATGCGCGGCGTGAGCAGTCAATTGCCTTACCTATTTTTTCCAGTATCGATGTCATCTGTCACCAGCCCTGCAGTCACTATCACTATACGTTTTCGCCCGTCTTCCATCGTTTGGATGTCCGGGGCATTATCCTCATCGTAGATAACAATAACATCTTCCAGAGTTTCCAGTTTTCTTTTCCGTGGCTTAGGGATGTTCTCAGGGGTGATCCGGAAAGATTCACCTGAAATTCCCAGGTCTTTTATTTTACGGGTAAAGGATTTGACCAGTGGATGATCTTCTTCCATTGGCCCAAAAATCTGGTTCAGCAGGGAAAGGGGCTCATCGGTGTTAAAATCCTGCGCCCCGTGATGTAGCGTTTCATAAATCTTGTTAACACCGCTACGTCTGATGTCGTCCGGTAACAGGTCGCGGTGCTTTTTGAAGACATCCTTGAGTGCGGCAACCAGTTTGTCGCTGAGGTCGGTTGTATTGTTGACGCGCTGTACCTGTAGAAAACGCTCAAAATAAACGGAGATATTGGTTCGTTTGCTGCGATCCCGTACAACAACTTGTCCACCCTGAGCATCTGCCGTCAGGCGGACCAGAGCAATTTTCTGCATGGCTTCTGCTTTCTTGACGAAGCTTTCGCGGAAACGTTCGAGTCTGGGAACCTGAAACTCGTTCCCCTCCGCATCCAGCACGTAACGTACCACATCCTCATTATCATATTTAATGAGAGCAAACAGTTTCTCATCGTTGAGGGCGTGAAGCTCAAAAAGAAAAAATACTCCCATACTGGCATTTTTTGTGTGGTGGTGAGACTGAAAATCGTTTGCCAGAAAAGTGGACTGTTCAGTGAAGCAACTGGTATCAGTATCGGCATTGTTCCTTATGAGGCGAAGAATACGTTCGGTATTGGACAACTCCGTAAACCGGAACATGTTACCGCTTAATGCAGACTTAATCCGTTCCAGAAAAAAATCGACGTGTTCAGGTGGTGATATTTCACTGAGCAGCACGGGGATCTCCAGTTCTCCACCAACGACATGAAAAATCATTCGTTTTATTGTCAGTGCATTAATTTCTTCATCCGTTAAAAAACTCATAGTGATATCTCGTTATTTTGTGTCTTATCTTATCGTTAATTGCTGTGACCTGCTTTAAAGCAGGTAGTATAGATAATCCCCAGGACATACGTAACATATTTCAGCACAGGGTCCGGTGTCAGTGAGTCATCAACCCCTCTGTGAATAAAGGTATACAGGGAAAGGAAAAAAAGAAGGAAACATTCTCCCGGCATCCTTGCCGGGAGAATGGATTATAAGTGTTGTTGTCTGATGTAATCGAAAGGTGAGACCGGATTTTCACGGTTTGCATCCAGAAAATCAGCCCACCATTGCAGCATCAGCCTGCGCTCATCCAGAAATTCCGCTTTATGGATATACGCGGCACGAACACCGTTACGCTCCTGATGGCTCATTTGTCGCTCCACAGCATCTTTTGACCACAATCCTGACTCAATCAATGAACTGCATGCCATTGCCCTGAAGCCGTGCCCACAGACATCGACCTTTGTATCATAGCCCATAAGACGCAGCGCGTTATTCACCGTATTTTCACTCATGGGTTTCCACGGATTGTGATCGCCAGTGAAAATCAATTCATATTCCCCGCTGATGGTGTGGATCTCTTTCAGAATATCCAGTGCCTGAGTGGAGAGCGGTACCAGATGTTCTGTTCGCATTTTGGATCCACGATGGGAATACTTAACCCCTTCAATAGGTTTTCGTTCCGGAGGAATGGTCCACATGGCTTTCTCGAAGTCTATCTCAGTCCACCGGGCAAAGCGTAGTTCACTGGAACGGATGAAGATAAGCAGGGTGAGTTTGGTCGCCAGTCTTGTAAGGGGCTGGCCTTTGTATGCATCAAGATGTTCAAGGAGTTCTGAAATACGACTCAGGGCAAGAGCAGGGCGGTGCTGGCGTTTCACCGTCGTTAAAGCACCAGCCATATCCACTGCAGGGTTATAGCTGATAATGCCTGACTGGGCAGCATAACGCATAATTGCTGTGATACGCTGCTGAAGGCGGGCTGCAATCTCATATATCTCTTTGGCTTCGGCAGCCTTTACGGGAACAAGTAAATCGGGAGTTCTGAGGGTGGTGATATCGCGTAAACCTATATAGGGAAATACGTGACCCTCAAGACTTTTGAGCACCTTCTCGCTGTGAGTTTCGGACCATTTTTTATTGCTCTTATGCCATTGACGGGCAACGAGCTCAAAAGTATTTATGGCCTCCGGTGCTGCTTTCTTCGCTCTGCGTTGCTCGCACGGGTCAATGCCATCAGATATGAGTTTTCTGGCCTCATCGCGTTTTTCGCGCGCTTCTGACAGTGAGACTTCGGGATACTGACCAAGCGCCAGTGTTTTCTCTTTGCCGAGATGACGATAGCGCAGCCGCCAGTACTTTGAGCCGTTAGGGTGAACAAGCAAAAACATGTTATTGGCGTCGGCGAGTTTGTAGGATTTTTCGTCCGGCTTTGCTGCCCGGATCTTAGCGTCAGTCAGTGCCATAGCTGGTTTCCTGGGTGATTTGAGGGTACACCGATTATCGAACCAGACTATACCCTCATTTGTACCCTCGCAAGGGACTTGATGCGGGTAGAATTTGGTTGAGTTCAGTGGAATTGGGAGATTCGCGAGACGCTGATTTTGGTGGGTCTGGAATGCAAAAACGGACCTCCGTGGAGGTCCGTTGATATGAATTTGGTGCCCGGACTCGGAATCGAACCAAGGACACGGGGATTTTCAATCCCCTGCTCTACCGACTGAGCTATCCGGGCAACGAGGCGCATTAAACCTGATTCGCTTCGCTTCGTCAACGAAATTTCTTCAAATCAATGCAGACTGCACAATCTATCATCACATTGCTGCTATTGCACGCATTCTCAGGCAAAAAACGCCGTCCACGCGGCGGAAAGCGGCATTGCCAGCAGAAGGGCAGGAAGCATATTCACAACCGCAAACATTTTGATTCCACAAATACGTAAACCGGTTGCCAACAACAGCAGTCCACCTACGGCGCTGAAATCGGCCATCATAGCTGGCGTCGTCAGGGGTAAAATCAGTGCCGCACAGGTGGCAAGCGTTAACTGAATTGCCAGCATCGGCACGCAAATGGCAGATACCGCAATCCCCAGCGAACAGGCGAAGATGATGGCCGTGAAGAAATCAAGAAACGACTTCGCGATTAAAATATTTGGATCGCCGGTCATGCCTTCATGTATCGCCCCGAAGATCCCAGTACCACTGGCGCAAAATAGCACGATGATGGCCACATAGCTCTGGATGAAGGATTCGTGCGTGGTGTTGGCATCCGACCGGGTGAAAAGCTGCTGCGCTTTGGCAACCGCGGTATTGATCCCTTTTTCCAGATAACAGAACTCGCCAATTAATGCACCAACCAGCGTTGCCAGAACCATTACCGGCAGGTTGGCGCATTTGATAACCAGCAAGATACCAATTCCCAAAGAGCACAGCCCGAATATGGAGGTCATCGAGACCCGAATGCGCTCCGGTAAATGCTGGCTGAGTAGTGCGCCGAGAACGCCGCCAAATAAAATGGCGCCGCTATTAATAAACGGTCCGATTACCACGTTTGCTCCTGCATACCCATTATCATCTTGATACTAAAGACAATTGGCTGGGTGAAATTATGTTTCAGATTGCATTATTATGCCGCTAATTTCAGACAAAATGTTTGTTTATCTGTGAGGTTTTAGCTCTGGATTTTATCTTGCGCCTGTAAGTGAAAGGTGCCATGATTGCGCGAATTTTCTCCTGTCTGAATGGGGCTGCCTGGGATGAAATTACTCCCCCTACATCGCCTTCAATATCGCCTTTTTGCGCGACGCTTGTCCCTTCCTGCAACATATCTTACCACTCCCACCATGCGGTGAAGGCAGCGCACGCTCACTGCAGGATAACAGTAAGATCAGAGGCTATCTGCTTTTACTGATGTCTGGCGGTCGGGGCTGGTAACCAGTTTGACCTGTCATTTCGTGGGCAAAGCAATGCAGCTTTGCCGGGACTTTTGATTTTCCCGAAACGGGTTATTGCGCTTATGAAATCAATGAAAATTGCCGCCAGTGGTGAACTGGTCTCTCGTCTGTCCAGTCATCGTCAGGTGGTCTCGCTGGACAGTACCGATTTTACTGACGTTGCGGCAGTCGTCATTACCGTTGCGGACAGCCGCTGCGGGATCCTTGCTTTGCTTAAACGCACAGGTTTTCATTTACCCGTGTTTCTGTTCGCGGAGTCTAATGTGGATGTGCCAGCGGGCGTAAATGCGGTCATTCGCGGTCAGGCTCAGGAGTGGCTGGAGCTGGAATCTGCTGCCTGTCAGTATGAAGAAGATTTGCTGCCGCCGTTCTACGACACACTGACCCAGTATGTCGAAATGGGGAACAGCACGTTTGCCTGCCCGGGGCACCAACACGGTGAATTTTTTAAGAAGCATCCTGCGGGGCGGCATTTCTACGAATTCTTTGGTGAGAATCTGTTTCGTGCGGACATGTGCAACGCTGACGTTAAGCTTGGCGATCTGCTGATTCATGAAGGGTCAGCGAAACATGCGCAGAAATTTGCCGCTAAAGTTTTCCACGCGGATAAAACCTACTTTGTACTGAACGGGACCTCTGCGGCCAATAAAGTGGTGACCAATGCGCTGCTGACGCGTGGGGATTTGGTGCTTTTTGACCGTAACAACCATAAGTCGAACCATCACGGCGCGCTGATCCAGGCGGGCGCCACGCCGGTTTATCTGGAAGCGGCGCGTAATCCGTTTGGCTTTATCGGCGGCATTGATGAGCACTGCTTTGATGAGCAGTACCTGCGTCAGCAGATCCGTGAAGTTGCGCCACAAAAGGCTGGGCAGCCGCGTCCGTTCCGTCTGGCGATCATTCAGCTCGGCACTTATGACGGGACGATCTACAACGCCCGGCAGGTGATCGACAAGATCGGTCACCTGTGCGATTACATCCTGTTTGATTCCGCATGGGTTGGATACGAGCAATTTATCCCGATGATGGCCGATGGCTCACCACTGCTGTTGGAGCTTAATGCTAACGATCCGGGGATCTTTGTCACTCAGTCAGTACACAAACAACAGGCCGGGTTCTCGCAAACCTCGCAGATCCACAAAAAGGATAACCACATTCGCGGCCAGGCGCGGTTCTGTCCGCATAAGCGGCTGAACAACGCTTTTATGCTGCATGCTTCCACCAGTCCGTTTTACCCGCTGTTTGCGGCGCTGGATGTTAACGCCAAAATTCATGAAGGCGAGAGCGGTCGTCGGCTATGGGCGGAATGCGTGGCGTTGGGAATCGAGGCCCGCAAAGCGATTATTGCCCGCTGTAAGATGATTCAGCCGTTTATTCCCCCGGTGGTTGATGGCAAACCATGGGAAACCTATCCGACGGCGGTGATTGCCAGCGAGCGTCGCTTCTTTAGCTTTGAGCCTGGCGCAAAATGGCATGGTTTTTCCGGTTACGCGCGCGACCAGTATTTTGTCGATCCCTGCAAGCTGTTGTTAACCACTCCGGGCATTGATGCGCAAACCGGGCAATATACTGAGTTTGGTATTCCGGCGACGATTCTGGCGCATTACCTGCGTGAAAACGGCATTGTGCCGGAGAAATGCGACCTCAACTCGATTCTGTTCCTGCTGACCCCGGCTGAAAGCGCAGAGAAAATGGCGCAACTGGTGGCGATGCTGGCGCAGTTTGAGCAACACATTGAGAACGACACGCCGCTGGCTGAAGTGCTGCCCACTATCTTCAACAAGTATCCGGTGCGCTACCGGGATTACACGCTGCGTGAACTGTGTCAGGAGATGCACTCACTGTACGTCAGCTTTGATGTGAAAGATCTGCAAAAAGCGATGTTCCGTCAGGAGAGTCTGCCTGCCGTGGCGATGAATCCGCAGGATGCGAACAGCGCTTTTATTCGTGGTGATGTTGAACTGGTGCGTATTTGTGATGCCGCTGGCCGCATTGCGGCGGAAGGTGCGCTGCCTTATCCTCCGGGCGTGCTGTGCGTGGTACCGGGTGAAGTCTGGGGCGGGGCGGTGCAACAATACTTCCTGGCGTTGGAAGAGGGGGTAAACCTGCTGCCTGGTTTCTCGCCGGAGTTGCAAGGCGTTTACAGTGAGACGGATGCAGACGGCATTAAGCGTCTGTATGGATATGTTCTGAAGTAAAAGCCGGATGGCACTAAACGCTTATCCGGCTTACGAACTGGTCAAAAAGAAGGTCACCTGATGGTGACCTTCTTTCATCAATAAAGATTAGTGTGCGATGGTCTGCGTGCCTGCCGGAGTGCGTACGTGTTTGTATTTAAACAGCGCAACGAAGGCAAAAGCCAGAACCAGCGAGTAACCTGCGAAGATCAGCCACACGGTCTGCCAGTCGGTAATACCGTTCAGGGTGTAGTGTTCAACCACTTTGCCGCTCACCAGACCGCCCAGAATACAACCGAAGCCGTTGGTCATCATCAGGAACATACCCTGTGCGCTGGCACGAATTTCAGGGCGAACTTCTTTCTCCACGAACACGGAGCCAGAGATGTTGAAGAAGTCGAAGGCGCAGCCGTAAACAATCATCGACAGAACCAGCAGTACGGTACCGAACGGCGTCGGATCGCCGTAGGCAAACAGGCCGAAGCGCAGCATCCACGCGACGATACTGATCAGCATCACGTTCTTAATACCGTAACGGCTTAAGAAGAACGGGATGGTCAGGATAAACAGCGTCTCAGAAATCTGTGAAATCGACATCATCACCGACGCGTGTTCTACGATAAAGCTACCAGAGAACAGCGGGTTGTTGTCGAAGCTGTGCAGGAAGGTATTACCAAACATATTGGTAATTTGCAGCTCCGCGCCCAGCATCATAGAGAAGATGAAGAAAATCGCCATACGCTTGTTTTTAAACAGCGCAAAGGCATCCAGACCCAGCATAGACGACCAGCTCTGATTTTTCTGCTGATTGGCGACCGGAATATGCGGCAGCGTCAGGGTGAACAGTACCAATATCAGGGACAATGTCGCACCGATGTACAACTGCATATGGCTCAGTTCAAAGCCGGAGAAGCTTACTGCCCACATCGCCAGAATAAAGCCGATGGTTCCCCAGATACGGATTGGCGGGAAGTCAGTTACGATATCCATTCCGGCTGATTGCAGGCGATAGTAGGAGATGGTGTTGATTAACCCCAGCGTTGGCATATAGGCCAGAGAGTTAAGCAAGATCACAAAGAACATGGCGCCTGGCGTGGTGACTTCGGCTGCGGCGAACAGCGTCCCTGCGCCGACCAGATGGCAAAGGGCGTAAACCCACTTCGCACTGATCCATTTGTCGGCCACGATCCCTAACAGCGTCGGCATAAACACGGCGGCGATCCCCAGCGAGCTATACACCGCGCCAATGGATGCACCATCGAATTTAAGGGTGACAAACATATAGGAGCCGAGAGTAGTCAGCCAACTACCCCATAAGCAGAACTGCAGAAACGAGAGAACTTTCAGCTGCAGCTTAAGATTCATGTTAATTTCCTCACACCGTAATGCGGATGAATGTTTTAAAAGGCACATTTGCCGTGGCTATATGATGTGATTCTATCAATGAGAAGCACTCTTTTTTTGTTACCTGTGACAAATATTTGCAAACAATTTCTAATTGCAAGGCAAAAGAGTGATGGAGTTAACACTTTTCCCTCTTCTGAACCTCGTTTAAGGGGACAGAAGAGGGATACATTAGCGGCGTCGATATGATTTTTGTGCGGAATTGACCTTGTAAAGGTATCGGCGTGATTCAGCTGATGGGTGTCGGGTGGTCAGAGTTTGATAAACGTCTCCCGGGGACATGCTGTTAATGATATTCGCGGCCTGAATTTTATCATTCGAGAACACGCGCAGCACGCTGCCAGCACCGCCGTTATACGCGGTGATCACCGCATAGCGACGCGAGGTTGGATTATCAATGCCGCCCAAATAGACATTGTTGAGCATGGCCAGATAAGCCGTGCCGGTATCAATGTTGCTGGCCGGGTCAAACAGGAAACTGCGGCTAGGTGTGCCTGAGCGCCCTTGCGAGCGGAACACATCTTTACCGGCACTGTGCTGTACCACCTGCATCAGTCCCAGCGCATCGGCATGGCTGACCGCATACGGGTTAAACGAGGATTCGGTTTGCATGATGGCCAGAATCAGCGACTCGTCGACGCCATACTTACGCGATGCCTGACGCACCATGCCGATGTATTTATGCGCGCGCTTATCAAGGTGGTTTGGTACCAGATTGATCGTTACGCTATAAATGATACGCAGACCATTGCTGCGGCTTTTAAGTCGCGTTTGCAGCAGGTAGTTGGCAAAGTTGGTTGCACGTCCCTCCCAACGAATTGGCTGGCCGGTATTATCGACCACCTGTCCGTACAGGAACGGCTCTTTGGAAATCTTAATGTCGTCGACATCAGAATAGAGATCGATAGAACCCGGATCATCGCCCATCAGCAACGTCTTGATAATTGCCCGACGCAGATGCCCGGCAGGATCTGTCCCGGCAATGGTCTCGACGGTTATCGTACCGTCATCAAAGTTGATGTGGCTGCGGGTTTGGTACTGATCGGTATACTTTACGTAGTCCTTCGGACCCGCAATCAGCACTTCCTTAAATCCCCACAGATTCTCAATGTTATGGGCAAATTGCCCCATCAGAATGTCAAAACCGTTGGTATCCTTGACCCAGGCTTCGTTATAGGAATCGCCTTTTTTGGTCGAGCTGGAACAGGAGATGAGCAACGGCGCAATAACGGCAAGCGCGAGAAATTTTTTCATCATTCCGGGAGTGCGTGTTGTGTTTGTTATTTGCAAGGACCAGATTAAATCGTCGGCCGGATCAGCGCAGCGCTATCCGGCAACGGATTTTATGACTCTGGCGTATAGCCTTCAATATGCACATCCTTACCTTCAAACAGGAAGTTAATCATCTCCTGTTCCAGTAACTTACGGTGTTCGACGTTCATCATATTGAGTTTTTTCTCGTTAATCAGCATGGTCTGTTTATGCTGCCATTGCGCCCATGCTTCTTTAGAAATCTCGTTATAAATGCGTTTTCCCAGATCGCCCGGGTACAGCTGAAAATCCTGGCCTTCTGCTTCGCGTTGCAGGAAAGTGCAAAAAATCGTTCTGCTCATAAAAAATCCTCTCTATCGACCGCTACGTTAAACCTGTGTACCGGCATGTAATTGCTGTAACAAACGCTCCACGGGAGCCGCCAGTCCAACAGATGGCGGTTGCGCTAAGTTATACCAGAGCGCGTTGCCTTCATCCATGCATGAGGTGAATGAAGACACGGGAAGCCACATAGGCACAATATCTAAGTGGAAATGGCTAAAGGTATGGCGAAACGCATTAAGTTGGGTCAGATTATCTGCGTTAATTTGTCGTTGCGCCAGCCAGTTGCGCAGTCCATCTTCGTCGTCAAACTGCGGAAAACAGTATAAACCACCCCATAAGCCGCTGGGCGGTCGCTGCGCGAGCAGCACTTCGTCATCATGCTGTAGCAGTAAAAAATAGGCCGTACGTTCCGGTAACGTCTGTTTGGGTTTTTTACCAGGATACAGCGCCCAGCTTGCATTGGCGGCCGCTACACAGCCATTCTCTAGCGGACATAGCGAACATTTAGGCTTTGAACGTGTACAAACCATAGCGCCTAAATCCATCATCGCCTGGTTAAACCGCTCAACGCCGTGGGCTGGCGTAACCTGCTCGCTCAGCTCCCACAGTCTTTTTTCGACCTCTTTTTTCCCCGGCCAGCCGCTTACAGCATAACAGCGAGCCAGCACGCGTTTGACGTTACCGTCGAGAATCGGAAAATGCTGACCCAGAGAGAGTGAAAGGATCGCGCCTGCGGTTGAGCGTCCAACGCCAGGCAGGGCGGCTACCTCATCAAAGGTTTGTGGAAATGTGCCGCCATGCAGCGACACAACCTGCTGCGCGGCTTTATGCAAATTACGCGCACGGGCGTAATAGCCCAGACCGGTCCATAAATGCAGGACTTCATCCAGCGGCGCATGGGCCAAATCCGTTACCGTCGGAAAGCGTGCCATAAAGCGTTCAAAATAGGGGATAACGGTGGCAACCTGAGTTTGTTGCAGCATCACCTCAGAGAGCCATACTTTGTAAGGCGTCTTGTCAATTTGCCAGGGCAGCGTTTTCCGCCCGTATTTGTCGTACCAGCTCAAAACCTGAGCTGAAAATTGAGAGGCTTGCATGATTACCGTTTCATTATTGCCGGGGGCAAGATTGCAGCACAGCGGCAACGGGGTGTAAACCGGAACTTTCCGCTGCTCACTTTCTTCCTTTACTTGCATCCGGCAACTAACTTTGGATAATGCCCGTTTTCAGAACTCAAACACAGCAGACTAAACTTTTATGAAGAACGACGTCATTTCACCGGAATTTGATGAAAACGGCCGCCCTCTGCGCCGGATTCGTAGTTTTGTTCGTCGCCAGGGGCGACTGACGAAAGGGCAGGAACACGCGCTGGAAAACTACTGGCCGGTGATGGGCGTTGAGTTCAGCGAAGAGCCTGTGGATTTCGCTGCACTGTTTGGTCGCGATGCGCCAGTCACGCTGGAAATCGGTTTCGGTATGGGAGCGTCTTTGGTAGCAATGGCGAAAGCGCGTCCAGAACAAAATTTCCTCGGCATTGAGGTACACTCGCCGGGCGTTGGTGCGTGTCTGGCTTCCGCCCATGAAGAGGGCGTCGAGAACCTGCGCGTCATGTGCCATGATGCCGTTGAAGTCCTGCATAAAATGATTCCTGACAATTCTTTATCTATGGTTCAGCTGTTTTTCCCTGACCCATGGCATAAAGCACGTCATAATAAACGCCGTATCGTTCAGGTACCGTTTGCTGAGCATATCTTAAGTAAGCTGAAGCTGGGCGGTGTGTTCCATATGGCAACCGACTGGGAAGCGTATGCGGAGCACATGCTGGAAGTGATGTCCTCGATTGACGGGTATAAAAACCAGTCAGAGAGTAACGATTATGTACCGCGCCCACAATCGCGCCCGGTAACCAAATTTGAACAACGTGGTCATCGTCTTGGCCACGGCGTATGGGACTTAATGTTCGAGAGGGTGAAATAATGGCAAAGAACCGTAGCCGTCGTCTGCGTAAAAAAATGCACATCGACGAATTCCAGGAAATAGGATTTTCGGTTGCATGGCGTTTCCCGGAAGGTACATCTGGAGAGCAGGTCGATAAAATCGTTGATGACTTTATCAATGAGGTTATCGAACCGAACAAACTGGCCTTTGACGGCAGCGGCTATCTGGCCTGGGAAGGTCTGATCTGTCTGCAGGAAATCGGCAAATGCACCGAAGAACATCAGGCAATCGTCCGTAAGTGGCTGGAAGAGCATAAACTTGAAGAAGTGCGCACCAGCGAACTTTTCGATATTTGGTGGGACTAAGTAGCACAGGGTCGGCAAATGCCGGCCCGATTTGTATTGAGGGAAAGATATGATGCGCAAAACGCTGCTGGCGGCAGTCCTCACGTTCACGGCGATGGCCGCACATGCCGATTACAAGTGCAGCGTCACCCCACGTGACGATGTGATTTTGAGCCCACAAACGGTGCAGGTAAAAGGCGAAAACGGCGATCTGGTCATTACCCAGGCCGGTGATGTCACCTTTAACGGTAAGCAGTACAACCTCAACGCCGCACAGCGTGAGCAGGCTAAAGATTATCAGGCGGCGTTGCGTAGCAGCCTGCCGTGGATTGACGAAGGTGCCAGAGCGCGCGTAGAGAAAGGTCGCGTGGCACTGGACAAAATCATCGCCAAAGAGGTCGGTGAAAGCAGCAACATGCGTGGCCGCTTAACCAAGCTGGATGCGCAATTGAAAGCGCAGATGAACCGCATCATCGAACATCGTACTGATGGGCTGACCTTCCACTATAAGGCGATTGACCAGGTCCGCGCCGACGGGCAGCAATTAGTGAATCAGGCGATGGGCGGCATTTTGCAGGACAGCATCAACGAGATGGGCGCCAAAGCTGTGCTCAAAGGCGGTGGTAACCCGCTGCAGGGCGTGCTCGGGAGCCTCGGTGGTTTGCAAACCTCAATTCAGAACGAATGGAAGAATCAGGAACAAGACTTCCAGCAGTTTGGCAAAGATGTTTGTGCCCGCGTCGTGACGCTGGAAAACGATCGTAAAACGCTGGTTAGCACGCTGAAATAATTTTCACCTCTTTTTAACGGCACAGAAACATTCTGTGCCGTTTTATTTTGTATCTTTCTGTTTTTTTGATATCCATCTCTAAGAATGGCAATTTGATGGAGATATAAATCTGGTTAATTGGAACTCGTCACATTATTCATCTGTAAGATAGACATAATGCTGCAAATTCAAGTAACTGGAGAAATAACATGGAGTTTTTCAAGAAAACGGCACTTGCCGCACTGGTTATGGGTTTCAGCGGCGCGGCGCTTGCACTGCCAAACATCACTATTTTAGCAACCGGTGGGACCATTGCCGGCGGTGGTGATTCCGCGACAAAATCTAACTACACGGCAGGCAAGGTAGGCGTAGAGAATCTGGTTGAAGCCGTACCTCAGTTGAAAGACATCGCGGTTGTTAAAGGCGAGCAGGTGGTGAACATCGGCTCTCAGGATATGAATGACGACGTCTGGTTAACGCTGGCGAAAAAGATTAACACCGAGTGTGATAAAACCGACGGTTTTGTCGTGACACATGGTACGGATACCATGGAAGAAACTGCCTATTTCCTCGACCTGACCGTCAAGTGCAACAAGCCGGTAGTGCTGGTTGGCGCAATGCGTCCGTCTACAGGGATGAGCGCCGATGGCCCGTTCAACCTGTATAACGCAGTGGTGACGGCTGCAGACAAAGCCTCTGCCAACCGTGGCGTGCTGGTGGTGATGAACGACACCGTGATGGATGGTCGCGACGTGACCAAAACCAACACTACCGATGTAGCCACCTTCAAATCCGTTAACTATGGCCCGCTGGGCTACATCCATAACGGCAAGATTGACTACCAGCGTACGCCTGCGCGTAAGCACACCACGTCTACTCCGTTCGATGTGTCTAAGCTGACCGAACTGCCGAAAGTGGGGATTGTTTACAACTACGCTAACGCCTCGGATCTGCCGGCCAAAGCGCTGGTCGACGCGGGTTATGCGGGTATCGTCAGTGCGGGTGTAGGTAACGGCAACTTGTATAAAACGGTATTCGATACGCTGGCCACTGCCGCGCATAAAGGTACCGTCGTGGTGCGTTCCTCCCGTGTACCAACCGGCTCCACCACGCAGGATGCTGAAGTTGATGATGCGAAATACGGCTTTGTGGCTTCAGGTTCTCTGAACCCGCAAAAAGCGCGTGTTCTGCTGCAGCTTGCGCTGACGCAAACCAAGGATCCTAAGCAGATCCAGGAAATGTTTAATCAGTATTAATCGATGCAGGTGGCTGCGCTTATCGCCCTAACCCTGTAGGCATGATAAGCGCAGCGCCATCAGGCAATTTGCCGGATGGCGGCTCAAGGCCTTATCCGGCCTACATCGTTACCGTATTACTCCGCCAGAAACAGCTCCAGCAGCGAATTCAAAAACAGCTTACCGTGTTGGGTAATCTGCCAGTATTCATCGCATTCACTCAGGTAACCCTGGGCGATAGCTGCATTAATCTGTCCACGAATAACGTCTTCGGCAAGCCCGGTGTATTGCGTGAATTCTGCACGCGGCGCGGCCTCCAGTAACCGGAAACGATTCATAAAGAACTCGAACGGCTTGTCGGCTTCGGCAACATCACGCTGGCTTTCCAGGTAACGTCCTTGCATGTATCCGCGTGGATGCCGCGTTTTGGTGGTGCGCAAAATGCGTCCGTCCGGGAAAGTGATTTTGCCGTGCGCGCCACAGCCAATGCCAAGATAGTCGCCAAAACGCCAGTAATTGAGATTGTGCTGACACTGATAGCCCGGCTTCGCATAGGCTGAGGTTTCGTACTGCTGATACCCCGCTGCAGTCAGCAACTGGTGGCCTTGCTCAAAAATATCCCACAGTGCGTCATCGTCCGGTAGAACCGGCGGACGCGAACCAAATAGCGTGTTGGGTTCGATGGTCAACTGATACCAGGAAAGATGCGGCGGGTTGAGCGCGATGGCCTGCTGCAAATCATTCAATGCTTCTTCCAGCGACTGATCCGGCAGGCCGTGCATCAGATCGAGATTAAAGCTACGTAGCCCCAGACCGCTCGCCAGGTGTGCTGCACGTTTGGCTTCTTCCGGCCCGTGAATACGTCCCAGACGCTTAAGTTTGGCGGCGCTAAAGCTCTGTACGCCAATGGAGATTCGGTTTACGCCTGCGCGTTGATAATCAACGAAGCGATCGGCTTCCACCGTACCAGGATTCGCCTCCATCGTGATTTCTGCATCCGCGGCCAGCTTCAGACGTGCGCGCACGCCGTCGAGCAGCGTTTGCATTGCCGGGCCAGAAAGCAGGCTCGGCGTACCACCACCGATAAAAATGGTCTTTACTTCACGTCCCTGGGCGTGGGCCACCTCAGTATCCAGATCGCTCAGCAGATGCTGCACATAGTCGTCATGAGGAACGTCGCCCTTCAGCGCATGCGAGTTGAAGTCGCAGTACGGGCATTTTTGCACGCACCACGGGATGTGAATATAAAGACTTAGCGGCGGAAGCTTAACCATTACGCAGGGCATCCAGCAGCAGCTTCAGCGCCTGTCCGCGGTGAGAAATCGCACTTTTCTCTTCACGGGTCAGTTCAGCCGCCGTTTTCCCTTCAGTCGGCACAAAGAATATCGGGTCGTAGCCAAAGCCACCGTTTCCGGCAGGTTCACGGGTAATAATACCCGGCCAGCTTCCGTGGCAAACTACCGGCGTTGGATCGTCTGCGTGGCGCATATACACCAGCACGCAGTGGAACTGTGCCTGGCGCTTGTCATCAGGAACATCCTGCAGGGTATGAAGCAGTTTTTCCAGGTTCTGCCTATCGGTCGCATCTTCGCCGGAATAGCGGGCCGAATAGATGCCTGGCGCGCCGCCAAGGGCGTTCACCGCCAGACCAGAGTCGTCAGCAATGGCCGGCAGTCCGGTAATTTGCGCTGCATGACGCGCCTTCAGAATGGCATTCTCAATAAACGTCAGCCCGGTCTCTTCTGCAGAATCAACACCCAGATCCGTTTGGGCAACGACATCAAGACCGAAATCACTCAGAAGAGAGGCGAGTTCACGCACTTTACCGGCATTGCCGGTCGCGAGGACAACTTTTTGCATGGGATACCTAATCAGTTAGCGCCGCAATTTCGGGCGGGATCTGTTGCGGATGAATGATTTTAACCTGTTTGTGACGGCCAAGCTCGCCCTTCTCAAGGATGACCTGGCTTTTTGCCACACGGAACTGTTTGCCGAGAAACTTCACCAGATGGCTATTCGCTTGCCCATCCACCGGCGGGGCGGTAATGGCGACTTTAACTTCGTCGCCATGTAAACCCACAATACTGTCACGGCTGGCTTTAGGCTGAATGTAGAGCCGTAAAACCAAACCGTCGTCGCAGGGTGTAACGGCACTCATAGCGCCATCCACAGCCCCGGCAGCAGCATATTGCCTGTAGCCTGTAACACTTCCGCGATACCCATGTTAATCACATAGAGCAGCAGAACCAGAATCATCGGCGAGAAATCGATGCCGCCCATGCCCGGGAGTATACGACGGATAGGACGCAGCAGCGGGTCTGCCAGTTGGATCAGTACATATTCCACAGGGCTACGGCCCTGGCTGACCCAGCTCATAATTGCCATCACCAGCAGTACCCAGAAAATCAGCAGCCCGATGGTCTTGAGGACAATCAGTACGGCGGCGATCCAGATAATCGGCTGGAACGTGACCACCTTAAACAGCACGATTGCCTTGATAAAGCTGAGAACGAGTGCAACTAATGCCGAGGCGCTGTCAATCGGCCCCATCGGGGGAATCACACGGCGTAACGGCCCAATAACAGGCTGAGTGATTTTCACTATAAACTGCGAGAACGGGTTGTAAAAATCGCAGCGAGACCATTGCATCCACACGCGTAGCAGCAGCGCCATGGTATACAGCTCAATTACCGTTGAGAGCAGGAAGGTCAACGTATTCATGGTGTTCCTTAGTTTTCCTTATTTTTTAGTGTAATCACGAGCACCAAAAATGGCGGTGCCAATGCGCACCATCGTGCTACCCGCCGCAATTGCGGCATCCATATCATCAGACATCCCCAGTGAGAGGGTGTCGATGCCTGGGTAGCGTGTTTTCAACCCGGTAAATGCTACAGCCATTTGCTGTGCAACTTCAAACTGCCTTACATAATCTGACTCAGGCGCCGGAATTGCCATCAGACCACGCAGGGTAATGCGCGGCAGTGCAGCGACTTCAGCGGCTAGTGCATCAAGCTCTGCCAGCGGAATTCCTGACTTACTGTTCTCATCGCTGATATTAATTTGAATCAGTACATTGAGCGGCGGCAGTTCCGCCGGGCGCTGTTCGCTCAGACGGGCAGCGATACGCAGACGGTCGATCGTATGGCACCAGTCAAAGTGCTCAGCGACCAGACGACTTTTGTTGGACTGCAGCGGGCCGATAAAGTGCCACTGCAGATCGTTGACGCCTTTTTCCTGGAAGTAGCGGATTTTATCCACCCCTTCCTGCACATAGTTTTCACCGAAGGCACGCTGCCCGGCGACAATGGCTTCTTCGATGGCGCTCGCAGGTTTGGTTTTGCTGACTGCAAGCAATGTAACTTCTTCTGAAGACCGCCCGCAACGCGTCGCGGCGGCTGAGATTTTGTCCCGGACATGTGCCAGGTTATGCGCGATATCGTTCATTTTCCGAGGATGTTCATATGAATATGGAAGAAATAGTGGCCCTTAGTGTAAAGCATAACGTGTCGGATCTACACCTGTGCAATGCATGGCCTGCGCGTTGGCGCATACATGGAAATGTCGAAATCGCACCGTTTACCACGCCTGACGTAGAGACGTTGCTGATGTGCTGGCTCAGCGAGCAACAACAGGTACAGTGGCAGAAACAGGGGCAGCTGGATTTTGCCATTACGCTGACGAACTCACGGCGTCTGCGCGCGAGCGCATTTGTTCATCAGCAGGGAATCTCTCTGGCGCTAAGGCTGTTGCCGCTTGATTGCCCATGTTTAGATGATCTCCAGACTCCCGCCGCCTTAGCTGAGCTGCTGCATAGCGAAAATGGATTAATTCTGGTGACAGGCGCCACCGGCAGCGGTAAATCAACGACCCTGGCGGCGATGGTGTCATATCTTAATCAGCACGTCGCGGGACATATTTTGACGCTGGAAGATCCCATTGAATATCGTTACACCAGCCAGCGTTGTCTCATTCAACAACGGGAGGTAGGCGTACACTGCGCTTCTTTCGCCGCCGGTTTGCGCGGCGCGCTGCGCGAAGATCCTGACGTCATTCTGCTGGGCGAGCTGCGCGATGTGGAAACCATTCGTCTGGCGTTAACGGCTGCGGAAACCGGGCATCTGGTGCTGGCAACGTTACACACGCGAGGGGCGGCGCAGGCCATTGCACGGCTGGTGGATACCTTTCCCGCACAGGAGAAAGATCCGGTGCGTAATCAACTGGCAGACAGCCTGCGGGCGGTACTTTCGCAAAAGCTGGAACAAGATAAGCAGGGAGGACGAGTGGCGCTATTCGAACTGCTCGTCAACACGCCCGCCGTCGGTAACCTGATCCGTGAAGGGAAAACGCATCAGCTACCCGGCATAATGCAAACCGGGCAACAGACAGGCATGCAGACGTTTACGCAGAGCCAGCAGCAGCGCCAGGCGCAGGGACGGCTTTAGTAGCCCTGCTCGAAATAGCTTTCGAGAATAATAACGGCAGAAGCGGAGTCCACTTTACCTTTATTCAGTGCCCGGTACCCGCCTTGCTCAAACAGGCCGGAGCGGGCTTCGACGGTACTCAAACGCTCATCATGCAACGTCACGGTAACGCCAAAACGACCATGAATACGGTTAGCGAACTTGCGTGCGCGTGCGGTAAGGGGTTGCTCGGTGCCATCCATATTGAGCGGTAAACCGACAATGATTTCGTCCGGCTGCCATTCTTTCAGCAGACGTTCAATCAGATTCCAGTCCGGCGTACCGTCCTGTGCTTTGATCGCGGGCAAGGGTCTCGCGGTACCGGTAATGCGCTGACCAATTGCGACGCCAATGCTTTTTGTACCAAAGTCGAAAGAGAGTAATGTTCCGCTCATCAGGCATGTCCCGCCACGCCAGGCATGGTAAGGATATCTATCCCGATAAGTTTTGCCGCATCACGCCAGCGGTCGGCAATCGGCGTTTTAAACAAGATGTTGAGATCGGCGGGGGCCGTAAGCCAGGCGTTATCCAGCAGTTCTTGTTCCAGCTGGCCCTTTTCCCATGATGAATAGCCTAACGCAACCAGCACCTCAGAGGGTTGCTCCTGCGTACCTAAGGTTTCTAATACATCGCGGGAGGTGGTGATGATGGTGTTATCTGAAATGCGGATACTGGATGCAAAACGTGACGGCGGGGTATGCAGAATAAATCCACGGTCTTCCGCCAGCGGTCCGCCGAGCATCACCGGTTTATCCAGACGAATAGCCGGATCGCGCGCTTCAGGGGTAATTTTCAGCTTTTCCAGAATTCCTTCAATTTGTAAGTTTTCCAGAGGCTTATTGATGATAATCCCCATTGCTCCGTTCTCATTGTGTTCACAGATATACACCACGGAACGGCGGAAAATCGGATCCTGGAGAGCAGGCATGGCAATAAGAAAGTGATGCTGTAAATTCATTGTCAGAGGTTCTGTTTCCTGGTTCAAAAAAGCAACAGCGCCCAGTATGCGTACAAATACGAGCGCTGTCACTATGAGTATTGGTAGGATCCCTTCTACCGGCGAGTTCTTTTATTTTTGCAAACGAGCCTCAATGGCATCCATCAACATACCGGTAATCGAAACCGGGAATTCTGCTTCAATCTCACGAATACAGGTTGGACTGGTGACGTTAATTTCCGTCAGGCGATCGCCAATGATATCCAGACCGACAAAAATTAATCCCTTCGCTTTCAGCGTTGGCCCAATGCGGCGGGCAATTTCCCAGTCGCTGTCGGTTAATGGACGCGGCTCGCCACGGCCACCGGCGGCCAGGTTGCCACGGGTTTCACCGCCCTGCGGAATACGCGCCAGGCAGTACGGAACGGGTTCGCCATCCACAACCAGTACGCGTTTGTCGCCGTCTTTAATCGCTGGCAAATAGTTCTGCGCCATGCAATAGCGGGCACCATGTTCGGTCAACGTTTCGGCAATGACACCGAGGTTCGGGTCACCTTCTTTCACGCGGAAAATAGACGCGCCGCCCATGCCGTCCAGCGGCTTGAGAATGATGTCGCTGTGTTTTTGCCAGAAGGCTTTCAACTGCGCTTTGTTACGGGTGACCAGCGTGTCTGGCGTCAGGTCGGCAAACCATGCGGTGAACAGCTTTTCGTTACAATCGCGCAGGCTCTGCGGTTTGTTGACGATTAACGTCCCTTTTTCTTCTGCACGTTCCAGAATATAGGTCGCGTAAATGAACTCAGTATCAAATGGCGGATCCTTACGCATCAGAATCACATCCAGATCGGCCAGCGGGAGATCCTGCTCACCCTTGAACTCATACCATTTGTCGTAGTTCTGCTCTACGCTCAGAGTCCGCGTACGGGCGCGGGCTTCACCGTTGATCAGATAAAGATCGGCCATCTCCATATAGTGAATTTCGTAACCACGACGTTGTGCTTCCAGCAGCATTGCGAAGCTGGAATCCTTCTTGATGTTGATGCTTGCGATGGGATCCATCACGATGCCGAGCTTGATCATTGTTCTTCTCCGTTAGCCCAGATCGCCAAAACGCACCTGTAGCGCGGTAATGGCGGTGAGCGCAGTTGTCTCAGTACGCAGAACGCGAGGTCCTAACAGAATATCAGTAAACTGATAACGTGCGGTCATGGCAATTTCATCTGCCGACAGTCCACCCTCCGGGCCAATCAGCAAGCGGATGCGCTCTACCGGCAGCGGCAGCGTATTGATGCTGGCGCTGGCGCGAGGATGCAGGTTCAGTTTCAACCCTTCGTCCTGTTCCGCGCACCATGCTTCCAGATCCATTGCCGGGCGAATTTCAGGCACCCGGTTACGACCGCACTGTTCGCAGGCGGCAATGGCGATTTTCTGCCACTGCTGGAGCTTTTTGTTCAGGCGTTCACTATCCAGTTTAACGCCGCAGCGCTCAGAAAAAAGTGGCGTAATGAGGCTTACACCCAGTTCGATCGATTTCTGGATAGTAAATTCCATTTTTTCGCCGCGCGACATCACCTGGCCCAGGTGGATGTGCAACGGCGATTCACGATCGTCGAGTTCGGCGTTAAGCACCTTCACGTCCACGCTTTTCTTGCTTGCGTGAGTGATTTCGGCGTCAAACACCTGGTTGCTACCGTCAAACAGCTGTAGCGCCTGGCCAGGTCCCATACGCAGCACACGGCCGATATGGTTGGCGGCATCTTCACATAGTGAAATTTGGCTGCCGGAAACGAGTGGCTCAGGGTGATAAATGCGAGGAATGCGCATAGTTAAACATCCGCGTCATGGCCCTGGGCTGCGAAAGGCCAGGGCATGGTTAAAAATATTGCCGCTAGTGTAGGTTAGCTCTTTTGCGCCTGGCAAGCGCGTTGCACATAGGGGTTATGGTTCCCCTGTACCTTCGCAATGCGTTCGTCACGCTCACACTCCCAGTCGGTAACCGGATATTGCTTGTTCCAGGCATTAAAAAGCTGGGTTTGTTGGCGGGAGAGCGTCAGGTCGTACTGGTCACGCATGTAAAAATAGGTGCGTGCGATAGCGCCGCGGGCGCGGGCTGGCGGCTCGGCAACTTTCTCTTTGAAATCAACCTTCATGGCGCACTGTCCATACTGTCCTTCGCCACCGTTCCACTGGCTGTACATAAAGTTTGCGCGATCGCCATTCACTTCACCCACTGCAGGCTGCAGGTTATGCATATCGCTTTCCATCTGGCGATAGACCGGATCTTTGGCGCAGTTTTTACGCCCTCCGTCCTGCCAGCACTGGCGCTGATGACCAAACTGCCAGGCGGGAACAACGTGTTCCCATTCGATACGACTGGCGCGGTTTTCGTTTTTTCGCACTTTATAGCCGCAGGATTCAAGGTCAACGACCCCTTTTTTACCTTGCCAGTTAATTTTGCAACCACAGTAGAAATCTCCCGGCGCATCGGCGTTAACTTTGACGCCTGCTGCTTTCGCCTGAGAAAAACTGTTGATACCTTCGGCTAACACCGGGCCAGAAAACGCAGCGGCTAACATGGCCGCGGCAAAAGAAAGATTACGGTACATCACGAACTCCGTGTCAAAACGAGCCCGCAACGTAGCGAAAGTTGTTCTTGTATGCAATCAGCTAGATCAGAAAGGTTCCTGATAATTCTGAATATTATTCTGCAATCAGTGGTTCGCCGCAATGGACGCAGCGGTAGGTGGCTTCACCGCGAACAACACGGTTATGGCGGCGAACGGTCAAGTGATGTTCCTGGCACTTACAGCGGTAAGCAAAGGTTTTACGCTGCACGGATTGCAGTTCAAACTGATGCGTGCGTCGGGCCGGGACGCCCAGCACACTCTCCATCATCCATTTCCACTCTTTTCCGTGCGGCGGGACGCGGCCAAAGTGCTTCCACACCAGCAAATGTGCTAGTTCATGGGGGACCACTTCGTTAACGAACGCATCGACGTTTTCCATCAGCAACACCGGGTTGAGGCGGATTTCGTAAGTTTGTAGCCACGCCGTGCCCGCGGCGGTTCCGCGCTGTTGGTAAACAAGCTTTGGCTCCGGGTAATGACGTTCCAGCTTGAGATTGGCCTGGGCGAGTTTTTCCCGCAGGCTGCGCATAACGGCTTGCTGGATGGCGATGGGAAGTCGGGAGGTTTTCATAACGCCAGAGGATAGTGCGACAGGGAAGGGACTGCAAGAGGAAGGCTCCCTCCCGCCCGGGGAGGAAGCCTTGAGTGATTAGTCGTGTGCGCCAATTTCGCGCAGTTTACGACCTTTCATCAGGTTACGTTCAATGTGTTCCAGAGAGACGTTTTTCGTTTCCGGGATTAGCCACAGAGTCAGGAAGATGAACAGTACGTTCAGACCGCCGTAGACCCAGAAGGTGTTAGCGCTGCCCAGCGAGTTCAGCATCGTCAGGAAGGTTGCGCCAACGATCATGTTAGCAATCCAGTTGGTTGCAGTAGAGCAGGTGATGCCGAAATCGCGGCCTTTCAGCGGCTGGATTTCAGAGCACAGTACCCAAATCAGCGGACCGGCGCTCATCGCGAAGCCAACGATAAACATCAGCAGCATCAGCACGGCAAAGTACTGGGCGGCAGCGGAGTGGATACCCACATGCATCATAGTGCCCAGCACGCCCATACCCACCGCCATGACGATAAAGCCAAGAATCAGCGTAGGTTTACGGCCCCAGCGGTCAACCAGACCAATGGCGATAAAGGTTGCCAGTACGTTGGTCAGGCCAACGATAACCGTTCCCCACATCTGCTCGGTGGTGTTGGTATAACCTGCCAGTTCAAAGATTTTTGGCGCGTAATACATAATGACGTTCATCCCGGTGAACTGCTGCATCACCTGTAACAGCACGCCAAGGAACACTGCGCGACGGAAGTTGCTGTTTTCTTTAAACAGCGCCCAGCCACTTTGTTTAACCTGCAGACTCTCACGAATTTCATCCAGCTCGCGTTTGGCCTCGGCGCTGGTATCACGCAGACGCAACAGAACGCGCTCTGCATCGACAAAACGACGTTTAGCTGCAAACCAACGTGGGCTGTCCGGCAGGAAGATAACGCCAACCAGCAGTAACAGAGCAGGGATAATGATTACGCCCAGCATCCAGCGCCATGCGCCGCTATAACTGAATGCGGTATCGGAGAGGTAAGCGCCGAGGATCCCGATGGTGATCATCAACTGATACATCGAGATCATGCTGCCGCGAATTTTTTCCGGTGCTATTTCGGACAGGTACAGCGGCGCAGTATAAGACGCAACACCAACGGCCAGGCCCAGCAGCACGCGGGAAACCAGCAGCACTTCAACGTTTGGCGCGGCGGCGGAGAACAATGAACCGGCAACAAACAGGATTGCGCCAATCATCAGGCTCTTTTTACGCCCCAGTTTGAAGGAGAGCCAACCGCTGCCGACAGCACCTACCGCCGCACCAAACATCATGGAGCTCACCACCCATTCCTGAGTGTGCGGGGTAATTTGAAACTCGTCGGTGATGAACGGTAAAGCACCGGCAATAACACCGATATCCAGGCCAAAAAGTAATCCAGCCAGGGCTGCAAGAAAGCAGACAAAAAATGTCATGGCTTTGTTGGAACGCCCCGTTTTTTTATTGTCAGGCATGATGCCCTCCGGTTGGGTAGCTAGTTTTGTTGATGTTAAGGGTAGGTGAGTACGGGGTAAAAAAATGCGAATTACATCACATTAGTGTAATCGCTTACACTGGCATTCATTGCGTTTGTCATTTATATAATTGAAAAATAACGTTTTTTATAAGGGTGCGATAAAGCTGGTTGCCTGAAATTAAGACAATGCTGAAAGATAATGTAACAATGATGCACAAGAGATGGCCTGGATATGTTAATTCAAAGTGGGTGGAAACACTGCTTGATGTAATCGCTTTCATTTTCGTTCGAAAAGAGGATTGCGAGGCTGTTCTGGTAATGGTAGGTAGAAAGAAAATGTGCATAAAAAAAGACCAGCCGGGGCTGGTCTTAGGAAGTATACGCGTTCAGTCGTGGGTGAATTACTTCAGCCCGGCAGCGTCACGCAGCAGTTGCGCTTTGTCGGTTTTTTCCCAAGGGAAATGCTCGCGACCAAAGTGACCATAGGCTGCGGTTTCTTTGTAGATTGGGTGCAACAGATCCAGCATCTGAATCAGACCATACGGGCGCAGGTCAAAGAACTCACGCACCAGCAGGGTCAGCTGTTCTGAAGGCACTTTTTCGGTACCGAACGTTTCAACCATGATAGAGGTCGGTTCAGCCACGCCGATGGCGTAGGAAACCTGAATCTCACAACGGTCGGCCAGACCAGCGGCAACGATGTTTTTCGCGACGTAGCGCGCCGCATAGGCTGCGGAACGGTCAACTTTAGACGGATCCTTACCAGAGAATGCGCCGCCACCGTGACGAGCCATGCCACCGTAGGTATCAACGATAATCTTACGACCCGTCAGACCGCAATCGCCCATTGGGCCGCCGATAACGAAACGACCGGTTGGGTTGATGAAGAATTTGGTAGAAGCATTCAGCCATTCAGTCGGCAGCACCGGTTTGATGATTTCTTCCATAACGGCTTCTTGCAGCGATTTCTGGTCGATATCTTCAGAGTGCTGAGTTGACAGAACAACCGCATCAATACCGACGATTTTGCCGTCGTCATACTGGAAGGTGACCTGGCTTTTTGCATCCGGACGCAGCCAGGATAAGGTGCCGTTTTTACGCACTTCAGCCTGACGCTGCACCAGACGGTGAGCATAGGTAATTGGCGCTGGCATCAGCACGTCGGTTTCGTTGGTGGCGTAGCCAAACATCAGGCCCTGGTCGCCCGCGCCCTGTTCCAGCGGATCGGCACGATCAACGCCCTGGTTGATGTCCGGAGACTGTTTACCAATTGCGCTCAGTACCGCACAAGAGTTGGCGTCAAAACCCATGTCGGAATGCACATAGCCAATTTCGCGCACCGTGTTACGGGTGATCTCTTCGATATCGACCCATGCGCTGGTGGTGATCTCACCGCCAACTAAAACCATACCGGTTTTGACGTAGGTTTCGCAGGCAACGCGTGCTTTCGGATCCTGTTCCAGGATTGCATCCAGCACGGCATCAGAGATTTGGTCAGCGATTTTGTCAGGATGCCCTTCTGATACGGACTCGGACGTAAAAAGGTGTTTTGCCATATTTAATTTCACCTAAGGAGAATTTGGTTAGCTCAAACTGTCGAGTGGGATAGCCATGTGTAGAAGATTCTACCATGAGTCTGCAGATGACGGACACTGGCAGTCTGAGTGTTAATCGGTATAGATGGATTAACATCTGGACGGCTATTTTAGGACAGTTCTTCGCCTGATTTCCAGCTTTTTTTGAGTAAGGTCTCATTGTACTGAAAATGTAACTGGAAATTTTTCCTGACGGTGCTGGCAATGTGCGTATTTATCTTTTGCTTTTTGACTTTCTTATCGGTATAAAACGCGGCGCGCGGCTCATACAAAAAGCACACGACATTTTCATCGTGTTGCCACTTCCAGCCGGGTTAAAACTTTAGCTTTGGCTTGTGGGTTCGTTCCGTAAGGAGCAACCGTGGAGGTGATACGAGATAATGAACCGTTGTATTCTGCTGAATCTGTCGCACCGTTCTGGTGTACATATGTCCCCCGCAATCTGCATCTCTGCTTTGCATACCTGTCGATGTTATATACACAAAATCATTCATGTTGCGTCGAGGCGGCAAGTGAATGAGTCCCCTGAACGTACGAGTAGTACGTGACTGGGGCGAATGAGCGTAGCCAACAAAGAGGCTGCATGAAGGATGAAGTGTATACCCATCTCGGCGTATCTCAGGACTCAAGAGCCGGTAACGGTCACTAAGAACTGAACAAGGGCGCTCTTGGTAAACAAGAGTTTTCTCGTGGTTTCGCCGAACCGTCAGCAGTACGTTCGGTTACGTGTTTACAATGATATGAAAAAGAAACCGGTCGCACAGTCGGAGCGTCAGCACTATCTGCTGGAAATTCTGCCTGTATTTGGGTTGTTATCGCGTCTTTGGATTGCGATAGTAGTCAACTGTTTTACACTTGTTAATAAAATTTGAGGTTCGCTATGTCTGACGACATTTCTTTGGGTTCGCCTTCGTCAGCAGGCGAACACGGTGTACTACGCTCCATGCAGGAGGTTGCAATGAGTTCCGAGGAAGCCAGCAAGATGCTGCGTACTTACAATATTGCTTGGTGGGGTAATAACTACTATGACGTCAATGAACTGGGTCACATCAGCGTGTGCCCGGATCCGGACGTGCCAGAAGCGCGCGTTGACCTTGCTGAGTTGGTGAAAGCCCGTGAAGCGCAGGGCCAGCGTCTGCCTGCATTGTTCTGCTTCCCGCAGATCCTGCAACACCGACTGCGTTCGATTAACGCCGCGTTCAAACGCGCCCGCGAATCCTACGGCTACAACGGTGATTATTTCCTCGTTTACCCGATCAAGGTTAACCAACACCGTCGCGTGATTGAATCACTGATTCACTCCGGCGAACCGCTGGGACTGGAAGCGGGTTCCAAGGCTGAACTGATGGCCGTTCTGGCCCATGCCGGAATGACCCGGAGCGTCATCGTCTGTAACGGCTATAAAGACCGTGAATACATCCGTCTGGCGCTGATTGGCGAGAAGATGGGCCATAAGGTCTATCTGGTTATCGAGAAGATGTCTGAAATCGCCATCGTGCTGGATGAAGCTGAACGCCTGAATGTCGTTCCGCGTCTGGGCGTGCGTGCGCGTCTGGCGTCGCAGGGTTCCGGCAAGTGGCAGTCCTCCGGTGGTGAAAAATCCAAATTCGGCCTGGCGGCAAACCAGGTACTGCAACTGGTAGAAATCCTGCGCGAGCGCGGCCGTCTGGACAGCATTCAACTGCTGCACTTCCACCTCGGCTCGCAGATGGCGAACATTCGCGATATCGCCACCGGTGTGCGTGAGTCGGCCCGTTTCTACGTCGAGCTGCACAAGCTGGGCGTGAATATTCAGTGCTTCGATGTGGGCGGCGGCCTGGGCGTGGACTATGAAGGTACCCGTTCGCAATCCGACTGCTCCGTAAATTACGGCCTGAACGAATACGCCAACAACATTATCTGGGCGATTGGCGACGCTTGTGAAGAACATGGTCTGCCGCACCCAACGGTGATCACTGAATCGGGTCGTGCCGTTACCGCGCACCATACCGTGCTGGTTTCCAATATCATTGGCGTTGAGCGTAGCGAAATTACCGAAGCGACGCCTCCGGCAGACAACGCGCCGCGCTCCCTGCAAAGCATGTGGGAAACCTGGCAAGAGATGCACGAGCCGGGCACGCGCCGTTCGCTGCGTGAATGGCTGCACGACAGCCAGATGGACCTGCACGATATTCACGTTGGATACTCCTCTGGCACCTTTAGTCTGCAGGAACGCGCGTGGGCGGAGCAGCTCTATCTGAACATGTGCCATAATGTGCAAAAACAACTCGATCCGAGCAACCGCGCGCACCGCCCGATTATCGACGAGCTGCAGGAGCGGATGGCGGATAAGATTTACGTCAACTTCTCACTGTTCCAGTCAATGCCTGATGCGTGGGGGATCGATCAACTGTTCCCGGTGCTGCCGCTGGAAGGGCTGAACCAGGCGCCTGAGCGCCGCGCGGTGCTGCTGGATATTACCTGTGACTCTGATGGCGCTATCGACCATTACGTTGACGGGGATGGTATTGCTACCACTATGCCGATGCCGGAATACGACCCGGAGAACCCGCCGATGCTGGGCTTCTTTATGGTTGGCGCGTATCAGGAGATCCTCGGCAACATGCACAACCTGTTCGGCGATACCGAAGCGGTTGACGTGTTTGTCTTCCCTGATGGCAGCGTGGAAGTGGAATTGTCTGACGAAGGTGATACCGTGGCGGATATGCTGCAGTACGTGCAGTTGGATCCGAAAACGCTGCTGACGCAGTTCCGTGATCAGGTGAAAAACACCGATCTGGACGCCGAGTTGCAACAACAGTTCCTCGAAGAATTTGAAGCGGGTCTGTACGGATACACCTATCTGGAAGACGAGTAAAGCTGTGCGGGTTCGCTTGAATCCGTACAAATTAACGGCGATAATTCGCCAAAACAAGTAGTCACGTAAATCAATCCCTTCCTCGTCGGGCTTAACGACGCGGAGGGGATTTTTTTTCATCGATTTTTAAAGAGGTCAGTACATGAGCACCTTAGGTCATCAATACGACAACTCCCTGGTTTCTAACGCCTTTGGTTTTTTGCGTCTGCCGATGAATTTCATGCCATACGACAGCGACGCCGATTGGGTGATTACTGGCGTGCCGTTTGATATGGCAACGTCCGGTCGTGCTGGCGGCCGTCATGGTCCGGCGGCGATCCGTCAGGTATCCACCAACCTGGCGTGGGAGCATAACCGCTTCCCGTGGAACTTCGATATGCGCGAGCGCCTGAACGTCGTGGACTGCGGCGATCTGGTTTATGCTTTCGGTGATGCCCGTGAAATGAGTGAGAAACTGCAGGCACACGCAGAAAAACTCCTTTCTGCGGGTAAGCGCATGCTCTCCTTTGGTGGCGACCACTTCGTCACGTTGCCGCTGCTGCGCGCGCACGCTAAGCACTTTGGTAAAATGGCGTTGGTGCATTTCGATGCCCACACTGATACCTACGCTAACGGTTGCGAATTCGACCACGGCACCATGTTCTATACTGCGCCGAACGAAGGGCTGATCGACCCGAACCACTCGGTGCAGATTGGTATCCGTACCGAGTTCGACAAAGACAATGGTTTCACCGTGCTGGACGCCTGCCAGGTGAACGATCGCAGCGTGGACGACATCATCGCCCAGGTTAAGCAGATCGTCGGCGATATGCCGGTGTACCTGACCTTTGATATCGACTGCCTGGATCCTGCGTTTGCGCCAGGGACCGGCACGCCGGTGATCGGCGGCCTGACCTCCGATCGCGCGATCAAGCTGGTACGGGGTCTGAAAGATCTGAACATCGTCGGGATGGACGTGGTGGAAGTGGCGCCGGCTTACGATCAGTCTGAGATCACCGCACTGGCGGCGGCGACGTTAGCGTTAGAAATGCTGTATATCCAGGCGGCGAAGAAAGGCGAATAATAGTCGGACTATTTTACTCGTCATTTTGGGTCCGGGCAGTGCTCGCCATCCTCACGTACTACGTGTACGCTCCGGTGGCTGTGCGCTGGCCGGGCCCAAACTGACTTCGCCAATTACGTCCGATAATGGGATGAAATCTGTAGGCCGGATAAGGCATTCACGCCGCCATCCGGCACTGTTTGAAGATTACTTAATTCCGTCTGCGCTCATGCGATCGCGAATATGCTGCGCACGTTCTGCGGATGCCGGGTGATCGTCAAACATGGAGCTTTGACGTCCGGCTTCCAGTTTTGCCAGTTTCTCAAAGCTGGTTGCCAAACCTGACGGATTGATCCCGCGTTTGCGCAACAAATCATACGAGTAATCATCCGCTTCGGATTCCTGACGCTGGGAGAACTGCGAGTTCACCAGTTTCTCGCCAAGATCGCCCAATTGCGACTGCGACAGGCTGCCGACAATGCCGCCAGCGGAGGCCGCCGCTGCACGCACGGCGTTCGTGCCCAGCGCAACCTGCATGCCTTTTTTCACGTGACCCAACGCGACGTGGCCCATTTCGTGGCCGATCACCGCTTCGACTTCGTTATCCGTCATCATATCCATCAGGCCGCTGTATACGCGGATACAACCGTTCGCCATGGCAAAGGCATTCACGTCTTTCGCCATATAGACTTTGTAGTTCACCGGCTGGCCGTTAATGTTATCGCCAAGCGCGGAGGCGATTTTGCCAAGACGCGTTGCATACTCGCTGCCAGCCGGGGCGATGGTAGCTTTGCTGTCCATATCCTTACAGGCCTGATCGCTCAGCGCTTTCACCTGAGTATCGCTCAGACTGTAGGCCTGAAAAGCCTCTGCGCCAGAGGAAAGCAGTCCGTTTGAGTCCATGTTCTGGCAGCCGGTCAATGCCGTCGCCATGCTCGTAGCAAGCAGTAAAGCGCGAATTTTCATTTTTTCTCTTCCGCACAAAGTCAGGATTATTCTAAAAAATGCGTCGTTTGCAGGTAAACCGACGCTCGGCATAAGTATAAAGAAAAGAACAATAAGCGGGCGAGAAGATTGCGCAACATGCGTGCATGATCCAGAGATTTCTGAAGCGGTAAAAGGATGCTCCATGTACATGACACGCGGCTTAGGTTACATTGTTGGCACTTTTTTCCGGCGTAGCCCAAAACGCGCTGTCGTCAAGTCGTTTAGGGCGTGGCCTTCATTATCCGATCTGGAGTCAAAATGTCCTCACGTAAAGAGCTTGCCAATGCTATTCGTGCGCTGAGCATGGACGCAGTACAGAAAGCCAAATCCGGTCACCCGGGTGCCCCGATGGGTATGGCTGACATTGCCGAAGTCCTGTGGCGTGATTTCCTGAACCACAATCCGCAGAACCCGTCCTGGGCTGACCGTGACCGCTTCGTGCTGTCTAACGGCCACGGCTCCATGCTGATTTATAGCCTGCTGCACCTCACCGGTTATGACCTGCCGATGTCCGAGCTGCAGAACTTCCGTCAGTTGCATTCCAAAACGCCGGGTCACCCGGAAGTGGGTTACACCGCGGGTGTTGAAACCACGACCGGTCCTCTGGGCCAGGGTATTGCGAACGCAGTCGGTATGGCTATCGCTGAAAAAACGCTGGCGGCGCAGTTTAACCGCCCAGGTCACGACATCGTTGACCACTTCACCTACGCTTTCATGGGCGACGGCTGCATGATGGAAGGTATCTCTCACGAGGTATGTTCTCTGGCCGGTACGCTGAAGCTGGGCAAACTGGTTGCGTTCTACGATGACAACGGCATCTCTATCGATGGTCACGTTGAAGGCTGGTTCACCGATGACACCGCTAAGCGTTTCGAAGCTTACGGTTGGCACGTGGTTCGTGGCGTTGATGGTCACGATGCTGACGCGATTAAACGCGCAGTTGAAGAAGCGCGCGCAGTGACCGACAAACCGTCTCTGCTGATGTGCAAAACTATTATCGGTTTCGGTTCTCCGAACAAAGCGGGTACTCACGACTCTCACGGTGCGCCGTTGGGCGATGCTGAAATCGCACTGACCCGTGAACAGCTGGGCTGGAAATACGCGCCGTTCGAAATCCCGTCTGAAATCTATGCTCAGTGGGATGCGAAAGAAGCAGGCCAGGCAAAAGAAGCTGCGTGGAACGAGAAGTTCGCAGCATATGCGAAAGCCTTCCCGCAGGAAGCGGCTGAGTTCACCCGTCGTATGAAAGGTGACATGCCAGCTGATTTCGACGCGAAAGCGAACGAGTTCATTGCTAAGCTGCAGGCGAACCCATCCAAGATCGCCAGCCGTAAAGCGTCTCAGAACGCGATTGAAGCATTCGGTCCTCTGCTGCCGGAATTCCTTGGCGGCTCTGCTGACCTGGCACCTTCTAACCTGACTCTGTGGTCTGGTTCTAAAGCGATCAACGAAGATACCGCTGGTAACTACATCCATTACGGTGTGCGTGAATTCGGTATGACCGCTATCGCTAACGGTATCTCCCTGCACGGTGGTTTCCTGCCGTACACCTCTACCTTCCTGATGTTCGTAGAATATGCCCGTAACGCGGTGCGTATGGCTGCGCTGATGAAACAGCGTCAGGTGATGGTCTACACCCACGACTCCATCGGTCTGGGCGAAGACGGCCCGACTCACCAGCCGGTAGAGCAGGTGGCTTCTTTACGCGTGACGCCGAACATGAGCACATGGCGTCCGTGTGACCAGGTTGAATCCGCCGTGGCGTGGAAATACGGTGTTGAGCGTCAGGATGGCCCGACCGCCCTGATCCTCTCCCGTCAGAACCTGGCACAGCAGGAACGTACCGAAGAGCAGCTGGCGAACATCGCTCGCGGCGGCT
Source organism: Citrobacter sp. wls714 (assembly GCF_005281025.1). Lineage (NCBI taxonomy): Bacteria > Pseudomonadati > Pseudomonadota > Gammaproteobacteria > Enterobacterales > Enterobacteriaceae > Citrobacter > Citrobacter sp. wls714. Next base: position 381,066 of record NZ_SZWZ01000031.1, on the reverse strand, counting down.
ACGTGCTGAAAGATTGCGCTGGTCAGCCAGAACTGATCTTCATCGCGACTGGTTCTGAAGTTGAGCTGGCTGTGGCTGCGTGGGACAAACTGACTGCTGAAGGCGTGAAGGCGCGCGTGGTTTCCATGCCGTCCACCGACGCATTCGACAAGCAGGATGCCGCTTACCGTGAGTCCGTACTGCCAAAAGCTGTCTCTGCACGTGTTGCTGTGGAAGCGGGTATCGCTGACTACTGGTTCAAATACGTGGGTCTGAACGGCGCTATCGTTGGTATGACTACCTTCGGTGAATCTGCTCCGGCAGAGCTGCTGTTCGAAGAGTTCGGCTTCACCGTCGACAACGTTGTCGCGAAAGCAAAAGAACTGCTGTAATTACGGTTACAGATGAAAACGGGTCGCTTAGGCGGCCCGTTTTTTTAGCAATAATATGTTTATTTATTTCTTCGCAATGATTAATTGTAGATCTTTATCACAAATATGACATTTAGTGATATTGTGAATATGCAGCGCAGATCACATAATTGCTATTGCTTTTTATTTATCTATAAATAACTTTTTGTTTTTAAAGGGTTTATGAAAATGCAGTTTGCACTGCATGGCTTTTCTCCCTCGATTGATTTCGCTTTGCCGCACGAGTATTTTATTTTTAACGCTAACTCGTACCCTAAAAATAAAATAAGGAAAATGTATGCGGCTAATTGATTACTTTCCAGAGTCATCTATCTCAATAAAAAATTCAGCAAGGAACTGGCAGGAGGCAATAGATTTTTCTATGTCATCCTTGCTGGCTAACCATTATGTTAATTCAGATTATGTTCAGGCCATTAAGGATTCAACAATCAGCAATGGTCCTTATTATATTTTGGCTCCTGGCGTTGCGATGCCGCACGCTCGACCAGAATGTGGGGCGTTAAAAACTGGGATGTCGTTAACGCTTCTCAAACAGGAAGTAAAGTTTGCCGATGATGACGACGGTATAAAATTATTAATCGGGTTATCGGCAGCGAATGCCGATTCACACATTGGCGCTATCCAGGCCTTAAGCGAATTATTATGTGAAGAGGAAGCATTAACCGCTTTATTAACGGCTAAATCAGAAAAACAACTGGCGGATATTATCGCCCACGCATAATCCACAGCCTCCTTTCAGGACATTATTATGGAAAACAAGTCTGCTCGTGCCAAAGTCCAGGCTTTTGGTGGGTTTTTGACTGCGATGGTCATTCCCAACATCGGCGCTTTTATTGCCTGGGGTTTTATAACTGCATTGTTTATTCCTACCGGTTGGATGCCGAACGAGCATTTCGCCAAAATTGTCGGTCCGATGATTACCTATTTACTACCCGTCATGATTGGCTCCACTGGGGGACATTTGGTGGGAGGGAAACGTGGCGCAGTAATGGGTGGGATTGGTTCTATCGGCGTGATTGTGGGCGCGGATATCCCGATGTTCCTTGGCGCTATGGTGATGGGGCCGCTTGGCGGCTGGGTGATTAAGCATATCGATCGTCTGCTGGAAAAACGCATTCCTGCAGGTTTCGAGATGGTTATCAATAACTTCTCCCTTGGTATTGCGGGAATGCTCTTATGCTTGCTGGGGTTTGAAGTCATTGGCCCGGCGGTTCTCGTGGCTAATAATTTTGTGAAGGAGTGTATTGAAGCGTTGGTTCATGCGGGGTATTTGCCGCTGCTATCCGTGATTAACGAGCCTGCGAAAATCCTCTTTCTGAACAATGCCATCGATCAGGGCGTGTATTATCCGCTCGGCATGCAACAAGCTTCAGAAACGGGAAAATCGATATTTTTCATGGTGGCCTCCAACCCAGGGCCGGGATTGGGTTTGCTACTTGGCTTTGCCATCTTTGGTAAAGGGATGAGTAAGAAATCTGCGCCAGGGGCCATGATTATCCACTTCCTGGGGGGTATTCATGAACTGTATTTCCCCTATGTTCTGATGAAACCCCTGACCTTGATTGCCATGATCGCTGGGGGAATGACCGGGACGTGGATATTCCATCTGCTGGACGGTGGGTTGGTTGCGGGACCTAGCCCAGGATCAATATTCGCTTACCTGGCATTAACGCCAAAAGGTTCTTTCCTAGCGACTATTGCAGGCGTCACAGCGGGAACGATTGTCACCTTTGTTATCACTTCTTTAATCCTGAAAATGGAAAAGAACGTCGCAACAGAAAATGAAGATGACTTCGCGGAATCTGCCAGAACCGTCAAGGCAATGAAGCAGGAAGGTAAATTCTCTTATAAAAATATAAAGCGTGTCGCTTTTGTCTGTGATGCTGGAATGGGTTCCAGCGCTATGGGAGCCACCACATTCCGTAAACGTCTGGAAAAAGCGGGATTGAATATTAATGTGGCGCATTATGCCATCGAAAACGTTCCACAAGATGCCGATATTATTGTCACCCATGCCAGTCTTGAAGGTCGTGTTAAACGCGTAAGTGAAAAACCATTAGTGCTGATTAAGAACTATATTGGTGACCCGCTACTGGATGATTTATTTAAACGCATGACTGCGAACTAACCTTCTTTTTTTTGGAGTGAATATGAAAACGAAAGTCGCTGCCATATATGGTAAGCAGGATATTCGTATCCGTGAATTTGAACTTCCTGCAATTACAGATAATGAATTACTAGTAAGTGTAATCTCAGATAGCGTTTGTTTATCAACCTGGAAAGCGGCTGCATTGGGTAGCGATCATAAACGTGTTCCGGATGACCTGGAAAATCATCCGGTTATTACCGGCCATGAGTGCGCAGGTATCATCATTGAGGTTGGGAAAAACCTGAAGGAAAAATATAAAAAAGGCCAGCGTTTTGTTTTACAACCCGCGATGGGCTTGCCAAGCGGATATTCAGCGGGATACAGCTATGAATATTTTGGTGGCAATGCTACCTACATGATTATTCCTGAGGTGGCGATTAATCTGGGCTGCGTTTTACCGTACCACGGTTCTTATTTTGCCGCAGCATCCCTGGCGGAGCCGATGTGTTGCATCATTGGCGCTTATAACGCGAACTATCACACCACGCCTTACGTGTATGAGCATCGTATGGGGATTAAGCCGGGAGGCAGCATTGCGTTGCTGGCCTGCGCCGGGCCGATGGGGATTGGCGCTATAGATTATGCCATTAACGGCAATATTCAGCCGTCACGCGTGGTGGTCGTGGATATCGACGAAGCGCGACTGACGCAGGCTAAAAAACTGTTGCCGGTTGAGTTAGCGGCAGAAAAGGGGATTGAGCTTATCTATGTGAACACTACCGGCATGGATTCCCCCACAGCGATGTTGCGCGCGTTAACTGACGATGCAGGTTTTGATGATGTCTTTGTGTATGCGGCTGTGCCAGCGGTGATTGAAATGGCAGATGATCTCCTCGCGGAAGATGGTTGTCTGAACTTCTTTGCCGGCCCGACTGACAGCAACTTCAAAGTGCCGTTTAATTTTTATAACGTTCACTATAACAGCACTCACGTTGTCGGAACGTCCGGTGGTTCAACGGATGATATGAAAGAGGCTATTGCGCTCAGTGCAACCGGTCAACTACAGCCCTCGTTTATGGTAACGCATATTGGGGGGCTGGATGCCGTACCGGACACGGTATTGAATTTGCCTGCGATCCCTGGAGGTAAAAAGCTGATTTATAACGGTGTGACGATGCCACTTACAGCCATAACGGATTTTGCTGAGAAAGGGAAAACGGACCCACTTTTCAAAGAGCTGGCAAGGCTGGTGGAAAAAACGCACGGTATCTGGAATGAAGAAGCGGAAAAATACCTGTTGGCGCAATTTGGCGTGGATATTGGGGAGGCGGCAATATGATGTCGTTGGCATGGCCGCTGTTTCGTATTACTGAGCAGGCCGCGCTGGCGGCCTGGCCGCAAACCGGGTGCGGTGATAAAAACAAGATTGATGGTCTGGCCGTGACGGCAATGCGGGAAGCATTGAACAGCGTTGCCATTCGTGGGCGAATCGTTATTGGCGAAGGAGAAATTGATCGCGCCCCGATGCTGTGGATTGGTGAGGAAGTGGGAAGTGGCGCCGGACCAGAGGTGGATATTGCCGTCGATCCCATTGAAGGAACCCGAATGGTGGCGATGGGGCAAAGCAATGCGCTGGCGGTCATGGCGTTTGCCCCCCGCGGTAGTTTGTTACACGCTCCTGATATGTATATGAAAAAACTGGTTGTTAATCGGTTTGCAAAAGGGGCGATTAATCTGGCGCTGCCGTTGGCAGATAATCTGCGTAATGTGGCTGCGGCGTTGGGCAAACCGCTGGAACGACTGCGGATGGTGACGCTGGATAAACCGCGTCTTCAACCGGCGATTGCCGAGGCGACACGACTTGGCGTCAAGGTCTTTGCGCTGCCCGATGGTGATGTGGCCGCCAGCGTACTGGCCTGTATGCAAGAGAATCCCTATGACCTGATGTACACCATCGGCGGGGCACCTGAAGGCGTTATTTCAGCCTGCGCGGTTAAAGCGCTGGGGGGCGATATGCAGGCTGAGCTAATCGATTTCTGCGAAGCGAAAGGGGATAACGCCGATAATCGTCTGATTGCGACACAGGAACGTCAGCGCTGTGCCGAGATGGGCGTTGAGGTCAACCGTATCTATGCGCTCGACGAATTGGTAGGGGGAAATAAGATCCTTTTCAGCGCGACGGGGGTCACAGGCGGCGATCTTGTTAAAGGGATCCAACAGGTTGCGAATGGTGTGCGCACGCAAACTTTACTGATCGGCGGCGCGGATCGAACGTGTAATATAATAGACTCTCTGCATTCATGGTGATTTATCGAGAAACGAATGACGACGCTGACAGAAGACGATGTGCTTGAGCAACTGGATGCTCAAAATAATTTACTCTCGTTTATGACGACGGCACATAACATTTTGCTCCAGGGCATTAAGCGCTTTCTACCGTCGCTGTTCGTCAATAACGATGAAGAGATCGTGGAATATGCAGTGAAGCCGTTACTCGCCCAGAGTGGGCCGCTTGACGATATCGACGTTGCGTTACGTCTGATTTATGCGCTGGGTAAAATGGATAAGTGGCTTTATGCCGACATTACCCATTTTTCTCAGTTTTATCAGTATCTGAACGAGCAGGATAACATTCCCAGTTTTGCCGATGACATTACCTGGGATTTTGTCAGCAACGTGAACAGTATCACCCGCAACGCGACACTCTATGGTGCGCTGGAGTCGATGAAATTTGCCGACTTTGCTGCGTGGTCTGAAGTGCGCTTTAGCGCAATGGTCAAGACGGCAATGACGCTGGCAGTGACGGCGATTTTAAAGGAATTGACGCCGTGAAAATTGAACTAACGGTGAATGGGCTACAGGTTGAAGCACATTACCTTGATGATGAGATAAAGAACGTTCACAAACCCATATTACAGCAACTGGCCAAAATACATTCCACGAATCCGCAGCGACGAACGATTGTTTTTCTCAGCGCGCCGCCGGGAACGGGAAAATCGACGCTGACCACCTTCTGGGAATATCTTTCCCGTCAGGACCCCGGTCTGCCAGAGATCCAGACGCTGCCAATGGATGGCTTCCATCACTACAATAGCTGGCTGGACACCCATAATCTACGGGCATACAAAGGGGCGCCGGAAACCTTTGATGTGGAGAAGCTTGCACGGAATTTGCAGCAAATAAGAGACGGGGAAGGTGCCTGGCCGCAGTATGACCGGCAAAAGCACGACCCGGTCGAAGAAGCCATACAAGTGACTGCACCGATTGTCATTGTGGAAGGAAACTGGTTATTGCGCGATGACCAAAGATGGCGGGCTTTAGCTGAATTTTGTGATTACTCGCTGTTTATTCGCGCCCCCGCCAATGCGCTTCGTACACGACTGGTAGGCCGTAAACTGGCTGGCGGACTATCGCAAGCTGACGCTGAAGCGTTTTATGAGCGTACCGACGGACCGAATGTTCGTCGGGTACTGGAGGGGAGCCGACCAGCCGACTTTATGCTGGAGATGACGGTCGATGGTGAATATCGGATTGCGTGAGATTTTTGTTGTGTAACCTTACCACTCGCGAGAAATGGCGCTGCGTAAACGCAGCGTCATGACTGATCGCCACAACGCTTGCGCCACGCGCACGGCACACCGCCAGCCAGTGCTCGAAAACACCCAGCCAGTGCGCATCAAAATCCCGGCTGGGCTCATCCAGCAGCAGAATCGCAGGTGCCAGGGCTTCCAGACTGGCGACGGCAACCATTCGGCGTTGCGCGGTATGCAGATCCAGTGGGTGTGCGTCGGCAACCTCTTCTAGCTGACATAATTGCAGTGCCGCCGCAGTGCGTTGCGCAACTTCTACTGCAGGAAGCTTTTGTAGCCGTAATCCAAAGGCCACTTCATCTCGTACCTTACTGTGGAAGATCTGATTTTCCGCCTCCTGAAACAGCACGCCGATCGCCCTGGCGCGCTCCCGGTTTTTCAGTTGCGCAATCGCACGGTTTTGCACCGTAACTGAGCCGGAAGAAGGGGAGAGCAGCCCGGCCATAATGCGCAGCAGTGTGGATTTACCGGCGCCATTATCGCCCGTCAGCGCCAGCCATTCACCTTCATGGAGTTCAAGTGAAATATTGCGCAAGCAGTCATCGGCGGCATTTGGCCAGCGCCAGGTTACCTGGTTTAGCGTTAACATAGTGGTGACAGCGCTCCGTCGCGCAGTTGCCACGCCTGCTGGCAGTGGCTGAGAAAAGGTGAATGATTGCGTTCGAAAAGCACCACTAAAGCATGCTGTTCCTGCGCCCATTGTTGCAGTCGCTCCAGCAGCATTGTCGTGGCCTGCGCGGTGAGGCGGCTGAATGCTTCATCCAGAATCAATATTTTCGGCTGCATGGCGAGCGCGCTGGCAATCACCACCCGCTGGGTTTCGCCGCCGGAAAGCGTGCCTGGATGACGATGACGCAGTGGCTGGCATTCCGTTAGCGTGAGCACCGCGTCAATGCGGCGCACAATTTCAGCCTCGGTAAGGCAAAGATTCTCGGGGCCAAACGCCACTTCCTCCTCAACGCTGAAAGTACAGCCGGAAAGCTGCAGGTAAGGTGATTGCTGCACCAACTGAATGGTGCTTGATTGCTCGACGAGCGACAGTTGCCCGATGGGGGTACCCAATAATGTTCCTGTGCCCTCAATTTCACCGGGCAGGAAATCGGGGTACCAGCCTGCCATCAGCTGCGCCAGCGTACTTTTCCCACTACCGTTATCGCCAAAAATGGCTACCATGCCAGGCTTTGCATAGTGGAAATCGAAACAGGCTGGCGGTCGCATAGCATGCGTTGGGTGATAGCGAAACTGTTCTAACGTAACCATATCCAGACTCCAGTCTCAATCACTATCAGAACCACCATGCCGTAGCGCGCCAGACGCTGTAAGGTGCTGTCCGGCGGCGCCCACAGCGTGGTACGAGTGCGATGCAGGCGAAATCCGCGCATATCCAGCGCTGCGCCGCGTACGGCCAAATCGTTGAGCGCATTATGGGTGAGCGGCACAATCAGTGCAGGCATGGCGCGTAAACGTTGATGCCAGGACTCATCCAGCGGTACACCGCGCGCCCGCTGGGCCTCATGAATAATCGCCAACTGGTGTTTGAGCTGCTCGACGACCAGCAGCGGGCCTGCAAACAGATAGGCAATGCCAGGTGGTAAGCGTGAAGCAAACAGCGCGCGTATAAAGCGCGAAACCGGTACGTACTGCATCCACATCTGTGATGTCGACACAATGGCCAGGATCCGCGACCAGAGCGTGACGGCATCGGCCCAACGTTCTGGCGTGCGCGGTTGTCCGCTGAGCCATTCGGTAAGCCAACCGCCGTGCACCAGCCATAGCCCCAGACCTAAGGGAATCATCAGCCAGAGTACGTATTTTGCCCGTGGGCGCGTGGCCTTCATACACAACAGACCGATGAACGTCGCCGCGCTGTAAAGGCTGAGCGGCGCTCCGGCTGGCAGCAGGAGCGTGGAGCAGGCGGCGAGCGCCCACAGGGTTAACGAGGTAAACGGATGCATTTAGCGCACAGCAGACATCGTGGGGAAGTGACGCGTGGTACGCAACGGAAGCTGGCGTAGCAGTACCCAGACGATGATCGCCGTGAGGATTTTATCGACCAGATTCGCGCCAATGACGGTGATGGCAACGGATTCCACCAGGTTCTGACCGACCGAGTACATCCAGGCGACAAAAAGATCGGCACCACTGCCGGTGACGCCGCCAAACAGGGTGGTACGAATCGGTACGGCCACGAGGGTGACGGCCAGTGTAATGATCACGCCGCTGACAACGACTTTGGGTAAGGTGCGAAACCATCCCGCCCGCGCCAGCCAACCGGCCACCAGCCCGATGATCATCGCCACAGGAGCAAAGGCGGCGGCGATGGGATCGGTCAATAATCCCCATAACAGGTTTGTGAGTAATCCGGTCAGCATTCCTACCACCGGACCTAGTAGCACTGCGCTGATTAAGGTGCCAATGGAGTCGAGAAAAATAGGTAATTTCAACATGCTGATAAGCTGTCCACCGACCATGTTGATGGCAATAGCAATGACAATCAGCACCAGAGACTGGCTGGAAAATTGGCGATGCGCCATAGAAGACCTCATTCAAATGAAACGTTAGCGGGATGAAATAACCAGTTCGTCATAACCGGAGATGGCGCAGGGTTGTCGGCTAAATGCCAGCGACGTTAGCTCGCCAATCACCAGTTCCAGCGTGGTGCGCACGGTACAGCCCGGCATCATGTGGCCGCCCAGCATCGCGCCATGCGGGTCGGCAACCGCCAGATGGAGATGCTCACCAGTGAGCTCCAGCGTGCCGTTCAGGGAGATGATCTCCCACGTGCCGGTGAGTAATGTGGTTTCCTCACGACCTGCGTAGCGCAGGGAAACGTTGGTTAGGCTTCCAGTGCAACCCGCTATCCAGGCTGCCTGCAACTGATGCTGTTGGACAAATGCGTGTAGCGCAGAAAAGAGTTCCTGACCGGGTAATAATCGCAGCGCCAAAAAGCGCGCGTCAGATGATTGGGGAGCGAATGTAGCCATAGTTGAGGGACTCCGAGACTCGGACGTAGCGCTGATAATATAGACGCGGGTTAGGGAGCTTTCTGATATAAATCAGGATTTGTGACATAGCAACGAAATAATCTTGCTACGGTTATTCGCAATTCTGGAATATGGAATAAATTTAGCGACGAAGGGCGTTAAAGTGTGATGTAAGTCAGATAACTGCGTTCTGTCGCTGGACAATCATTCCTTTTATTCCGCGTTTCGCTTATTCTAGCTGAAGCGTTTCAGTCGATTAAATGTTCGACAATTAACCAATTAGTCGCAGTTTGCGACAGGTAAGGTTTCCCTGAGCGATTTGCTGCATTACTCTGTCAGCCACATCGTTTCTGAGAAATCCTTGCAGGAGACCTATGACCGTACGCGTAGCGATTAATGGTTTCGGTCGCATCGGACGCAACGTGGTTCGTGCTTTGTATGAATCCGGGCGTCGGGCGGAAATCACCGTGGTGGCAATCAACGAACTGGCGGATGCTGCAGGCATGGCGCATTTGTTGAAATATGACACCAGCCATGGGCGTTTTGCCTGGGATGTTCGTCAGGAACGTGACCAGCTCATCGTTGGTGATGACGCGATCCGCATTTTGCATGAGCGAACGCTCGACGCGCTGCCATGGCGTGAACTGGGTGTTGACGTTGTGCTGGATTGTACGGGCGTCTTCGGTAACCGCGAACACGGCGAGGCGCATATTGCCGCTGGTGCAAAAAAAGTGCTCTTTTCACATCCTGGTAGTCCCGACATCGACGCAACGGTTGTATTTGGCGTTAATCAGGATCAGCTGCGCGCTGAGCACCGAATTGTATCCAACGCCTCCTGCACCACGAATTGTATAATTCCCGTCATTAAATTGCTGGATGATGCTTACGGCATTGAGTCTGGTACCGTCACGACGATCCACTCTGCGATGCACGATCAGCAGGTGATTGATGCCTATCATCCTGACCTGCGTCGTACGCGAGCGGCCAGCCAGTCAATTATTCCGGTTGATACCAAACTGGCGGCGGGCATTACGCGAATTTTTCCGCAATTTAACGATCGTTTTGAAGCGATCGCGGTGCGTGTACCGACCATAAATGTGACGGCGATCGACTTAAGCGTGACGGTGAAAAAACCGGTAAAAGCCAGCGAAGTCAACCAGTTGCTGCAAAAAGCAGCACAAGGTGCATTTCATGGTATAGTTGACTATACGGAATTACCGTTGGTCTCTGTAGATTTTAACCATGACCCGCACAGCGCCATCGTTGATGGTACGCAAACGCGTGTGAGTGGTGCTCACCTGATCAAGACCCTGGTCTGGTGTGATAATGAATGGGGCTTTGCTAACCGTATGCTCGACACAACGTTAGCGATGGCTGCTATTGGTTTCAGGCTCGACGCTTGAGCGTCGACAAAACTTTAAGTATCAACGAGAGGATTCACCATGTCTGTAATTAAGATGACCGATCTGGATCTGGCTGGTAAACGCGTTTTTATCCGTGCCGACCTGAACGTACCAGTTAAAGAAGGGAAAGTAACCAGCGACGCGCGTATCCGTGCTTCCCTGCCGACCATCGAACTGGCCCTGAAGCAGGGTGCTAAAGTGATGGTAACTTCCCACCTGGGTCGTCCTACCGAAGGCGAGTACAACGAAGAATTCTCTCTGCTGCCGGTTGTTAACTACCTGAAAGACAAATTGTCTGCTCCGGTTCGCCTGGTAAAAGATTACCTGGACGGCGTTGAAGTCGCTGCCGGTGAGCTGGTGGTTCTGGAAAACGTTCGCTTCAACAAAGGCGAGAAGAAAGACGACGAAGCTCTGTCCAAAAAATATGCGGCGCTGTGCGACGTATTCGTGATGGACGCTTTCGGTACGGCTCACCGTGCACAGGCTTCTACCCACGGTATCGGTAAATTCGCTGATGTTGCTTGCGCAGGTCCTCTGCTGGCTGCTGAGCTGGACGCGCTGGGCAAAGCGCTGAAAGAACCGGCTCGTCCGATGGTGGCTATCGTTGGTGGCTCTAAAGTTTCTACCAAACTGACCGTTCTGGATTCCCTGTCTAAAATTGCTGACCAGCTGATCGTTGGCGGTGGTATCGCGAACACCTTCGTTGCCGCTCAAGGCCACAACGTCGGTAAATCCCTGTATGAAGCTGACCTGGTTGACGAAGCAAAACGTCTGCTGACCACTTGCGACATCCCGGTTCCGACCGATGTTCGCGTAGCGACTGAGTTCTCTGAAACTGCGCCGGCGACACTGAAATCCGTTAGCGATGTGAAAGAAGACGAGCAGATCCTGGATATCGGCGACGCTTCTGCACAGCAGCTGGCTGAAATCCTGAAGAATGCGAAAACCATTCTGTGGAACGGCCCGGTTGGCGTGTTCGAATTCCCGAACTTCCGTAAAGGTACTGAAATCGTTGCTAACGCTATCGCAGACAGCGAAGCGTTCTCCATCGCGGGCGGCGGCGATACCCTGGCAGCAATCGACCTGTTCGGCATTGCTGACAAAATCTCCTACATCTCCACTGGCGGCGGCGCATTCCTCGAATTCGTGGAAGGCAAAGTTCTGCCAGCAGTAGCGATGCTCGAAGAGCGCGCTAAAAAGTAAGCATTTAATGGGCAGGGAAACCTGCCCAATTATTAGCGCGCTTTAGAGCGCGCGCCCTTTCCAAGGCCGAAGATACAGGACTCGCAACATGTCTAAAATTTTTGATTTCGTAAAACCAGGCGTAATCACTGGTGATGACGTACAGAAAGTTTTCCAGGTAGCTAAAGAAAACAACTTTGCTCTGCCAGCTGTTAACTGCGTTGGTACCGACTCCATCAACGCCGTACTGGAAACCGCTGCAAAAGTTAAAGCGCCGGTAATCGTACAGTTCTCCAACGGTGGTGCTTCTTTCATCGCGGGTAAAGGCGTGAAGTCCGACGTGCCTCAGGGCGCTGCAATCCTGGGTGCTATCTCTGGCGCGCATCACGTTCACCAGATGGCTGAACACTACGGTGTTCCGGTTATCCTGCACACTGACCACTGCGCGAAGAAACTGCTGCCGTGGATCGACGGTCTGCTGGACGCGGGTGAAAAACACTTCGCAGCAACCGGCAAACCGCTGTTCTCTTCTCACATGATCGACCTGTCTGAAGAGTCTCTGGAAGAGAACATCGAAATCTGCTCCAAATACCTGGCGCGCATGTCCAAAATGGGCATGACTCTGGAAATCGAACTGGGTTGCACCGGTGGCGAAGAAGACGGCGTGGACAACAGCCACATGGACGCTTCTGCACTGTACACCCAGCCGGAAGACGTTGATTATGCATACACCGAGCTGAGCAAAATCAGCCCGCGTTTCACCATCGCAGCTTCCTTCGGTAACGTACACGGCGTTTACAAGCCGGGTAACGTGGTTCTGACCCCGACCATCCTGCGCGACTCTCAGGACTATGTTTCTAAGAAACATAACCTGCCGCACAACAGCCTGAACTTCGTCTTCCACGGCGGTTCCGGTTCTACTGCTCAGGAAATCAAAGACTCCGTAAGCTACGGCGTAGTGAAAATGAACATCGATACCGATACCCAATGGGCGACCTGGGAAGGTGTTCTGAACTACTACAAAGCAAACGAAGCTTACCTGCAGGGCCAGTTGGGTAACCCGAAAGGCGAAGATCAGCCGAACAAGAAATACTACGATCCGCGCGTTTGGCTGCGTGCTGGTCAGACAAGCATGATCACCCGTCTGGAACAGGCTTTCAAAGAACTGAACGCGGTTGACGTTCTGTAATTTACGCCGTTCTATGTGACATGAGGCCCGCCAATGCGGGCCTTTTTTATTGCCATTTCAACAGGCTGCTGGCAGAGATTTCTGTGATCTGTTTGGCAAAAATCAGGTTTATTGTTTACTCTTGTCAGATTGCCAGTCCCGGCGGGGCGGCTTTATTTTTCCCATTTGGGTAAGCAAAAAAGGAATAGTAAATGGAAGATTTGAATGTTGTCGACAGCATAAACGGGGCGGGCACCTGGCTGGTCCGCAATCAGGAACTGCTGTTGAGCTATGCCGTCAACATCGTTGCGGCCATCGCCATTGTTATCATCGGTATGATTGTGGCGCGTATCGTATCAAACACCGTTAACCGCCTGATGGTGGCGCGGAAAATTGATGCAACGGTTGCCGATTTTCTCTCCGCACTGGTGCGCTACGGTATTATCGCTTTCACGCTGATTGCCGCGCTGGGCCGCGTTGGGGTGCAAACCGCCTCCGTAATCGCCGTTCTCGGTGCCGCAGGTTTAGCCGTTGGTCTGGCATTGCAAGGTTCGCTGTCCAACCTTGCCGCAGGCGTGCTGTTGGTAATGTTCCGTCCGTTCCGGGCGGGTGAGTATGTAGACCTCGGCGGCGTGGCGGGAACCGTACTTAACGTGCAGATTTTCTCCACCACCATGCGTACCGTAGACGGTAAGATTGTGGTGATCCCAAACGGTAAAATCATTGCCGGGAACATCATTAACTTCTCTCGCGAACCGGTTCGCCGTAACGAATTCATTATCGGCGTGGCCTACGATTCCGATATCGATCAGGTAAAGAAAATCCTCACCGATATCATCCAATCCGACGAGCGCATCCTTAAAGATCGTGAAATGACGGTGCGCCTGAATGAGCTGGGTGCTTCTTCGATTAATTTTGTTGTACGCGTCTGGAGCAACAGCAGCGATCTGCAAAGCGTCTACTGGGACGTACTGGAGCGTATTAAACGCGAGTTTGACGCCAACGGCATCAGCTTCCCGTATCCGCAGATGGATGTGAACTTCAAGCGTGTGAAAGAGAACGTGGCAGAGTAATCTTTTTCTGCACCACGGTGCCGGATGGCGCTTCGCTTATCCGGCCTGGTCAGATTTCTATACTGTAAGCCGGAAAGGCGTTAGCTGACATCCGGCAAAGAACCTCTCATTAATTCCTCTAATACGCGATTAAAATTATCCATTTCCGCTAATGATTCTCCCGCGCTATAGTCTGCTCCTAAGAGAAACAGTACGGGATAAAAACGTGTTATCGTATTACTTTCAAGGGCTTGCGCTTGGTGCGGCCATGATACTTCCGCTTGGTCCGCAAAACGCCTTCGTGATGAATCAGGGCATTCGTCGCCAGTATCACATTATGATTGCATTACTCTGCGCCATCAGCGATCTGGTGCTGATTTGCGCGGGGATCTTCGGCGGTAGCGCCTTGCTGATGCAGTCGCCGTGGCTGATGGCGCTGGTCACCTGGGGCGGGGTCGCATTTTTACTCTGGTACGGTTTCGGCGCGTTAAAAACGGCCATGAGCAGTAATCTGGAACTGGCCAGTGCTGAAGTAATGAAGCAAGGACGCTGGAAAATCATCGCCACGATGCTGGCGGTGACCTGGCTCAACCCACACGTTTATCTGGACACCTTTGTGGTGTTGGGGAGTCTGGGTGGTCAACTGGACGTTGAGCCTAAGCGCTGGTTTGCGCTGGGTACCGTCAGCGCCTCGTTCCTGTGGTTCTTTGGCCTGGCATTGCTGGCGGCCTGGCTGGCGCCGCGTCTGCGTACGGCTAAAGCACAGCGCATCATCAATATCTTAGTAGGATTAGTGATGTGGTTTATCGCTTTTCAGCTGGCAAAAGAAGGTGTTACGCATGTTCATGCGCTGTTCAACTAAGTGTTGTCTGATGGACAACGCAGCGAGATCGGCTAAGCTTGCCTGCATGTGCCCTGAGTTTCGGGGTAATTAATGAAACATGGAGGAACGACCGTGAAGTTCAAAATAATGGCCCTGGCGGCATTAGTCGGATTCAGCGCACTATCGGTACAGGCAAATGAGTTGCCAAACGGACCGCACATCGTGACTTCCGGAACGGCAAGCGTGGATGCGACGCCTGATATCGCCACCCTGGCGATTGAAGTGAACGTTGCTGCAAAGGATGCGGCTTCAGCGAAGAAGCAAGCCGATGAGCGCGTGGCGCAATATCTGTCCTTCCTTGAGCAGAATCAGATAGCGAAGAAAGACATTAGCGCTGCCAACCTGCGCACGCAGCCGGACTACGATTACCAGAACGGCAAAAGCATCCTCAAAGGCTATCGTGCGGTGCGTACCGTTGAAGTGACGCTGCGTCAGCTGGACAAACTCAACGCTCTGCTTGATGGCGCACTTAAGGCCGGTCTGAATGAGATCCGTTCGGTATCGCTTGGCGTCGCCCAACCGGATGCCTACAAAGATAAGGCGCGTAAAGCGGCAATTGATGATGCAATTCATCAGGCTGAACAGCTGGCGGCGGGCTTTAACAGCAAACTGGGACCCGTTTATAGTGTGCGCTACCACGTGTCCAATTATCAGCCGAGCCCGATGGTACGGATGATGAAAGCAGATGCAGCGCCTGCGGCATCCGCTCAGGAAACCTACGAACAGCCGGTTATTCAGTTTGACGATCAGGTTGATGTGGTCTTCCAGATTGAACCGACGGCGGGGCAGCCGGCAGCAACTCCTGCCAAAACCCAGTAATCTTTCAAACCCGGCTTTCCAGTCGGGTTTTTTCTGTGTGTAACTGTAAAAATGAGATCTTACATCCAGTCTTTTTTTTCGGCGTAATGAGGATAGGCCATAGCGATTTTTAAGGGGACGCTATGGATATTTTTATCTCGAAAAAGATGCGTAATTTCATTCTGCTGGCGCAAACCAATAACATCGCCAGAGCGGCAGAAAAAATCCATATGACCGCATCACCTTTCGGTAAAAGCATTGCCGCACTGGAAGATCAAATCGGCTATACGCTGTTTACCCGCAAAGATAACAACATCAGTCTGAATAAAGCCGGGCAGGAGTTGTATCAGAAACTGTTCCCTGTTTATCAGCGTCTCTCCGCTATTGATAACGAAATTCATAACGCCTCTCGCCGCTCGCGAGAAATCGTCATCGGCATCGACAATACCTATCCAACGATTATTTTCGACCAGTTGATTAGCCTTGGCGACAAGTACGATGGCGTAACGGCCCAGGCCGTTGAATTCAGCGAGAATGGGGTGATCGATAACCTGTTCGACCGGAAACTGGATTTTATTATCTCACCGCAGCACGTTTCCCCTCGCGTGCAGGAACTGGAAAATCTGGCGATTAGCGAGCTGTCTCCGCTGCGTCTGGGGTTTCTCGTTTCCCGGCGCTACGAGGAAAAACAGCCGCAGGAGCTGCTGCGCGAGCTGCCCTGGCTACAAATGCGCTTCCAGAATCGCGCCAACTTTGAGGCAATGCTCGATGCTTACATGCGGCCATGCGGAATTCATCCGACGATTATCTACCGTCCGTACAGCTTTATGGCCAAGATTAGCGCGGTGGAGCGCGGACAGTTTTTGACGGTGATCCCTCATTTTGCCTGGCGACTGGTTAACCCCTCGACGTTGAAATATTTCGATGCGCCCGGCAGTCCTATGTATATGCAGGAGTTTCTCTATTCGCTGAAAAACCATCGTTATACCGCCACGATGCTTCAGCATATTGCTGAAGATCGTGAGGGTACGGCAAGTTAACCGAGCATCGATCCGGTTTCGATCAGGTTACGATGCAGATCGAACGCATGGCTGAGATCGTGATGGATATGCCCGCCGGGCGCTTTCTCCAGATAGCGGTGCAGGTAGTCCCGATACAGAGGATGCGCACAGTTATCGATAATCGTGTGCGCCCGCTGCATCGGAGATAACCCACGCAGATCGGCAATTCCCTGTTCGGTGACGATCACTTTGACGCTATGTTCGCTGTGATCGACATGGCTGCACATCGGCACGATGGTGGAGATTTTCCCGCCTTTGGCAATCGACGGCGCCATAAAAATAGACAGGTAGGCGTTGCGCTCGAAATCGCCGCTGCCGCCAATGCCGTTCATCAGGTTTACACCTGCTACGTGTGTGGAATTGGCATGACCGTAGATGTCAAACTCCAGACCGACATTGAGCGCAATGACGCCCAGCCGACGAATGATTTCCGGGTTATTGGAAATCTCCTGCGGGCGCAGCACAACCCGGCTGGCGAAGAAGTCCATGTTGTCGTAAATCTTCTGCAACGACGGGGCTGAAATAGTCAAACTGGAGGCACTGGCGCCGGTTATCTTGCCCGTTTCCAGCAGATGCACCACAGATTCTTGCAATACCTCGGAATACATCATAAAGGGTGGAATATCCGGGTTCTCGCCCAGTCGCGCCATTACCGCGTTGTTGATATTGCCCACGCCGCTTTGTAAGGGCAGGAATTCCGCTGGGATGCGTTTGTGCGCCATTTCCGCCAGCAGAAATGTCACCACGTTATCGGCAATTTGCTGGCTGACCGGGTTGCTTTTATCCGCGGCATTTCCGGCATCGGGAAGTTCGGTATCCACGACCGCGATAATTTTTTTCGGGTCTATCTGCACACACTGGCTGCCCACGCGATCCATGGTGTGAAAAATCGGTACGCTGTTTCGCCGCGGCGGTGCGCCGGGTATCACAATGTCGGCAAACTCCGCCACGCGCGGGTTATGGTAATGATTCAGCTCGATAATCACCTTTTTCGCCCGCAGCAGCCAGGTCGGCGCGTTGCCGATGCCGCTGGAAAGCCAAATCCGACCATCTGGCGCAATGGCGGAGGCTTCAATGACGGCAACATCGATATCGCCAAAAAAGCCATAATTGACCATTTGCGCCACTTCGCTCAAATGGAGATCGACAAACCTCACCTGACCCTGATTAATTTTCTCGCGCAGGCCCGATGATGTTTGATAGGGAGCCCGCCAGGAAACAGCATCCGCCGCGGATAACGCATCATCAGCGGCAGCGCCAATTGATGCCCCGGTCAGCAGGCGGATTTGAAAAGGCTGCCCGACCTGATGCCGCTCGCAAGCGAGTTGAGCAATTGCGTTAGGTAATGCTTTTGGCGAACCCGCAGGGGTAAAGCCGCTGAATGCCACCATATCGTCGTGCTGGATAATTTCTGCCGCTTCTTCGGCACTCATCCGTTTCATGGCCGTCTCCTTCCTCGAGCGTGATTAATGGCCGACAAAATTGGGTTTACGTTTTTCCATAAACGCGTTCATCCCTTCCTGATAATCCTCGCTGTCGTACACCGCGCGGCGCATGCCCTGAATACGCTCAAATTCGTCTGAGTTCATGGTGTGCGCTTCGCCCAGCACGCGCAGTTCTTCTTTAATGACGGCGATGGCCAGCGGCGCTTTCTCCGAGATGTGGTGCGCCATTTGCAGAGTGAAATCCTCCAGTTCGTCGACAGGAACCACATGGTTGAGGATCCCGACGGCCATCGCACGCTGAGCGGTAATCGGCGAGGCGGTAAAGATCAGCTCTTTCACGATGTGGAATCCGGCATCGCGGGTCAGGTTGTGGATGCCGACCAGGTTATACGGTACCCCGAGGTTGACCGGCGTCATCGAGAAGGTAGAGGTTTCAGCGGCGATGATCAGATCGGAACTCATGATCATCTCAAACGCGCCGCCCCAGACGCTGCCTTCGACCATGGAGATCACCGGTTTTGGATATTTTTGGATCATGCGGGTTATCTGGCGCAGCGGATCGTCATAGGAGAGCGGATCGCGACGTCCGGAGGGGAGTTCATGAATATCATGTCCGGCAGAGAACACTTTGGCCCCGCTCGGGGCGCGCAGAATGATACAGCGAATTTCCGGACGATTAAGATCGCTAAGCGCCCGCATCAGATCGTCGATAAACACTTTGCTCAGCGCATTGAGTTTGCGGGTGTAATTGAACTCAATAACCGCGACTTTCTGGATGATGACTACGTTGACGTATTGATAAGACATAATGTTCTCTTTATTCAAAGTAATGATGCTGGATAAATTCACTGATGTGACGCAGACCGGTACGCGGCGAAAGGTCGTTATTTTTGACGGCCTGCAGCGTCTGCTGGAAATAACGGTCGAAATCAGTCCGGGTAAATAGCAGATGCAAAGCTTCTTCTTCAGCCTGCTTGTGTAACCAGTCCACCGCTTGCTGCTGGCGGACTTTTTCCAGTCGACCGCTGACGGTAAGGCACGTTTTAAAGTCGGTTATCGCCTGCCAAATCTCCTCAATGCCACGTTTTTCCAGGGCGCTACAGGCCAGAACCTGCGGCTGCCACTCGTCATATTTGCGGCGCAGAATATGCAGAGCGGATTCGTACATATGGCGGGCGATGGCAACCTGGTTACGGTTATCACCGTCGTCCTTGTTGATGACGACCAGATCCGCCATCTCCATCAGGCCCTTTTTGATGCCCTGCAGATCGTCACCGCCGCCGGCAATTTGCAGTGAGATAAAGCAATCCACCATGCTGGCGACTTCGGTTTCTGACTGCCCGACGCCGACGGTTTCTACAATCACCACGTCAAAGCCCGCCGCCTCGCACAACAGCATTAATTCACGGGCGCGCTGGCTGGCGCCGCCTAAATGACCGCTGGAAGGCACCGGGCGGATAAATGCCGATTCTGCACGGGCCAGTTCCGTCATTCGGGTTTTATCGCCAAGAATGCTGCCGCCGCTAACGGGGCTACTGGGATCGACCGCGATCACTGCCACCCGTAATCCCCGGCGGATCAACAGCATACCGAACGCCTCCAGAAAGGTGCTTTTGCCCGCGCCCGGCGTGCCGGTGATGCCCAGACGCAGCGCGTTACCGGTGAACGGCATAATTGCGTCCAGCAATTGCGTACTCAATGGCTGGTGGCGTGGGTGGCTGCTCTCAACCAGCGTCATCGCCTGGGCAAGCGTGGCCCGTTCACCGCGCCGCAAGCGCCGGACGGCATCGTCAAGCGTGGCGGCGTTAATCATGATGCTGACTGATCCGGGTCAACACATCGCGGACGCTGTCGAGCATCGGTGTGCCGGGGCCATAAATGGCGGCCACGCCATGCTCGTACAGGAAGGCGTAGTCCTGGGGTGGAATCACACCGCCTGCCACCACGCAGATATCTTCGCGTCCCCAGCCTTTCAGCGCCGTGACCAGTTCAGGGATCAACGTTTTATGCCCGGCAGCCAGTGACGATGCGCCTATGACATGCACATCGTTTTCTACCGCCAGACGGGCGATCTCTTCTGGCGTGGAGAACATCGGACTGAGATCGACGTCGAAGCCGAGATCGGAGTAGGCGCTGGCGATCACTTTCGCGCCGCGATCGTGACCATCCTGGCCCATCTTGGCGATCAGAATCCGAGGTCGGCGACCATTTTCCGCGAGGAACTGTTCGGTTTGCGCAACAATGGCGTCGAACTCATTGGCGGATTTGTCGGACTGGTGATAGCTTTGCGCAATCACGCCGGTGACGCACTGGCTGGGCACCAGATAGCGGTCAAAAGCGGCTTCCAGCGCGTCGGAGATCTCACCGAGCGTGGCGCGAACGCGGGCGGCGTTAACGGCGGCGGCCAGCAGATTTTCATTATGCTGCGCGGCGTGGGTCAGCGCCGTCAGCGCGGCGTTGACGGCATCATTGTCGCGAGTGGCGCGGATATGTTGTAGTGAAGCAATCTGTTCGTTGCGCACCTTCACGTTGTCGATTTCCAGTACCGACGTTTCGTCTTCTTTATCCAGCTTGTACTTGTTCACGCCGACGATAACGCGCTTACCCTGGTCGATCAGCGACTGCTCGCGCGCCGAAGCCTCTTCAATCATTCGTTTGGGGAGTCCAGCTTCAATCGCCTTCGCCATGCCGCCCGCTTCATCAATTTGTTTAATGATCGTGCGCGCCTGCTTCACGATTTGATCGGTCAATGATTCGACGTAGTACGATCCGGCCAGCGGATCGACGGTGCGGCAGATCTCTGACTCTTCCTGAATGATGATCTGCGTATTACGCGCGATGCGGGCGGAGAAATCGGTGGGCAGACCGAGCGCTTCATCAAAGGCGTTGGTATGCAGAGACTGGGTGCCGCCAAGCGTGGCGCCGAGCGCTTCAATGGTTGTGCGGATCACGTTGTTGTAGGGATCCTGTTCGGTCAGACTCCAGCCGGAGGTCTGGCAGTGGGTACGGAGAGCGAGAGATTTCGGGTTGGTTGCGCCAAAACCGCTGACGGCTTCACTCCACAAATAGCGAGCCGCGCGCAGCATGGCGACGTTCATAAACAGATCCATGCCGATACCGAAGAAGAATGACAGACGCGGGGCGAAGTCATCAATTTTCAGCCCGGCAGACAGTGCGGCTTTGATGTACTCAATGCCGTCAGCCAGCGTAAACGCCACCTGCTGGACGCAGTTCGCTCCGGCTTCCCCCATGTGATAACCGCTGATACTGATGGTGTTATAGCGCGGCATATTGGCGGAGCACCAGGCGATGATGTCGGCGATGATGCGCATTGAAGGCTTTGGTGGATAAATGTAGGTGTTGCGGCACAGATACTCTTTCAGAATATCGTTCTGAATGGTCCCGGTGAGCTGTTCCGGCGTTACGCCTTGCTCCTCAGCCGCGACGATATAAAACGCCAGTACCGGCAGCACCGCGCCGTTCATCGTCATCGACACCGACATCTTATCCAGCGGGATCTGATCAAACAGCACCTTCATATCTTCGACGGTATCGATCGCCACGCCCGCTTTGCCGACATCGCCCGCCACGCGCGGGTTGTCAGAGTCATAGCCGCGGTGGGTGGCAAGGTCAAAGGCAACGGAAAGCCCTTTTTGTCCGGCGGCGAGGTTGCGGCGGTAAAAGGCGTTGGATTCTTTGGCGGTAGAGAAACCGGCATACTGGCGGATGGTCCACGGCTGCGCGGTATACATGGTGGCGCGTGGACCGCGCACGTAAGGTGGCAGGCCGGGCAGGGTGCCTGTGACTTCCAGATTATCGAGGTCAGCCTCGGTGTACAGCGGCTTGATGACAATCCCTTCCGCCGTCTGTCTTTCCAGCGACTCAACGGTTTTTTCCCGTCGACTGAGTTCTTTATTGGCAAGTGTTTGCCACTCTTGCACGTTAGCCATTTTTTGCTCCGTATTACGCAATAAGTTGAATCTTTACGAGATACGGTGAGCTTTTTCATTTGGCTTGTCGCCAGCAAAAAATAGCCAACTGGGCGTCGTTTTTTGCCGCGTGGTATGTTTTATTTTGTGATGTATTTCAAAGACGTGGCGGGAATAGCATGAAAAGGCGATAGAGTCATAAATGCCGGATCGGCAAAGCCCACCCGGCATTCATATGGGGAATTAATCCTGACGCAGTACGTTGTGACCGTAAGCCAGCAGCGCGTCGGTAACGTTGCGCATCATGCGGCTTTCCGGCGCAAAACGGTGCCAGTACAACATCCGACGCTGGAACAGGCCCGGCGTCAAGTCGATAAGCTCACCGCTTTCCAGCTCTTTTTCTATCTGTAAGTGCGGGATCATGCAGCAGGTCGTGCCCTGACGGGCCAACTGGACGAAGGCTTCTGATGAGTTAACGATATGGCACGGCACGCTGCCTGGCGGCAGATCGAAGTTTTGTTGCAGGAACGCCTGATGCATATCATCAAGATGGTCAAACGCCACCGCCGGAGCTTTCAGTAGTGCAGAGCGGGTGACGCCGTTGGGGAAATAGCGCTCGGCGAACGCTTTTGAACCCACAAACAGGTAATCCAGCGCGCCAAGTTTATCCACCAGACAGCTTGGCAGAGCCTGATGTTGAATACTCACCGCACCGACCACTTCACCACGGCGCAGACGTTCCTGGGTGCGCGTTTCATCCTCAACCTGCAGGTTCAGGCGAATCGGCGAATTAGCCAGTACCGGGGCCAGCGCCGGAAGCAACCAGGTCGCCAGACTGTCGGCGTTCACCGCCAGCGAAAGCAGCAGCGGCGTGGAGCCAGTTTGCTCATCACCCAGCCACTCATCTTCCAGCAGTTCAACCTGGCGTAAAAGCGCCAGGAGTTTCTGCCCTTGTTCAGTAGGGCGAGGCGGTACGGTACGCACCAGCAGCGGCTGTCCGAACATATTCTCAAGCTGTTTTATGCGCTGTGAAACGGCGGATTGCGTGATGCACAGCTTTTGCGCCGCGCGCTCAAATCCTCGTTCACGAATAACCGCATCCAGTGCTTGTAGTGTTCTGTAGTCCGGACGTTTCATTGCTTTGGCGCACTCCTGAAATTTTTGCTTGTTCTGCACTATGACACAAATTTGGGTTGGGTAAAGACGAAATCAGCCACCTGGTAGCGGGTGTGGGGACATTTTTCTGCACAATGTTCTATAATGCGCGTGAATTTTCCCACCATATTCACACCACAGGCGAAACGATCATGACGCAGGATGAACTGAAAAAAGCAGTAGGATGGGCGGCACTTCAGTATGTACAGCCCGGTACCATTGTGGGCGTAGGTACAGGTTCAACAGCCGCACACTTTATTGATGCGCTGGGCACAATGAAAGGTCAGATTGAAGGCGCGGTGTCCAGTTCTGACGCCTCGACCGAAAAACTCAAAAGCCTTGGCATCCACGTGTTCGATCTTAACGAAGTGGACAGCCTCGGCGTCTACGTTGACGGCGCAGATGAAATCAACGGCCATATGCAGATGATTAAAGGCGGTGGCGCAGCGTTGACCCGTGAAAAAATCATTGCTTCCGTGGCGAAGAAATTTATCTGCATCGCTGACGCGTCCAAAGAAGTCGATATTCTCGGTAACTTCCCGTTGCCGGTAGAAGTTATCCCAATGGCGCGTAGCGCAGTGGCTCGCCAGTTGGTGAAGCTGGGCGGTCGTCCTGAATACCGTCAGGGCGTGGTAACTGACAATGGTAACGTGATCCTTGATGTGCACGGTCTGGAAATCCTCGACGCCATCGCGCTGGAAAACGCCATCAATGCGATTCCGGGCGTGGTAACCGTAGGTTTGTTCGCTAACCGTGGTGCGGATGTCGCGCTGATCGGTACCCCAGACGGCGTGAAAACTATCGTAAAATGATCTGATGGGAGCGTCTTCTCCCGTTAAAAAAAATTTGGCAGGGCAAATTTGGTGACTTGTGTCACGTTTACAATATTGCCCTGCCGATCTCTCCAAAGAAAAAGTTATCGCCAGTATTTTCCTCTGACATTTCCCGCTGAATGACATTTCCTCAGCATGACGACGCAAACGTTCATATTGCCGCAATATTATTTTTTGATATGTTGAAGAGGCGGATGAAAATCCCACACACAACACATCAGATTGAACAAAAAAGACAGGGTCGGGGAAATGGCAAAGGTATCACTGGAGAAAGATAAGATTAAATTTCTGCTGGTAGAAGGCGTGCATCAAAAAGCACTCGAAAGCCTTCGTGCAGCAGGTTATACCAACATCGAGTTTCACAAAGGCGCTCTGGACACCGAACAACTGAAAGAGTCCATCCGTGATGCCCACTTCATTGGCCTGCGATCCCGTACCCATCTGACTGAAGATGTAATTGCCGCCGCAGAAAAACTGGTCGCGATTGGTTGCTTCTGCATCGGCACCAACCAGGTTGATCTTAGCGCTGCGGCAAAGCGCGGGATCCCGGTGTTTAACGCGCCATTCTCTAACACTCGCTCCGTTGCTGAACTGGTGATTGGTGAACTGCTGCTACTGTTACGCGGCGTACCAGAAGCGAACGCCAAAGCGCACCGCGGCGTGTGGAATAAACTGGCTACTGGCTCTTTTGAAGCGCGCGGCAAAAAACTGGGGATCATCGGCTACGGGCACATTGGTACTCAGTTAGGCATTCTGGCGGAATCGCTGGGGATGCATGTCTATTTCTATGATATTGAAAATAAACTTCCGCTGGGTAACGCCACGCAGGTTCAGCATCTTTCCGATCTGCTCAATATGAGCGACGTGGTGAGTCTGCACGTGCCGGAAAATGCCTCTACCAAAAACCTGATGGGCGCGCGTGAGATTTCGCTGATGAAACCGGGCGCGCTGCTGATTAACGCCGCGCGCGGTACGGTGGTTGATATTCCAGCCCTGTGCGACGCGTTAGCGACCAAGCACCTGGCAGGGGCGGCAATTGACGTTTTCCCAACCGAACCGGCAACGAACAGCGATCCGTTCACTTCGCCGCTGTGTGATTTCGACAACGTGATCCTGACGCCGCATATTGGTGGTTCCACGCTGGAAGCGCAGGAAAATATCGGTCTGGAAGTGGCGGGGAAACTGATCAAGTATTCCGACAACGGCTCCACGCTGTCTGCGGTTAACTTCCCGGAAGTTTCGCTGCCGCTGCATGGTGGTCGTCGTCTGATGCACATTCACGAAAACCGTCCTGGCGTTCTGACCGCGCTGAACCAGATTTTTGCCGAGCAGGGCGTCAACATTGCTGCGCAGTATCTGCAGACTTCCGCACAGGTAGGTTACGTGGTTATCGATATTGAAGCGGATGAAGATGTGGCGGAAAAAGCGCTGCTGGCGATGAAAGCCCTTCCGGGAACCATTCGCGCCCGTCTGCTGTACTAATTTCCTCTAAATGGGCAGGCGATGACCTGCCCATCCTTCCTCTGATTTCCCGGCCTCAAAATTTCTTTCTGTAACGCATACATTCTGTTTTCGAGCCTTGCCGCAATTGGCAACTAAAGGCAGTGCTGCGTGTTGTACAGCACTAAAAGAAATTTACGATAGGGGCTCAGCATAGTGCTGAAACGGGAAAGCCCCTACCGAAGCAGGGGCTCTAAAAAGGAAAGGGACGATGATGAGATACGTCATCATGCTGCTGATCCTGTTAATCATCGCTACGCCAGCATATTAACAGAGAGTACGCAGGAGGGAGGTTCGCCTCCCTCACCCTTCACCGAGGAATTTAGGTCAAAAAAACGGCGCTGTCAATCGGCAAAAAACGGCTACCACTGCCAAATTTTGGATGGTGTCACCACCGCAGGCAGTGGGATATCCCACTCTTCGACAGGCAGCTTTTCCACTAACTGGCAATCATGTGCGTAGCCCACGGGTTGGATCTTATGCTGTTGCCAGTTTTGCAACGTGCGGTCATAAAATCCGCCGCCCATCCCCAGACGCTGCCCATCCTCGTCAAACGCGACTAACGGCGTAACCAGTACATCCAGCTTTGCCAGTGGCAATACGTCGCGGACATCAAGTCGTGGCTCCTGGATCTTTAAGCGGTTGGTCACCAGCGCACTCTGTGGATGATAGTGCAGGAACAGCAGGTTGCCAGGGCTAAAGGGATGAAGAACCGGAAGGTAGACGCGCTTACCCGCTCGCCACAGCTGTTCGATCAGCGGTTGGGTGTCGAGTTCGCCATCGAAAGAGAGAAACACCGCTACGGTATGGGCAAGAACAACAGGGGGAAAACTGAGCATTCTGGTCGCGGCTTGCTGACCAAAGTGTTGTTGCTGATCGCTGGTAAGCGCACGGCGACGCTGACGAATCAGTGTGCGTATTTCTTGTCGGGATAAAGGGAGTTCAGAAAGTAGTGTCATGGCTGTTGCCAGGTAGAAGGGAATCTCCGAGATGCCGCCGCAGGCTGTAACCCTTGAACCCTTGGTTCAAGGTGAATGCGTCGTCACAGTTTTAAGGCTTCTCGGACGGGCCGAGCATGCTCACCAACCGTGGAGCGCCACATTCTTGTGGTATGAAATATCGGCTCAGGGGACTGGCCCGCTTGCAAACATCTCAGAGAAATTTTGTCTTCACGGTCACTCTACCACAGTAAACCGAAAAGTGTTATTCAAAGTTTTGGCCCGTTTTTTCGGTTATGCGACCCTGATCAAGCAACGCTTGTTCGATGGTCTGTTGCAGCATCCGAATAC
This sequence comes from Citrobacter sp. wls714, assembly GCF_005281025.1. Taxonomy (NCBI): domain Bacteria; kingdom Pseudomonadati; phylum Pseudomonadota; class Gammaproteobacteria; order Enterobacterales; family Enterobacteriaceae; genus Citrobacter; species Citrobacter sp. wls714. The sequence goes on along the minus strand of NZ_SZWZ01000031.1, from coordinate 354,295 downwards.
GTTGTTCCATGCTCGCCGCGTACTCACGCGTCTTCGCTTTTTCCTGAGTTAATTCATAGCTGATGTTCAACGCGGCGATGAAAACCAACTGCTCAGTATTTGTGACTCTAGTGCGAACTTTCAGATCTTGCAATCGCTGATTGAGATCGTCCGCAGCCTGATTCAACGCATCCCTTTGTTCAGGCGGGCAATTCACTCGCAGTGAACGGCCAAATATTTGGATATCGACGGGTTGTGCAGACATGCCACCTTCCTGCTGATTGACTGCGCTGCCTTCGTCTCCAGACCTTGGGTCCGCGAAGGGGCGACACTATAGCTACCCTGGTATCAAGATACAAGCCCTTTTCTGGTCCACCAGGGTCCAAAGTGGTAGCATATCATGAATATTCCTCCCTTTGATGACGAATGCTTATGTCTATACAGAACGAAATGCCTGGCTACAGCGAAGTTAGCCAGTTTTTGAACCAACAAGGGGCTGGATTAACCCCGGCCGAAATGCACGGCTTAATCAGCGGGATGATTTGTGGTGGCAACAACGACAGCTCATGGCAGCCGCTGTTGCACGACCTGACGAACGAAGGTCTGGCCTTTGGTCACGAGCTGGCTCAGGCACTGCTGAAAATGCACTCTGCTACCAGCGATGCCCTTGAGGACGACGGCTTCCTTTTTCAGCTTTTTCTGCCTGAAGGTGATGACGTCAGCGTGTTCGATCGCGCCGATGCGCTGGCTGGCTGGGTAAACCACTTTCTGCTGGGTCTCGGCGTTACGCAGCCTAAGCTCGACAAAGTGACCGGCGAAACCGGTGAAGCGATTGACGACCTGCGCAATATCGCTCAGTTGGGATATGACGAAGACGAAGATCAGGAAGAGCTGGAAATGTCGCTCGAAGAGATCATCGAATACGTGCGCGTAGCCGCCTTGCTGTGCCATGACACGTTTACGCGTCAGCAGCCTACGGCGCCGGAAGTCCGCAAACCGACTCTGCACTAAATACAACAACGCCAAGGAGAGTGTTATGAGTGAGATATCTCAGCAAGAATTCCAGCGTCGTCGTCAGGCTTTGCTGGCACAAATGCAGCCCGGCAGCGCCGCGCTGATTTTTGCCGCGCCGGAAACGACGCGCAGCGCGGACAGTGAATACCCGTACCGCCAGAACAGTGATTTCTGGTATTTCACCGGCTTTAACGAGCCTGAAGCCGTGCTGGTGCTGATTAAAAGTGATGACACTCATAACCACAGCGTTTTGTTCAACCGGGTTCGCGACCTGACGGCTGAGATCTGGTTTGGCCGCCGTCTGGGCCAGGATGCCGCACCGGCAAAACTCGGCGTTGATCGGGCGCTGGCCTTCAGTGAAATCAATCAACAGTTGCATCTGCTGCTCAATGGTCTGGACGCGGTGTATCACGCTCAGGGCGAATATGGCTGGGCCGACGAAATTGTCTGCACGGCGCTGGATAAACTGCGCAAAGGCTCCAGACAAAATCTGCACGCGCCCGCCGCGATCATCGACTGGCGTCCGATGGTGCATGAGATGCGTCTGTTCAAATCACCGGAAGAGATTGCGATCATGCGCCGTGCCGGAGAGATCACCGCCCTGGCGCATACCCGCGCGATGGAAAAATGCCGTCCGGGGATGTTTGAATACCAACTGGAAGGGGAGATTCACCACGAATTTACCCGCCACGGCGCGCGTTATCCGTCCTATAACACCATTGTCGGAAGCGGTGAAAACGGTTGTATCCTGCATTACACCGAAAATGAAAGTGAAATGCGCGACGGCGACCTGGTGCTGATTGACGCTGGTTGTGAATACAAAGGTTATGCGGGCGACATTACGCGTACCTTCCCGGTTAATGGCAAATTTACCCCCGCGCAGCGTGAAATCTACGATATCGTACTGGAATCCCTGGAGACCAGCCTACGTCTGTATCGCCCCGGAACTTCCATTCAGGACGTCACCGGTGAAGTTGTGCGCATCATGATTACCGGTCTGGTGAAGCTTGGCATCCTGCACGGCGACGTCGACCAGTTAATTACCGAGAATGCGCATCGCCCATACTTTATGCATGGTCTTAGCCACTGGCTGGGGCTGGATGTGCACGACGTTGGCGTTTATGGTCAGGATCGTTCGCGTATCCTTGAGCCAGGAATGGTGCTTACCGTCGAGCCAGGGTTATATATCGCACCGGATGCCGATGTACCGGCTGCTTATCGTGGCATTGGCATTCGTATAGAAGATGACATCCTCATCACCGAAGACGGTAACGAAAACCTGACCGCCAGCGTGGTGAAGAAAGCTGATGATATTGAAGCCTTAATGGCTGCGGCGCGACTGCAATGAGCGTAATTATCGTCGGTGGTGGCATGGTCGGTGCGACGCTGGCGCTGGCCATTTCCCAGCTCAGTCATGGGACGCTGCCAGTTCATCTGATAGAAGCGAGCGAACCTGAAACTGACCGTCATCCTGGGTTTGACGCCCGGGCGATTGCGCTGGCGGCAGGCACCTGTCAGCAGCTGGCGCGAATTGGCGTGTGGCAGGCGATTGCCGATTGCGCAACGGCAATCAAAACGGTCCACGTCAGCGATCGCGGCCATGCTGGATTTGTTACGTTGGATGCGCAGGAATATCGTCTCCCGGCGCTGGGTCAGGTGGTGGAACTCCACGATGTTGGGCTGCGTCTGTTTGCGCTACTGCGTAAAGCGCCGGGCGTCACGCTACATTGTCCCGATCGCGTAGCCAGCGTAGCGCGTGCGCAGGAACATGTTGAGGTCACGCTGGAAAATGGCGAGGTTATTACCGGTCGCGTGGTGGTCGCCGCTGACGGTACGCGTTCCGCGCTGGCTACCGCCTGCGGCGTGGACTGGCAGCAGCAGCCTTATGAACAACTGGCGGTAATCGCCAATGTCACGACCTCCGTTCCTCACGATGGGCGAGCGTTTGAACGCTTCACGCAGCATGGCCCGCTGGCAATGCTGCCGATGTCTGATGGTCGCTGCTCGCTGGTATGGTGCCACCCGCTGGAGCAGCGTGATGAGATCATGGCCTGGTCCGACGAACGGTTTTGTCGTGAATTGCAAACCGCGTTTGGCTGGCGGCTGGGGCGTATTACCCAGGCCGGTAAACGCAGCGCTTATCCGTTGTCATTAACTACTGCGCTGAAGGCGATGACCCATCGTACCGTGCTGGTGGGGAATGCAGCCCAGACGCTGCATCCCATAGCCGGACAAGGTTTCAACCTTGGTCTGCGCGACGTAATGAGCCTGGCTGAGACGTTAACTCAGGCGCAAAACTGCGCGGAAGATATTGGTGATTACGCAGTGCTGGCACGCTATCAGCAACGCCGCGAGCGCGATCGCGAAACGACGATTGGTGTGACCAACAATTTAGTGTATTTGTTTGCCAATCGCTGGGCTCCGCTGGTTGTTGGCCGCAATGTCGGGCTGATGGCGATGGAATTATTCACACCCGCGCGCGATGCGCTGGCGGAGCGGACCCTGGGTTGGGTTGCGCGATAAATATGGCCTGTAGGCCGGATGGCGGCGTAAACGCCTTATCCGGACTACGGTTTTGATTGTTCCGGTTTCCAGGAGTAAACAGTGCAAAGTGTTGATGTAGCAATTGTCGGTGGCGGCATGGTGGGACTGGCGGTTGCCTGCGGCTTGCAGGGCAGCGGGTTACGCGTTGCGGTGTTAGAACAATATGTTCCGCAGCCGTTGGCGGCGGATGCAGCTCCTCAGCTTCGCGTGTCGGCAATCAATGCCGCCAGTGAAAAACTGCTTACTCGTTTAGGCGTCTGGTCAGATATCGTTGCCCGTCGCGCGTGCTGCTATCACGGTATGGAAGTCTGGGACAAAGACAGCTTCGGGCGCATTGAATTTGACGACCAGAGCATGGGCTACAGCCATTTGGGCCACATCGTCGAAAACTCAGAGATCCATTACGCGCTGTGGCAAAAGGCGCAGCGTTCGCCGGATATTACGCTGCTGGCACCCGCTGAAATACAGCAGGTAGCCTGGGGTGAGAACGAGGCATTTCTGACCCTGAAAGAGGGCGCAATGCTGACGGCTCGCCTGGTGATCGGCGCGGATGGCGCTAACTCCTGGCTGCGTAATAAAGCAGACATTCCGCTCACCTTCTGGGATTACCGTCATCATGCGCTGGTGGCGACGATCCGTACGCAGGAAGCCCACGGCGCGGTTGCGCGCCAGGCGTTTCACGGCGAGGGTATCCTGGCATTCCTGCCGCTCAGTGACCCGCATCTGTGCTCTATCGTCTGGTCACTTTCTCCGCAGGAAGCCGAACGCATGCAGCAGGCAAGCGTTGACGAGTTTAATCAGGCGCTGAATATCGCTTTTGATAACCGTCTGGGACTGTGCAGCGTTGAAAGCGAACGGCAGACGTTTCCGCTGACGGGACGCTATGCGCGTCAGTTCGCCGCCCATCGTCTGGCGCTGGTGGGGGATGCGGCGCATACTATCCATCCGCTGGCGGGTCAGGGGGTTAACCTCGGCTTTATGGATGCGGCAGAGCTTATCGATGAGCTTAAGCGGCTACAACGTCAGGGCAAAGATATTGGCCAGTATCTCTATTTGCGTCGCTATGAGCGCAGCCGTAAGCACAGCGCAGCAATGATGCTGGCCGGTATGCAGGGCTTCCGTGAACTGTTTGCCGGTGAGAATCCGGCGAAGAAACTGCTGCGTGATATTGGTCTGAAACTGGCCGATACCCTTCCGGGCGTAAAACCGCAGCTCATCCGTCAGGCGATGGGACTGAACGATCTTCCCGAGTGGCTACGTTAGCGTCCGTAAGGACAATCTTAAGAGTTTGAGACCCGTCACATTTTCCTCTCCCGGCCCTCGCGCCGGGATGCTTCTCTCATTTGAAATAATCTAATTCCACACCTTTTTTCGCATTAGTTTTTTTAATATCATGTTTTTTTCATAACGCCATTTTTGACATTTTTTCCACATTTAATGTTGTTTGCTGCTGATTACTCTTTCTCATTTATGCTTATTATTCTGATTTTTGGGTGTGGTTGTGGTTTTTTGTTCTGTCGTCGATCTGGCCATTTTTTGCCATAAGCTAATGTGATGGCTAATTTTGCCTTATGGTTTAGCGTCTGTTTCGGTGGTAAGTTCAGGACAAAGAGAACGTTTGCGTCGTAGCCCCTGGAGCGGCTGCGGTGCTGGGTTTCGTGGCGAAAATTTCACCGCGAAAGAGTTGGTAGCCCCGCTTATTCAACGAGGAAAAGATGGCTCAACAGACTCCTTTGTACGAACAACACACGCTATGTGGCGCGCGCATGGTAGATTTCCATGGCTGGATGATGCCACTGCATTACGGTTCTCAGCTCGATGAACACCATGCTGTTCGCACCGATGCCGGTATGTTTGATGTGTCGCATATGACCATCGTCGACCTGCGCGGCAGCCGCACCCGGGAGTTCTTGCGTTATCTGCTGGCAAACGACGTCGCGAAGCTAACGAAGACGGGTAAAGCCCTCTACTCCGGTATGCTTAACGCATCGGGCGGTGTGATAGATGACCTGATTGTCTATTACTTCACTGAAGATTTCTTCCGCCTCGTTGTAAACTCCGCCACCCGCGAAAAAGACCTCTCCTGGATTACCCAACACGCTGAACCTTACGCCATCGACATCACCGTTCGTGACGACCTGTCGCTGATTGCGGTGCAGGGGCCAAACGCGCAGGAAAAAGCAGCAACGTTGTTTACTGACGAACAGCGCCATGCGGTAGAAGGTATGAAGCCGTTCTTCGGCGTTCAGGCGGGTGATTTGTTTATCGCAACCACCGGTTATACCGGCGAAGCAGGCTATGAAATTGCCATGCCGAATGAAAAAGCGGCTGATTTCTGGCGTGCGCTGGTACAGGCAGGCGTCAAACCTTGCGGTCTGGGTGCGCGTGACACGCTACGTCTGGAAGCGGGTATGAACCTGTACGGTCAGGAGATGGACGAAGGGATTTCTCCACTGGAAGCCAACATGGGCTGGACCATTGCGTGGGAACCTGCCGACCGCGACTTTATTGGTCGTGAAGCGCTGGAAATGCAGCGTGAAAAAGGCCACGAACAGCTGGTCGGACTGGTGATGACCGAGAAGGGCGTGCTGCGTAATGAACTGCCAGTGCGCTTCACTGACGCTTCCGGTAACCAACATGAAGGTATTATCACCAGCGGAACATTCTCCCCAACCCTGGGTTACAGCATCGCGCTGGCGCGTGTACCCGCGGGTATTGGTGAGACCGCGATCGTGCAGATCCGTAACCGCGAAATGCCAGTAAAAGTCACTAAACCTGTTTTTGTGCGTAACGGCAAAGCCGTCGCGTGATTCATCCTTTTTGGAGATTGATTGATGAGCAACGTACCTGCAGAACTGAAATACAGCAAAGAACACGAATGGCTGCGCAAAGAAGCTGACGGCTCTTACACCGTTGGTATCACCGAACATGCTCAGGAGCTGTTGGGTGACATGGTTTTCGTAGACCTGCCAGAAGTTGGTGCCACCGTCAGCGCGGGTGATGACTGCGCCGTTGCGGAATCCGTAAAAGCGGCTTCTGATATTTATGCGCCGGTAAGCGGTGAGATCGTCGCGGTTAACGACGCGCTGAGCGACTCCCCGGAACTGGTCAACAGCGAACCGTATGCCGGTGGCTGGATCTTCAAAATCAAAGCCAGCGATGAAAGCGAAATCGAATCGCTGCTGGATGCTACTGCGTACGAAGCATTGTTAGAAGACGAATAAATACGCTTCATTCTTCACGTTGCAGGTGTGTTGGCTTCCTCGCTCACCCCAGTCACTTACTTATGTAAGCTCCTGGGGATGTGCTGCGTCGCCGCCGTCCTGCAACGCGAATTATTTTGCGTATTCAGGTAAGTAGAGACACCTACGATTCACTGCACGTTTCAGGAACCATCGCCCATGACACAGACGTTAAGCCAGCTTGAAAACAGCGGCGCTTTCATTGAACGCCACATCGGACCGGACGCCGCGCAGCAGCAAGAGATGCTGAATGCGGTTGGCGCCGAGTCGTTAAACGCGCTGATCGGCCAGATTGTGCCGAAAGACATTCAGCTCGCAACCCCGCCACAGGTAGGCGAGGCGGCGACAGAATACGCTGCGCTGGCCGAATTAAAAGCCATCGCCGGGCGTAACAAGCGCTTCACGTCCTACATCGGCATGGGCTACACCGCCGTGCAGTTGCCACCGGTTATCCTGCGTAACATGCTGGAAAATCCGGGTTGGTACACCGCGTATACGCCGTATCAGCCGGAAGTCTCTCAGGGCCGTCTGGAAGCGCTGCTGAACTTCCAACAGGTCACGCTGGACCTGACGGGGCTGGACATGGCCTCCGCCTCTCTGCTGGATGAAGCCACCGCGGCGGCAGAAGCCATGGCGATGGCCAAACGCGTCAGCAAACTGAAAAACGCCAACCGTTTCTTTGTGGCGGCTGATGTTCATCCGCAAACGCTGGACGTCGTGCGCACTCGCGCCGAAACCTTTGGTTTTGACGTCATTGTGGATGACGCAGCGAAAGCACTGGATCACCAGGATGTGTTCGGCGTGCTGTTGCAGCAGGTTGGTACCACTGGTGAAGTGCACGACTACAGCAAACTAATTGCTGAGCTGAAATCCCGTAAAGTTGTGGTCAGCGTTGCTGCCGACTTTATGGCGCTGGTGCTGCTGACGGCTCCTGGCAAACAGGGTGCGGATATCGTTTTCGGCTCTGCGCAACGCTTCGGTGTTCCAATGGGTTACGGTGGCCCGCACGCGGCATTCTTTGCCGCCAAAGACGAATTCAAACGCTCCATGCCAGGCCGTATTATCGGCGTATCAAAAGATGCGGCGGGCAATACCGCACTGCGCATGGCGATGCAGACTCGCGAGCAGCATATCCGCCGTGAGAAAGCGAACTCCAACATTTGTACCTCACAGGTACTGCTGGCTAACATCGCCAGCCTGTATGCCGTTTATCATGGTCCGGTCGGTCTGAAGCGCATCGCTAATCGTATCCACCGCCTGACCGATATTCTGGCGGCAGGTGTGCAACAGAAAGGCTTAAAGCTGCGTCATGCGCATTACTTTGACACGCTGTGTGTTGAAGTGGCTGATAAAGCTGCGGTACTGGCGCGTGCGGAAGCGGCAGAGATCAACCTGCGCAGCGATATTCATAACGCGGTAGGTATTACGCTCGACGAAACCACCACCCGTGAAAACGTGGTGCAGTTGTTCACTGTTCTGCTGGGCGACAGCCACGGCCTGAACATCGACACGCTGGATAAAGACGTGGCGCTCGACAGCCGTTCCATTCAGAGCAGCATGCTGCGTGATGACGCGATCCTCAGCCACCCGGTGTTTAACCGCTACCACAGCGAAACCGAGATGATGCGTTACATGCACTCGCTGGAGCGTAAAGATCTGGCGCTGAACCAGGCGATGATCCCGCTGGGTTCCTGCACCATGAAGCTGAATGCCGCCGCCGAGATGATTCCTATCACCTGGCCGGAATTCGCTGAACTGCATCCGTTCTGCCCGCCAGAGCAGGCGGAAGGGTATCACCAGATGATCGGTCAGCTTTCCGAGTGGCTGGTAAAACTGACCGGCTATGACGCAGTCTGTATGCAGCCGAACTCCGGCGCACAGGGCGAATACGCTGGCCTGCTGGCGATTCGTCATTATCACGAAAGCCGTAACGAAGGCCATCGCGATATCTGCCTGATCCCGGCGTCCGCCCACGGTACTAACCCGGCTTCCGCACAAATGGCGGGGATGCAGGTGGTGGTAGTCGCCTGTGATAAGAACGGCAACATAGATCTGGACGATCTGCGGGCAAAAGCAGAACAACATGCTGCAAACCTTTCTTGCATCATGGTGACCTATCCGTCCACCCACGGCGTGTATGAAGAAACGATCCGCGAAGTGTGTGAAGTTGTGCACCAGTTCGGCGGCCAGGTGTACCTCGACGGCGCGAACATGAACGCCCAGGTTGGAATCACCACGCCGGGCTTTATCGGCGCGGACGTTTCGCACCTCAACCTGCATAAAACCTTCTGCATTCCGCACGGCGGCGGTGGCCCAGGTATGGGACCGATTGGCGTTAAATCGCATCTGGCACCGTTTGTGCCGGGACACAGCGTGGTTCAGATTGAAGGGATGCTGACCCGTCAGGGCGCGGTGTCTGCCGCACCGTTCGGTAGCGCATCCATTCTGCCAATCAGCTGGATGTACATCCGTATGATGGGCGCAGAAGGTCTGAAGCAGGCAAGCCAGGTCGCGATTCTTAACGCTAACTACATTGCCAGCCGTCTGAAAGATGCCTATCCGGTACTGTATACCGGTCGCGATGGCCGTGTGGCGCATGAATGTATTCTCGACATTCGCCCACTGAAAGAAGAGACCGGCATCAGCGAACTGGATATTGCCAAACGTCTGATCGACTATGGTTTCCATGCGCCAACCATGTCGTTCCCGGTAGCGGGTACGCTGATGGTGGAACCGACCGAATCTGAAAGCAAAGTGGAACTGGATCGCTTTATTAACGCGATGCTGGCAATCCGCGCTGAGATCGAGCGCGTGAAAGCCGGTGAGTGGTCGCTGGAAGATAACCCGTTGGTAAACTCGCCGCACACCCAGAATGAGCTGGTGAGTGAGTGGAACCACGGTTATAGCCGCGAAATCGCAGTCTTCCCGGCAGGCGTGGCGAACAAATACTGGCCTACCGTGAAGCGTCTTGATGACGTTTACGGCGACCGTAACCTGTTCTGCTCCTGCGTGCCGATGAGCGAATATCAGTAACTTTTCCGCGTAGTTAAACAATTTCCAGGCCGGGTAAGGCGAAGCCGCCTCCCGGCTTTTTCATATCTGGAGGTCTCTATGGGAATCGCACTTGTTACTGGCGGCAGTCGCGGTATCGGGCGAGCAACCGCGCTGCAACTGGCACTGGAGGGTTACACGGTCGCGGTTAATTTTCATCACAATATTCGTGCGGCCACCGAGGTGGTGAATAACATCGTCGCTTCAGGCGGTAAAGCATTTGCTTTGCGAGCGGATATCAGTGATGAAAGTCAGGTGCTGGCGATATTTGAATCGATCGACCGTGAAGGGGAATCGCTGACTGCGCTGGTGAATAATGCCGGGATTTTATTTGAACAGACCACAGTGGAAAACTTAACTGCAGAGCGAATTAACCGCGTGCTGGCGACCAATGTTACCGGCTATTTTCTGTGCTGTCGGGAAGCGGTTAAGCGCATGTCGTTTAAGCACGGCGGTCAGGGTGGGGCGATTGTGAATGTCTCTTCGGCGGCATCACGGCTCGGTGCGCCATTCGAATATGTCGATTACGCCGCTTCAAAAGGTGCGGTGGACACGCTCACCACCGGTCTGGCGCTGGAGGTGGCGGCGCAGGGGATCCGCGTAAACTGCGTACGTCCTGGCCTGATCTACACTGAGATGCATGCTTCAGGTGGAGAGCCGGGAAGAGTTGATCGCGTGAAATCCATGTTGCCTATGCAGCGTGGCGGGCAGCCGGAAGAAGTTGCGCAGGCGATTTGCTGGCTACTGAGCGAGAAGGCATCTTACGTCACGGGCAGTTTTCTGGAGCTGGCCGGCGGGAAGTAGGGATTTAATTGCCGGATTGCGCTGCGTTTATCCAGCCTACGGGAGTATAACCTGTAGGCTGGATAAGGCGTTTACGCTGCCATCCGGCTAAAAATCACAGATTCTCGCCGTTGCTGGCAATCACCGCCTTATACCACTCAAAACTCTTCTTCCGTGAACGTGACATATCGCCCGTGCCGTCATCGTGCTTATTCACGTAGATGAAGCCGTAGCGCTTGCTGTACTGACCGGTGGTGAACGAAACGCAGTCGATGCAGCCCCACGGCGTGTAGCCCATCAGATCTACGCCATCATAGGTTACCGCCTTCATCATCTCTTCGATGTGGGCGCGCAGATAATCGATGCGGTAATCATCATTGATACTGCCATCTGTTTCCACTTTATCGTAGGCGCCAAACCCGTTTTCAACGATAAACAGCGGCTTCTGATAACGCTCGTACAGCTCACATAAAGCATAGCGCAGGCCAACCGGGTCAATCTGCCATCCCCAGTCGGAGGCTTTGACGTGCGGGTTCGGTACGCTGCCCTCAAAACCGGAAATGGCATCACCGCTACCACCTTCCGCTTTCACCGCGTTGGTCATGTAGTAGCTGAATCCGAGATAGTCGCAGGTTCCTTCACGCAGGATTTGCTTGTCGCCGTCTTCCATCCTGATGTTAAATTCGCGACGTTCCCACTCGTTCAGCACATAGCTTGGGTAGTAGCCGCGCAACTGGACGTCAGTGAAGACATAGCGCTCACGCATTGACTCCTGGGCGAACATGACATCTTCGGGCTTACAGGAGAACGGATAGAGCGGCACCATTGCCAGCATGCAGCCCACTTTCATTTCCGGATTGATGCGGCGTGCGGCTTTCACTGCGAGCGCGCTGGCCACGAACTGGTGATGCAGCACCTGGTACATGGTCTCTTCCGGATTTTCATGCTCGGTATACACCACACCGGAGCAGCAATAGCCAAACAACGGTGCGCGCCAGTTACGTTGGTTATTGATCTCGTTGAAGGTCATCCAGTATTTGACTTTGTGTTTGTAACGCTCAAAGACGACTTCGGCAAATCGAACAAAGAAATCAACAACTTTGCGATTGGTCCAACTCCCATACTGTTGAACCAAATGTAGCGGCATTTCGAAGTGGGAAAGGGTGATGACCGGTTCGATGTTGTATTTCAGTAATTCATCGAACATGTCGTCATAGAACTTCAGACCTTCTTCGTCCGGCTGGGTTTCGTCCCCATTGGGGAAGATACGGGTCCATGCGATGGAGGTACGGAAACATTTGAAGCCCATTTCGGCAAACAGTTTAATGTCTTCTTTGTAATGACCGTAAAAATCGACGGCTTCGTGGTTGGGGTAGTATTTACCGGGCACGACTTCCTGAGTGATTTCTCGTGGAACGCCGTGTGCCCCACCGGTCAGTACGTCGCAAATGCTGGGGCCTTTGCCACCTTTGTTCCAGCCGCCTTCGACCTGGTGCGCCGCAACTGCGCCGCCCCATAAAAAATCTTTTGCTAAGGTAAGTTTTTTCATCTGCGCTCAGTCTCAAATTAATACAATCTGATTTTGAGTCTAACAAAGGAAACCTAAATGTCACGATATAACAAAATAACGTTAATGTGATTTGTTACATCAAAAAAACAGATTGTTTTTTTACGCTATTCTTTTCGCCAGCTTGCGGCCAAGTGATTCCAGAATATAAATAACAGGGATTTGCGTGGTAATATCGTATACCCCGGCAATGCGCGTTTGTGGAACGTGCCAGGAGAGATTAAAGTCGGCGAGTTTCGCCAGACGTGAGTGTTCATGGCTGGTTACAGACAGCACTTTACAGTTGTGCAGGCTGAACTGGCTGGCAAAACGCAGGATCTCTTCTGTTTCGCCGGAGACGGAAAGCACGATTGCCAGCGCGTTTCTGGCCATGTCATTGGTTACCGGAAAATAAGGGTCGTCAATATGATTACTGAATTTGCCGACGTTGGAGAAAAAACGCGCGCCGTATTTCGCAAGAGCTCCTGACGTTCCTGCACCAACAAATATAATACGTTCGGAAGATAATATAATATCAACAGCCTGATCGAGCAGTTTATCGAATTCGTCGTTATTGACGCTTTTAAAAAAGCTGATAATTTCGCTGGCGCTGAAATTAGCCTGTTGCGGTTCATTCTGCTCTAAATATAATTTGAAGCGTACGCGAAATTCTGAGTAACCTTCACACTTAAGCTTGCGGCAAAAGCGCAGTACGGTGGTAGTGGAAACGCCCACGGCATCGGCCAGTTCGCGAATGGTCATGTACATGACTTTGTCACGATTTTTGATGACATAGTTGTAGACCAGCATCTCAAGATTGTTGAGACTGGCGATGGCAGCGTGGGAGAACATACTCACAATAGCAAAACTCACTCATCAGACTTCATCTACAGGGAATAATAACATGCAGCCAAATGACATCACTTTTTTTCAGCGTTTCCAGGATGACATACTGGCCGGACGCAAAACCATCACCATTCGTGACGAGTCCGAATCACACTTCAAAACCGGTGACATTCTACGGGTTGGGCGCTTTGAAGATGAGGGATACTTCTGCACGATTGAAGTTGTTGGCACCTCAACCGTCACGCTGGATACGCTGACTGAAAAACATGCTCAGCAGGAAAACATGTCGCTTGAAGAACTGAAACATGTGATCGCCGAGATTTACCCGGATCAAACGCAATTTTATGTGATTGATTTTAAATGTGTTTGATTTAATGTGTACGCTTGTTAGCTGAAAGAATAAAATTAATTATATGATTTTTATGAACTATTTATTTTAAGATAAATATTACAGCTAACATGTGTTCACTGGAACCATTCTCAGTTACGCTAGAGGGGCAATAACGAAAGTGTTCGTTTCTCGGGAGTAAGCTATGGTTCAGAAACCATTAATCGCGCAGGGATATTCGCTGGCAGAGGAAATAGCCAACAGCATCAGTCACGGTATCGGGTTGGTGTTTGGGATTGTCGGGCTGGTGTTGTTGCTGGTTCAGGCAGTGGATACCAACGCCAGCGCTATGGCGATTACCAGTTATAGTCTGTACGGCGGCAGCATGATCCTGCTGTTCCTCGCCTCAACTTTGTATCACGCGATCCCCCATCAGAGAGCGAAAGTCTGGCTGAAAAAATTCGACCACTGCGCGATTTATCTGCTGATTGCCGGGACCTATACGCCATTTCTGCTGGTGGGGCTTGATTCGCCGCTGGCACGTGGACTGATGATTGTTATCTGGAGCCTGGCGCTGCTCGGTATTTTATTCAAACTGACCATTGCGCACCGCTTTAAAGTTCTGTCGCTGGTGACTTACCTGACAATGGGCTGGCTATCGCTGATTGTGGTGTATCAATTGGCAGTTAAACTGGCGGCGGGAGGCGTGACGTTGCTGGCCGTTGGTGGTGTGGTCTATTCGCTGGGCGTTATTTTCTATGTCTGTAAGCGCATTCCATATAACCACGCGATCTGGCACGGCTTTGTACTGGGCGGCAGCGTTTGCCACTTCCTGGCGATTTATTTGTATGTTGGACAGGCGTAACCCTTGATTTCGGATGGCGGCTAACGCCTTATCCGGCCTACAAAATGTGCCTGTAGGCCGGATAAGCGTAGCGCCATCCGGCGTTAAGCTTTTACTCTTCCAGCGAATACGGCAGCGGCACAATATGCAGCGTTTTTGCGTCATCGCGAACACGGAACACGCTGTCGGCTTCCATGTCGTTATTCATCACGACCTGCACCAGTATCTGGCCATCAGCGAGCTGTACTGCGGCAAGTACGGTACCGGTACGACGCCAGTTCTCACCCATTTTCAGTTCCAGGTCTTCGCCTGCTTCCGGCACCCGGCTGGCCGTACCTGCCAGAGTCCACATGGCGCGTTTGTTGGCGCCGCGGAATTTGGCGCGCGCCACCATTTCCTGGCCGGTATAGCAGCCTTTTTTGAAGCTGATCCCGCCCAGAGCCTGCATATTGGTCGCCTGGGGAATAAACTGTCCGCTGTTGGCTGTATCAATGACCGGAATACCCGCTTCGATATCCAGCGCCAGCCACTGTTGACTGTTATTTAACTCCGCTTCGCCGCGCAGTTTCTCAACCAGGCTTTCCGCTGTTGCAACATCAACGATCAGCAGGAAACGCTCGGCAGGGTGTTCGAACCACAGTATTGTGGAAGCACCTTCGGTAATAACCTGTTTATCGCTGTTCGGTAATTCGCTAAAGAGATTGGCCAGCGCCGCTCGTGCCTGGAATCCCGCTACGCCCAACAGAACACGCTCGTCGTCCGGCGCAATCACTACCTTCGAGAAGACCGCATATTTCTTCAGTTCTGTAAGCTGCGCATCGCGCAAGCTGCGGCGTTCAAGCCATGCAAAACCGTCACTGTTACGGAACAGGCGCAGATTGCTCCACATTTTACCTTTGGCATCACAATGGGCTGCCAGCACGTGCTGATACTCGGTCATCTGGCTGACATCAGCCGTGACCTGACCCTGAATATACTTCTCACTGTCGACACCGGTAATGGTGGCGAGCGCCCAGTCATCGAGCGTCATTAGCGTCAGAGGTAAACGCGTTGACGCAAAAGGCTGGCGAGGAGGAAAAGATGTAAAAGCCATAATAATGTCCTGATTTGCTTAACGCCGTGATAATGACTAATGGTAAAAGAGCTATGGCCCATTGCAAGCGGTTTAATCAGGCTATTTGTGCCATATAGTAAGCTTTGCGAGGTGACATCCAAAAATGATGAATCCTTTGACTTAATGCGGTTTTATTTAGCGAACGTGCTTCCATTAGCTGATATTCCCGCAAAAGCGTGTGAAAAACACGTTACAATAGCCGGATACTTCGTTTTCGCGAGACAGGAAGAAGAACATGGATATTAATAACAAAGCACGTATTCATTGGGCATGCCGCCGCGGTATGCGTGAGCTGGACATCTCTATCATGCCGTTTTTCGAACATGAATATGACAGCTTAAGTGACGAAGAAAAACGTATCTTTATCCGTCTGCTAGAATGTGACGATCCAGATTTATTTAACTGGTTGATGAATCATGGGAAACCAGCTGATGCTCAGTTGGAGCAGATGGTGCGACTTATCCAGACACGGAATCGGGAACGTGGTCCAGTGGCAATCTGATTTACGCGTTTCGTGGCGCGCGCAGTGGCTTTCGTTGCTTGTTCATGGGCTGGTCGCGGTATTTATTTTATTGATGCCCTGGCCTTTGAGCTACACCCCCTTATGGATGGTTTTGCTCTCTCTGGTGGTGTTCGATAGCGTACGCAGCCAACGTAGAATTAACGCCTGTCAGGGCGAGATTAGGCTGTTGATGGATGGTCGTCTGCGCTGGCAAGGGCAGGAGTGGACTATCGTGAGCGCGCCCTGGATGGTCAAAACAGGCATGATGCTGCGTTTGCGTTCAGATACCGGGAAACGTCAGCATTTGTGGCTGGCGGCAGACAGTATGGATGAGGCTGAGTGGCGAGACTTACGGCGGTTAATGCTGCAACAGGCGAAGCAGGGGTAATGCCACCGTATGTCTGATGGCGTGCAGCTTTAAGGCTTATGTTTGATGCGTGAGGTAAGCCGGATAAGGCGTTCACTGCGCTATCCGGCAACACGGTTATCAGGACCAGTGTTCGGCCATTTCCCCAAGAATTTGCTCGCACCAGTTCTGGATGCGTTCATCGCTGAGATCGTACTGGTTCGTTTCATCCAGCGCCAAACCAACAAACAGCTGTCCATCGGCAATGACGGGTTTATCGCTGGTAAATTCATAGCCTTCGGTTGGCCAGTAACCGACAAACTTGACGCCTTTGGTGACCAGTTTATCGTGCAGCATACCCAGCGCATCCAGGAACCATTCGCCATATCCTAACTGATCGCCCATCCCGTAAAGCGCGACAATTTTGCCTTCCAGGTTGAGGTCGTCCAGTTGCTCCCAGACCGCTTCCCAATCCTCCTGAATTTCACCGAAATCCCAGGTCGGGATGCCCAAAATGAGCACATCATACTGCTCCATTAAGGTCGGGGAATCATCTTTGAGGTTGTGCAGTGTCACCAGTTCGGGACCCAGGATATCGCGGATTTTTTCTGCTGCCATTTCGGTGTAGCAGGTACTGGAACCGTAAAAAAGACCCATGTTCATGACGTAAACATCTCAATTCTGCTGTAGCGTTGCGGGTAGTGTAACAGAATCGCCGCAATCCCGGCACAATGAGGCATAATGCATCAAAAATGAGAGTGAATAAGGGGCGCGAGTGGAACAGGATCTGGCGCGCATCGAGCAGTTTCTTGATGCCCTGTGGCTGGAACGAAATCTGGCGGAAAACACATTAAGTGCGTATCGTCGCGATCTGACCATGCTGGTCGAATGGCTGCATCATCGCGGCGTTTCACTGGCGACGGCGCAGAGCGATGATCTGCAGGCATTGCTGGCCGAGCGGATGGATGGGGGATATAAAGCCACCAGTTCCGCTCGCTTGCTCAGTGCCACGCGGCGCTTTTTTCAGCATCTGTACCGCGAAAAATTTCGCGAAGACGATCCCAGCGCCTCGCTTGCATCACCGAAGCTTCCGCAGCGTCTGCCCAAGGATCTCAGTGAAGCGCAGGTAGAGCGGTTGTTGCAGGCGCCGCTTATTGAGCAACCGCTGGAGCTACGCGACAAAGCCATGCTGGAAGTATTGTATGCAACGGGCCTACGCGTGTCTGAGCTGGTGGGACTGACGATGAGTGACGTCAGCCTGCGTCAGGGCGTGGTACGGGTGATCGGTAAAGGTAATAAAGAGCGCCTGGTGCCGTTGGGTGAAGAGGCGGTGTACTGGCTGGAAACGTATCTGGAACATGGCCGCCCATGGTTGCTCAACGGCGTATCGATTGATGTGCTGTTTCCCAGCCAGCGGGCGCAACAGATGACCCGTCAGACCTTCTGGCATCGTATTAAACACTATGCTGTGTTGGCGGGAATCGACAGCGAAAAACTGTCACCGCACGTCCTGCGGCATGCTTTTGCCACGCATTTGCTCAATCATGGCGCTGACCTGCGCGTGGTGCAGATGCTACTGGGGCATAGCGACCTCTCGACAACACAAATTTATACTCATGTCGCAACGGAGCGCTTGCGTCAACTACATCAACAGCATCACCCGCGAGCGTGAGTGCTGACAGGATAGGATAGGTTATGAAAAAACGTTTTATGATGTTCACTCTGCTGGCAACGGCGTTTTCCGGCATGGTACATGCAGACGATGCGGCGATTCGCCAGTCATTGGCAAAGCTGGGCGTCCAGAGCACAGAGATTCAGTCTGCTCCGGTGGCGGGCATGAAAACCGTACTGACCAATAGCGGCGTGCTGTACGTAACTGAAGACGGTAAACATATTATTCAGGGACCGATGTATGACGTGAGCGGCGCAAGCCCGGTGAATGTCACTAACCAGCTGCTGATGAAGCATTTGAACGCACTGGAAAAAGAGATGATCGTCTACAAAGCGCCGCAGGAAAAACACGTCATTACCGTTTTCACCGATATCACCTGTGGCTACTGCCACAAGCTGCATGAAGAGATGAAAGACTATAATGCGTTGGGGATCACCGTTCGTTATCTGGCCTTCCCACGTCAGGGTCTGGAAAGCCAGGCTGAGCAGGACATGAAGTCGATCTGGTGTGCGAAAGATAAAAACAAAGCCTTTGATGATGCGATGGCAGGCAAGGACGTGAAACCAGCGACCTGTGATGTGGACATCGCTAACCACTATGCGCTTGGCGTGCAGTTTGGCGTTACCGGCACGCCGGCGATTGTGCTGAGCAATGGCTATGTTGTGCCTGGCTATCAGGGCCCGAAAGAGATGAAAGAATTCCTCGACGCACATGCAAAACAAACCAGCGGTAAATAATTCGCGTGAAACAAAAGATACAACTTCGTCGGCGTGAAGCCGACGAGACAACCGAGCTGCCTGATGACTTGCCGCCATTGTTGCGTCGTTTATACGCCAGCCGCGGCGTGAGAACGGCTAACGATCTGGAGCGAAGCCTGAAAGGGATGCTGCACTGGCAGACGCTGACGGGTGTGGAAAAAGCGGTTGAGATGCTGCATGACGCGTTTGAGAAAAACCTGCGCATTATGGTGGTCGGCGATTTTGATGCAGATGGCGCGACCAGCACCGCATTAAGCGTTCTTTCGCTGCGGGCGATGGGCTGTGATACCGTGGAATACCTGGTTCCCAACCGTTTTGAGGACGGCTACGGCTTAAGTCCTGAAGTGGTCGATCAGGCCCATGCACGCGGCGCACAAATGATCATGACGGTGGATAATGGGATTTCCTCCCACTCCGGGGTCGATCATGCGCATGCGCTGGGTATCCGCGTTCTGGTTACCGATCACCATCTGCCGGGGGAAATACTGCCCAATGCCGACGCCATTGTGAACCCAAACCTTGCGGACTGTCCTTTCCCGTCAAAATCGCTGGCGGGAGTGGGTGTGGCGTTCTACCTGATGCTGGTGCTGTGTAATCATCTGAAGAGTAAGGGCTGGTTTGACGCGCGTGGTATCGCGGTACCGAAGATTGTGGAATATCTCGATCTGGTCGCGCTGGGAACCGTGGCGGACGTTGTTCCGCTGGATGCTAACAACCGTATCCTGACCTGGCAGGGCTTGTCCCGTATTCGTGCGGGCGTCTGCCGTCCGGGTATCAAGGCGCTTCTGGAAATCGCCAATCGCGAACCGGCTAAGCTGGTGGCGAGCGATTTGGGTTTTGCGCTGGGACCACGGCTGAATGCCGCTGGCCGTCTGGATGATATGTCCGTCGGCGTGGCGCTGTTGCTGTGCGACAACATTGGCGAGGCACGCGTGCTGGCCAATGAACTGGACGCGCTCAATCAGACACGCAAAGAAATTGAGCAGGGCATGCAGGCGGAAGCGCTGACCCTGTGTGAAAAGCTGGAGCGCAGCAGCGAGACGCTACCGGGCGGCCTTGCGATGTACCATCCTGAGTGGCATCAGGGGGTAGTCGGCATTCTGGCATCGCGCATTAAAGAGCGTTTTCATCGTCCGGTGATTGCGTTTGCTCCTGCCGGCGACGGTACGCTCAAAGGCTCCGGGCGTTCGATTCAGGGGCTGCACATGCGTGATGCGCTGGAGCGCCTGGACACCCTTCATCCTGGCATGATCCTCAAGTTTGGCGGTCACGCCATGGCGGCGGGCTTGTCGCTGGAAGAGGCGCAGTTTGAGCGTTTCCAGCAGCGTTTCGGCGAACTGGTAACCGAGTGGCTGGATCCCGCCTTGCTGCAGGGCGAAGTGGTGTCAGATGGCCCGCTAAGCGCCGCGGAGATGACCATGGAGGTCGCGCAAATGCTGCGCGATGCCGGGCCGTGGGGGCAAATGTTCCCGGAACCGCTGTTTGATGGACATTTCCGTCTCCTTCAGCAGCGTTTGGTGGGGGAGCGTCATCTGAAGGTGATGGTGGAGCCGGTTGGCGGGGGACCTCTGCTGGACGGAATTGCGTTCAACGTTGATACCAGTTGCTGGCCGGACAACGGCGTGCGCGATGTTCAGTTGGCCTATAAACTGGATATTAATGAGTTTCGCGGCAACCGCAGTTTGCAGCTAATAATCGATAATATCTGGCCACTTTAGCGTCACTAATCGCTATAAAAAAGGGCGTGGATTAGTTACAATCCCGCTCTTATAACCGCATTTTGACTAGTCCAATAAAAGAAATCAGACAATGTTTGAAATTAATCCGGTAAATAACCGCATTCAGGACCTCACGGAACGCTCTGACGTTCTTAGGGGGTATCTTTGACTATGATGCCAAGAAAGAGCGTCTGGAAGAAGTAAACGCCGAGCTGGAGCAGCCGGACGTGTGGAACGAACCCGAACGCGCGCAGGCGCTGGGTAAAGAGCGTTCCTCCCTCGAGGCTATCGTCGATACACTCGACCAAATGAGCCAGGGCCTGGAAGATGTCTCCGGCCTGTTGGAACTGGCTGTAGAAGCCGACGACGAAGAAACCTTCAACGAAGCCGTAGCAGAACTCGATACCCTGGAAGATAAGCTGGCGCAGCTGGAATTCCGTCGTATGTTCTCCGGCGAATATGACAGCGCAGATTGCTATCTCGATATTCAGGCTGGCTCCGGTGGTACGGAAGCGCAAGACTGGGCAAGCATGCTGATGCGTATGTATCTGCGTTGGGCTGAAGCACGCGGCTTTAAGACTGAAATTATTGAAGAATCTGAAGGTGAAGTGGCGGGTATTAAATCCGTGACCATCAGAATTGCTGGCGAATATGCGTACGGTTGGCTGCGGACTGAAACCGGCGTACACCGTCTGGTACGTAAGAGCCCGTTCGACTCCGGCGGTCGCCGCCATACGTCGTTCAGCTCGGCGTTTGTCTATCCGGAAGTTGACGATGATATCGATATCGACATCAACCCGGCGGATCTGCGCATTGACGTTTATCGCGCCTCTGGTGCGGGCGGTCAGCACGTTAACCGTACAGAATCGGCGGTACGTATCACCCACATCCCGACCGGGATTGTGACGCAGTGTCAGAACGACCGTTCCCAGCACAAGAACAAAGACCAGGCCATGAAGCAGATGAAAGCGAAGCTTTATGAACTGGAAATGCAGAAGAAGAATGCCGAGAAACAGGCGATGGAAGACAATAAGTCAGATATCGGCTGGGGTAGCCAGATTCGTTCTTATGTCCTTGATGACTCCCGCATTAAAGATCTGCGTACCGGGGTTGAAACCCGTAACACGCAGGCGGTGCTGGATGGCAGCCTGGATCAATTTATCGAAGCAAGTTTGAAAGCAGGGTTATGAGGAACCAACATGTCTGAACAACACGTACAGGGCGCTGACGCGGTAGCCGATCTTAACAATGAACTGAAAACGCGCCGTGAGAAGCTGGCGAGCCTGCGTGAGCAGGGGATCCCGTTCCCAAACGATTTCCGTCGCGATCATACCTCAGACCAACTGCATGCTGACTTCGACGCGAAAGAAAACGAAGAGCTGGAAGCGCTGAACATCGAGGTATCCGTTGCTGGCCGTATGATGACCCGCCGTATTATGGGTAAAGCCTCATTCGTTACACTGCAGGATGTTGGCGGCCGTATTCAGCTGTACGTTGCTCGTGACGATCTGCCGGAAGGCGTTTACAACGAGCAGTTCAAAAAATGGGATCTGGGCGATATCCTTGGCGCGAAAGGTAAGTTGTTCAAGACCAAGACCGGTGAGCTGTCCATTCATTGCACCGAGCTGCGTCTGCTGACGAAAGCGCTGCGGCCGCTACCGGATAAATTCCACGGGCTGCAGGACCAGGAAGCGCGTTATCGTCAGCGCTATCTGGATCTCATTTCTAATGATGAATCCCGCAATACCTTTAAAGTGCGTTCACAAATTATGGCTGGCATCCGTCAGTTCATGGTGGGTCGCGGCTTTATGGAAGTGGAAACCCCGATGATGCAGGTGATCCCTGGCGGTGCTGCTGCGCGTCCGTTCATCACCCATCATAACGCGCTGGATCTGGATATGTACCTGCGTATCGCGCCGGAACTGTACCTCAAGCGTCTGGTGGTTGGCGGCTTCGAACGCGTGTTCGAAATTAACCGTAACTTCCGTAACGAAGGCATCTCAGTTCGTCATAACCCAGAGTTCACCATGATGGAACTCTACATGGCGTATGCGGACTACAAAGATCTGATCGAACTGACCGAATCACTGTTCCGTACGCTGGCGCAGAGCGTTCTGGGCACCACCGAAGTGCCTTACGGCGAAGAAGTCTTTGACTTCGGTAAGCCGTTCGAAAAACTGACCATGCGCGAAGCGATTCAGAAATATCGTCCGGAAACCAACATGGCCGATCTGGATAACTTCGACTCTGCTAAAGCGATCGCTGAATCTATCGGCATCAAAGTTGAGAAGAGCTGGGGTCTGGGCCGTATCGTGACCGAGATCTTCGAAGAAGTCGCGGAAGCGCATCTGATTCAACCGACCTTCATTACCGAGTACCCGGCAGAAGTTTCTCCGCTGGCGCGCCGTAATGACGTAAACCCGGAAATCACCGATCGCTTCGAATTCTTCATCGGCGGACGTGAGATCGGTAACGGTTTCAGCGAGCTGAACGATGCAGAAGATCAGGCGCAGCGTTTCCAGGATCAGGTTAACGCCAAAGATGCAGGTGATGACGAAGCGATGTTCTACGATGAAGACTACGTTACCGCTCTGGAACACGGTCTGCCGCCGACTGCGGGTCTGGGTATTGGTATCGACCGTATGGTTATGCTGTTCACCAACAGCCACACCATCCGCGACGTGATCCTGTTCCCGGCGATGCGCCCGGTTAAGTAAGATGTGAAATGCCGGATGGCGGCTGATGCCTTATCCGGCCTACGATTCGTTATGTAGGCCAGCTAAGCATAGCGCCATCAGGCAATTAATTCCCGTTGGCAAACTTGCGCAGTAATCCTCGCGCCTTATCGTTTGAAACCTGCATTACCATCCACGGGCTAAACGCCCACGGCGTCGCGTCAATCCCGCTCAACACATCCTCAAGATCGCTCCACTGGTGATCCATCACTTCATCTGCGTTTAGCTGGAGCGGACTCACGATATGTGCGGCGTACACCGGACACACCTCGTTTTCCATAATTCCGCTCGGGTCCGTGGCACAATAACGAAAATCAGCATACACGGAGCTGAGCGAGTCAATGTCTGTACCCAGTTCGAACCGAGCGCGGCGGACAATAGCGGCTTCGGTGGATTCACCCGATTGGGGATGACCGCAGACAGAGTTGGTCCAGACGCCTGGCCAGGCTTTTTTGTGCAGTGAACGGCGCGTCACCAGCAG
This sequence comes from Citrobacter sp. wls714, assembly GCF_005281025.1. Classification (NCBI taxonomy): domain Bacteria; kingdom Pseudomonadati; phylum Pseudomonadota; class Gammaproteobacteria; order Enterobacterales; family Enterobacteriaceae; genus Citrobacter; species Citrobacter sp. wls714. The sequence goes on along the minus strand of NZ_SZWZ01000031.1, from coordinate 330,792 downwards.
TTGTCCCTGGTCGTTAAATATCCAGCAGGAAAACGCAGCGTGCAGAGGCGTTGTGGCGGTATGCGCCGCATACTTTTCCAGCGTCCCGCAGGGCTGACCCTGCTCATTTAATAAAATGACATGTTCCTGTCGCATAGCGTCCACCATCAATCTTAAGCACCCACATTATATGCTTAATTAAGACAGTTTGATTAACAGTGGGTGTGAAATACCAGCGCCGAGGGTTCGTTACGCGATATGATTTGGCATCCGGTTTCTGGCTGCTATGATAAAGCGTCTGAAAATGTTGCGAGGTATTGTTTTGAGTGCAGGACGCCTGAAGAAAAATGGCCTGAGTGTCGCGATGCTGCTGTGTGTCGGTCTGCTGTTATCTGGCTGTTCCGGGAGTAAGTCGTCTGACGCAGGAAGTTATTCCGGCTCCGTATATACCGTGAAGCGGGGAGATACGTTATACCGTATTTCACGCGCCACCGGCACCAGCGTGAAAGAGATCGCTCGCCTGAATAACATTTCCCCACCCTATACCATTGAAGTGGGGCAAAGGCTAAAGGTCAGCGGCGGTGCGAAATCCACTTCTTCCTCTGGTAAAACAAGCTCGAAATCCTCTACCAAAACGGCGGCAGTCAGACCGTCTTCTTCCGTGCCGCAATCGTCCTGGCCGCCGGTAGGACAACGCTGCTGGCAGTGGCCCGCCAGCGGTAAGGTGATTCTGCCTTATTCTACGGCGGACGGCGGTAACAAGGGCATTGATATCTCAGCTGCGCGCGGTACGCCGATTTATGCGGCCGGAGCGGGGAAGGTGGTCTATGTCGGCAATCAACTGCGGGGCTATGGCAACCTCATCATGATTAAGCACAGTGAGGACTACATCACTGCCTATGCGCATAATGACACCATGCTGGTGAACAACGGTCAAAACGTGAAAGCCGGGCAGAAGATCGCCACGATGGGCAGCACGGATGCGACGACGGTGCGTCTGCATTTCCAGATCCGTTATCGCGCAACGGCTATCGATCCGCTGCGTTATTTACCGCCGCAGGGCAGTAAGCCAAAATGCTGACGGTGAATTAATCGCCAGTCAGTCGGCTAGTCCCTTGCCAAGAAGAGCGTAAGGTTTATAATCCCTTACGCACTTCAATGCGGGCGTAGTTCAATGGTAGAACGAGAGCTTCCCAAGCTCTATACGAGGGTTCGATTCCCTTCGCCCGCTCCAGCCCATTAAAAGCCTTATAACTCAATGAGTTAGCTCTAAGGTGATGTGACCAAAGTACCGCTATTTACCCTGATAGTTGCCGCGATTTGTTGAACGGTGAACAGGGAGTTTAGCAAAGCGCTGGCGGTCGTTCCACTGGTCATACCGCGATAGTCCAACATGAACTGAAAGCCGTTCACCCGGCATGATTCCCTGAAACATTCATCTGTTCCGCACTTAGCGCGGTGTCCGGTTCCCGCCTGTCGTGATGACACGCCACGGATAAACGAGCTGATGTTGGGAAGCCTAACCAGTCCGGGAAAGGGGCTGGCTCTACCGTGGTGTTCACCGTGCCATAAATGAACGGTACTCGATAAGTGAACGGATGATTGTACAAGATTGAGATGATGCGCCGAGGGCGCTGCTGCTGAGTGTACCCAACACGGCGCTTATGGCTTGCTATTGCCAGAAAATAGGCTATGGTTATTCGGCTGATGGGTGGCTCCGTCTGCATTCGCCCCGGTTCTGTGCTGGCAGTCCGGGGCATCCCCTCCTGATTATTTCCCCCTTAATTCTTGTATCTGTAATAAATAACAATCCGTTGCACGCTCCCTGTACATTCTGTAGCCTGAGACTAATCCTAAAAGCAATGCGGGGATGTATGGCTGAATTGTATAAGGAAAGCGAGGCTGAGCGCCGTAAAGCAGAGCTGCGTAAGTTACTTGATGAGGTTGAGCTAACATGCGAGCAAAGAGATTTCATTAAATCCATGATTGAAGATGACAAGGAAAACGGATTAGATGAACCGGAGTGATCGAACTGCTGTGGTTAGCAATACTAAGGAAGAGCTGAATTGAGTTACGATGATCTAGACCCTGCAACAAAGCGTGTATTGCAGCAAGCTGAATACATGAGATGCAATGAAGCTAAGTTGGCACAAATAGCATGTATAAAGCAGCTCATGGCATATACCAATTGGTGTGCTGATCGAGGCGATTTTGGCGATCCGATTCCAGCCACAAAAGAAGACTCACTAAAGCTGTTGCATGTACGCCAAATGCGTATTGGGTACGACACGAGACAAGTGCTGGAGTGTGGCTTTGAGGGGCTTTACGAACATATCGATAATGCTCTTGAAAATGCACTGGCGTGGAGAGACTACCGGGTCAAAGAGTGGGCGGCTGAGTCTGATATTGCTGAGCTGAAGTTCTTATGGGAATGGTTCCGAGAGAGATTGCCTGCGGATTACGTGTCGCCGTACTAGAACTGGAATACGAACGTATCCCAGAAAATGACAGCTACTCGTGTAGTTATTGGGCTGAATAATTCATTAAGCGGATAAACTTATCCTGTGACAAATCGCAGTCACGATGCGGAACGGTTAGAATATTTGGAGCTTTGGCTTGGACAGTGAATCTGAATTCTATTCTTCCTACGAAGTTAAAATTTCAATTGAACTAGGTGAAAAAATACAACAATGGATACGGAAGGATTCTCTAGTCATAGAGGACTCTTATAGCGACCACGGAAATAGCCGAAGCGGTCGGTATCGCAAGTACAGAATGCGGTGCAGTTCGTTCAGTCTGTCTTATGACCGTTCTGATGGAATCTGTGAATGTTACACACTAACGCGGCATATCGGTGAAGCAGCAAAATTAGCACCCGGCCAGAAAGCCGCGCCGCCGTGGAAGCAACTGCTTGTATGGGTTCAAAGTAAGTATCCAGAGCATATAGAGAGTTTTTTCTGACTCTTAGTCGTTCGTCCTGCCTGTATCAGGGCTGCCACCAAACGCGCCAGTTTTAAGTGTGCTGCTGCACTCGATGCGGAATATCAACGCAAAGTGGCTTTATCTGTGGGGAAAAATGGTCAGTTTCTCATTAACTGATTCAAGGATGACTACCTACAGCCTCACTCCCTGAATGCAAAACAGCCTCACAATCCCACTGTTAAAAGTCCCGGCTTGAAAAATTGCACGCTTATGGTTGCCCCTCCCTCAACTCTATAGCTCGCCCGCGCCCCCGTGCGCATGTGCGTGCCCGCGCGTCAGGGGTCGCTGAGAAAACCCTAAGATTTTGCTCATCCGAGACAACCGTTGCAGGCGCGAAATGCTGGCTGGTTACTGCTGCGGTTGCAATGTTTGATTCAACGCCTTTGTGATTTCGAGATCGTGGCGGTGCCGTGCTGATCTCCTGTGTGCGCTTTGCGCTTTGCGCTGCGTTCGCTGGGTGCGCCGGGGTTTTGCTGTGACTCGGTGCCAGTCTGCCGCTGGCTGTCTCTGTCTCATCCGGGTATACCGCATTGTGATGTGCCGCCGCTGTCGCAATCAAATTTATTTTATACTCTATTGACCACGGTTTTTAAGTGTGATCTCCTTCAAGTCGGGATGTGATACTTCACTGAGATTTGGAGGGGGAATCATGAATAACGTTCGTCTGTATGCCAGGGCATCCACCGCCGAGCAACACGCCGACCGTGCCGTTCCTGCGCTGGAGGATTTCGCTAATGAGCGTGGTTGGTCTATTGCTGCGCGATACATCGAGAACGCCAGCGGTGCGCGGCTGGAGCGTCCTGAACTGATGCGACTGCTGGGTGAGGCGGAGGCTGGCGACGTTCTACTTGTTGAAAGCATAGACAGGCTAAGCCGCCTGACACAAAAGGAATGGGCAACACTGAAACAGAGGATTCAGGATAAGGGGCTGGTGATCGTCGCCGTTGACCTGCCAACCTCGTGGCAGTTGCTGAACGAAACCGCGTCAGAGCTAACCAGCGGCATCCTCAGAGCCGTTAACGCAATGCTGATCGATATCCTCGCTACAATGGCTCGCGTGGACTACGAGACGCGACTGATGCGCCAGCGGCAGGGCATTGAACGAGCCAAAGCTGAGGGGCTTTATCGTGGGAGTCAGAAGGATGCCGCCGCTCGCGAGACCGTCAGGGAAATGCTGGCGCAGGGTGTGAAACAGGAGCGCATCATGAAAGCTGCCGGGATAAGCCGGGCAACGTTCTACCGCATTAAGCGTGAGCTGGCTGCCAGCGTCTGAGGGTTGATGCTGTGAAATGTCACGAGGTGATCTGTGAGCCTCTCTGCGAGGATGTGAGCCGTTGGGTGTGGGTTACGCTGCCCTAAGTGATTTATTAACTCAGAGATCGTTACGCTGCCTCTGGTGCCGTGCCATTGCTGCCGGGCGGGGTTATTGGGTGGTGGGGTCGGGCTGACCTACAGCCAAATGAGGTGCCAGCACTGGCCGTTACTGGGCTGTGGGTGATGGATGACCTACAGCTTTCGTATTAATTTCAGAGCGTTATGTTATGCGCGATGTCGTAATGCTATGATTTATAATGTATTTTCGTATTACTTGCGGCTCTCGATGTGAAGAGGTGGCGGGGCTTTAGCCGTGCCAGACGATGAACATCGAGATCAGATTGTGAATGTGAGTTATCACTGAACAATTCCCGGTTGGGGGCGGGGAAGGGATTCAACGCTAATTTATTCAAGATGCGGTTAGGTTGACTAAGATTTATACAGACTCATCATTATTAGGTTTACTTATCCAGATCAACTTTATTAAGTACCACTTATAATTCTTGAATAAATTATCTATGAAGGTTCTTATCTGGTGTCATCTCCTAGATGGCAAGTGCTGCGCCTCAGTGACGCCGCTTTGCCTAAACGCGGAGACGTTCCGCCGTCTCCACACCTCTCAACGGTGCAGTGCTTACGCCTGCTTGCACTCACCTGTTCGGCTCATTTATCAGTCGCCGCCTGCTGCTGTGCTTCTCTTTCGCTTTGCTCTATGCGATGCTCGGTACTCATCGCTTACCCGCTCGCCGTACTGGCTACAGGTCGGGAGTTATGTAGTGGGATGGTAATTTAAAGCGGTATTACTTAAACAGCTAATTGCTGAGATAGTAATGATTATTGAAATAGAAGAAAGGATTGAATTATTACAGGGAGAATAAATAGAAAATACTAATCCAGATAAATATTAAATGTATTATTCATATTCAGCTAGGTAACTGTTCTAACTGTTATACAGCGTATCTTCGTTCGTAGCGCTCAATCACTCATCGTATTCGATGACAAGTCATCTCATACTCTTCGTTCTTCGCCGACTGGCTTACCGTTCGCTACGCTCACTGCCAGTCGCTCACTCCGATACAACTTCTTAAAACCATTATACAAATAGCTGTCAAGAAATTTAAAGCTGATAATTCCGATCAATTTTAATCTATTGATCTGTGAAAGTTATAGGTAATAAAGATAACCGTTTAACTGACTGCATTTATTAATAAATTTAAAAGTGTCTATATTGTAGGAAAGAGCTACGCCAAGAACCAATTTCACATCCCTAATACACCTACCTGAAATTGCCTGTCGCACCAGACGCCACAAGGGCTGTCCGGGGTATGCGTGGATGAAAGTGACTACAAAGGGAAGGCAAGCCCCGGATAGCATTCTTGACTTGAAAGCTACTATATTGGGAAGGCTACCGACCGATAAGGGTTACTAGTGTGGGAAGATGAGACCACAAGCCCGCCCTCGCGCTATCCCGCTGCATTGCCTGTTGCGCCTGAGTTAAATCCAAATCACTGGATGAAGATCACTACTAAAGAGGGACGGAACACCGACGCCGCCTCAACCGCCACCGCCACACTTCCGGCGCTTCCGTCCTGCGCCCCGTTCTAAACTCACCTTAATTTCTGGAGCTTACATCATGGTTGATTTACGCCACATGAATTCACGCCTGCAACTGGAGCTGGCAACTGCTGCCGCCGAAGCGTTAAGCACGATTAGCGCCACGCCGCAACAACTGGTCTGGAGTGAAACTGTTATCCCGCATTACGTGCGCTGCGCTGTCACGGACAAGACGGTACAGGGAGCATTCCACAAACGTCTGCGTGTGTATTACTACAATCCCGATGGTTCCGTTATGACCTTCCGCGCATGGCGAAAGCTGCACGGCGTGACCAAAAAGAGAGGTGTCCACCGCCGATACATCTGGCGGAAAGCTGCTTGATTATTTGACTGGAGATTTCAAACATGCCCACGAGATTGAACCGCCTGCTTGCGCTGGCCGCTGACGCCGAACCGCTGAACACTGCGCCTGCGGATGCTCAGCAACTGGTTGCGGATAAGATAGTTGTATCGCGTAACAAGCAATGTCCTGTAAAGCGTAAACCCATACAGGCTGCGTTTAATACGGAGTCACAAGAGTTTTACTTTAACGCTGACGATTCTGTTATGTCGTTCCGAGAATGGAAAGAGGCTAACGGAATCGGACGCAAGACACACGCCCGCCGCGCTGATGCAGGGTTGCGCCAGATTATCCAGCCGGGCGATGCAATCCACTGCCGCCGCGCTGAGCTGGTGATGTGGCTAAACAAAAAGCCTGCCCGGTACGCCGAGCCGCTGCCACCAGATTTCCCCGGTGTTCGCGTAGACGATGCCGCATTGAAACCGCGTGAGCACGCCATCCCGGAAGCGACCACGGGGCAAAACGCCTTTCTTAAAGCCTGTCGCGAGTTTCTGATTTGCGATGACTCCACCCTGAAAAGAATCAACCGGGGCATGAGCCAACTGGAAGCGATGCGCCATGCTGACTTTACGCGAATGGGTGACAGCCCGGCTTTCCGTCAGTTGTGGTGCGGTGAGCTGAAACCCACGGATGATAATTTCAATACGCTGAATCTGCATTGTGACGTTGGGGGCGCTGGCCTGCCGCCATCCATCCCGCCGCTGGTTACAGCGCCGTACAGGTTCCGTGAGCTGGAGCAATGCGACCGCCCGGCGTTTGTGCCATTGCCGCCGCCAGATGGTGGCGACTGGCGACCCGGCCAGCAGGACGTAGCCGCCGCTGTGTTTGCCCGTGACCGCGATATGCTGGCGGTGCTGCCGACTGGGTACGGCAAGACGGCTGCGTTCACCTATGCCCTTCAATTCGAGTCTGGTACTGGTGACGGTCTGACCGTTATTGTTGTGCCTACGAATACTATCAAGCAGCAGGTGCTACAGCAGTTAAGGGAGACTGGCGTTCACGCGGTGGCCTTTGGCGATAAGCTACCGAAGCGGCGTAATGCGCAGCAACTTGCGGGGCTGGCTGCTGGGGCGTTTCGGGTGGTTGTCGTTTCGCCTGAGCATCTGGTGCCGGGTAGTCAGGTACTGGCTGCGCTGATGGCCGTTGGTGTGGCCAGATTTATCATCGACGAAGTTCACACCGTGGACGACTGGGAGTTCCGCGCCGCTTTCCCCGCGATGAAGCACACCCTGCAAAATGCCTTTCCTGATGCACAGCGTTGCGCGTTTACCGCGACCCTGCGAAGAGGTGATGAGTTTGAGCTGATGAAAGAGCTGGGCTGTCTTGGCGAGTTCCTGACCTTCCGCGCCAGCGCTGCCAGAGAAAACATCCAGCTTGTTCCTGTTCGGCAATGTGAAGCGCAGCGCCGGGCTGCTGTTGGTCTGGTCGATGCCCACCCGGTGGATGAAAAGACGCTGGTGATGGTGGACAGTATCAAGATGCTTTACGCGTACCTCGACGAGCTGGGAAGCCGCGCCCGGCCTTATCATTCCGACACCCGCCGTCTGAGCCGTGACCAGCGTCATGCTAATGCTGAGTGGTTTGCTAGCACGCCCGGAGCTGTTCTGGTGGCGACCAAAGCCTTTGGCCTCGGAGCTGATATCCCTGACGTGCGTAACGTAATCGTGACTTATATTCCTGATGACCTGCCCGATATGGTGCAGATGGTTGGCCGTGCTGGACGCGACGGACAGCCTGCCCGTGCGTTTCTGCTGTGGTCATCGTTGGCGCTCGATGCCGCACCTGATGAGCTGGCGGCGTTGTACCGCCCTGAAAACTGCAATTGGGGTTACATCACCCGCTTCCTCTGAGCTGACCAGCTCGCCTGTTTAAATTCCCTTCTGGAGAATCCTTATGCCTTATGAAACCGCGCTGCATCGCGCGGGGCGTTCTGACGCCCTGCTTAATGCGCAGCTCGCCTTCGCCCTGAACGGGTATTCATTTGACGGACTGGCCGAACGTCATCGCAAGACTCTTAATCGTGAAGCCATCCTTCGCGATGTATCTACACCGCTGGAGCGATATTGCCTGCTGAATGATTGCGCACCGTGGGAGTGTCTGGCCGCCGTGCTGAACCGCATGAAAAGGCCGGACGGCTCGCGCCTTTGGAAAGCCGCCCGCTTATCGCGTGAGGTGTTCAATGGCCGGGTGCATCCGGTACGCAAGACTCCTGATGAAGTTTACGCCGCCATTGCCCGCCGTTTGTTTCTGCCGAAGCCCGTGCATCAAGAAGTGATACAGCACATCCGGGCGCTTGGCCTGTTACCAGTTGGAGATAACCATTAATGACCAAAACCGAGTTTGAAGCTGGGACATGGGATATGCGGTGCCTGTTGCTGGAGGCGCTGACCCGCCGCCTGAAAGAGGACTCCGCTGGAGAATCCCGCATGGCTGCTGCCGAGCTGTCATCCTGCGTGAACTTCCTCAAGCAAAATGCCGCCGATGCGCCGGACGCATCTTTCAATAACGTGTTCCCGGAGGATGACAACGAATGACGCCGCACCAGTTTAGAGCGTGGTTTAACTCGCTGCCTGAGAAGTACCAGAAGCAGGCCAAAGCCATGTACGACAACGCCCGGCGCGGCGGTGGTATCCATACCGCATCCAGCCTCGCTTTGATTAAAGACCTTGTAGAAGATTCGATTAACTTTGATGGAGAGTTCCAGTATGACAACCACCAGTAACGCAACCCTGACCCTGCGCGATATTCAGCTTATCAATAAACTGAGTATTGTTGACCACCTGAACAACGATGAAATCTCTTCTCGCACTGGTTTCAGCCCGAGCGACATCGACCGTGTAATCCGTGGCGTCTATGTCGATGACTTGGCCGAACAGTGGAAAGACGATGCTGATATTACTCTGGCTGAATACAACGCCATCCGCAGCCGCTATAAGCCCGGCAAGCTGCACCGTGATACGGAATTTATGATTGCCCGCGATACGCTGATTCGCCCTGAAACCGTGCTGGCTATCGCTCATTCCAGATTCCAGAACGCCCACACTCACCCTGCGCCGAAAGCCGTTAAAGTGAAGCCGGAGAAAGCGAAAGCCATGCGCAAGCTGGTGCCTTCTGATTTGGATGAAATCCACAAGTTAGAGCGCTTTGGCTGGCCTGTCGCTGACATCGCCCAAAAGCTGGACGTTCCGCCAGAGGTGATCGCTTTCGTTAACCGCTGCTTAAAGAGCCGCTGGCCGTATGGTGACATTCTGGAAAATGTTAATGCGAAATGGGGAGCCGAGTGATGGAAGATAACGACATCATTCACCCTGCAATTGACCCGACTCAATACGTCAACCTTGACGAGATGCGGGAAGGCTACGCCCCTGTTAAGCCGCAGGGGTGGGACATCCTGACGCAGAATCTCCGAAGTGAGGCCGCACCCGAACAGCCAGTCACCGCCCGTGGACGCCGCCAGCGTCCGCGTGGCTCCGCTGGCGAGCGCCGTTGGCTACGCCGTCACGGGCTTATTTAACTGAGGATTATTTCATGAGCACCATCATTTTAATGGAGCCACGCCGCGCGGCTGATTGCGGGCAACAACTGAAATTCATTGCTGACGCCTTGAATCTTCGTCAAATCGACTTGGCTCGTGTGTACCAGATCGACAGACAAGATCTCGGCAAAGCGTACCACGGACAGAAGATGATTCCTGCCCGATGCGTACATGCGCACATGCTTTTACTTGAACTGGCGCACCGCCGAGTTACATCACAAGAGGTTGCATAATTATGGCTGACAATCAAAACCCTTATCTCGCTGCTGGCGCTGATGCTGCATCGCAGCAATCGCCATACATGGCTGCACCTGTTGGAGCTGACAATGGGGCATCCCGCTTTAGCTCTGCGCCTGCTGATGCTGATTTCCTCCGTACCCAACCCGTTAACGGTAATGATGGCGGCCAATGGAATAATAGCAATATTGCTAATCAGCAAGACCAGAACGCGGACAGCGCCGGGGCGCAGGTGGGCGATACTATTCCCCTGATGGATGGAACAGCTATTGAGTACACCGCCGAGCTGCAAGGATTGATGGGGCAGTTTCACCAGTCTATAGAAAGCCAGCTCGGGCACGGAACAGTTGACGCTATGTTGCAGTACGCGGGCACGCTTGACGCCGGGACGCAATCTACCCTTGAACGGATGGTTATGTCTGGCGACCCTGCGCAGATGCAGCGAGCCGTTCAGTATCTGCAAGAGCGTATGGCCGCTGGCTCTGCCACTGGTTATGTCCCGTCGCAGGGGAACCCATACGGCCAGCCTGCCGCGCAACCTGTCGGAATGTCACACGCTGAATTCATCGCGGCGTACGATGCGCTGAATCAATGGGCTGCACAGACTGGCCGGGGTGCTGGCACGCGAGAATACGACCAGCAGTATCATGCGCTGGTTGCTCAACGCAGCGCCGGGAAGCGTGCCGGGCGCTAACTGGAGAATTCCATATGTACGATGAGAATAGAATCCGAGTCCTGACCGAGGTAGAGAAACAATCTCACTCGGTCGATAGCATTCTTTCCATTCTGCTTGATAAATACCCCAGCACCAGCCCCGACCATCTGACGCGTGTCGCTGAATGCCTCGTTACTTTTGGCTGGGGTGTTGCTGAATACGATGCGTACCGCGCCGGGACGCTTGGCGAAGAGAAGCGCCAGACGATGGTCGCTTGGTTTACTGAGCGGAATTCCGCGCAACGCTGGGCTGCCTGATTCCGATGCCAGCGCCTGACGGTGCATTGTGGGCTGCAAGTCCGACTGGACACCTGACCCTGCGAATTTACTACTTACTGTCCACTAACCCCTGAGAACCGCACCACATGCGGCTTCCGAAAGCCTGTTTTTAATCATCTGAGGTTCATTATGAGTATCCAGAATTTCCACGCTGTCGAGCGTGTCGTTGACGTGCGTCCTGAATACGCCTTGCCGCTGGGCGCTCGCTCTCGTTCGCGCTCCCGCCGCGCTGCTGCAACACCTGATGTACTGAATCCTGCGTACATCCGGGATGTGCTTTCTAATCCTGATGCGTACCGCCCCGAAATTGTAGAGTGGGTGCGTGCCGATGCTGTGACTCGTGGCGAGAAAGTTACCCATGCTTTTAATCCAGACGAAGCGGTTTATATCGTTGCCCGGTCTGCCACGTCTGATACTCGCACCTCTGGCGTTAGCCGTGGCCTGTCCCCGGAGTTGCCGCCGAAGATGGCCGAGCGTATGCGCGAACGTGAACGGCACGAGAGGAACCGAGCCAGACCCCGCAAGGCAATCACTGAGGCTGTACGCGCAGACATTATCGACCGCGCCGCTAAAGGCCAGTCGAATCGCTACATTGCCGAGAAGGTTGGCGTATCCAAATCATCTGTAAATACGGTGCTGAACATGGCGCGTATGAGTGTTCATTAATGTAGGATATGCGTTTGCACTGTTTGCTGTCCACTAATCGCTGAGAGCCGCGCCAGCTCTGGCCTCGCAAAGCCAGTTTCGGGTACTCCGAGACTAAATATCGATAGTTCGTTTTAACCCTTATTTCCCATCGCTTTGAATCCTGCCTCGGCGGGAGGAATCCGCATGTCTGTGCCATGACGATGGTGCGGTCTTCATCAACCTACGTAGGAGTTTTGTTTATGGCTGATACTTCGTACAGTCCCGATCTGTTTCGCCCACATTATGGCGGGGTGGAATCCGACAATGATATTCACATCGAGGCTTATGACCGGGATGTCCAGACCCGTTTAGAGTCCAAATCCGTATTTCTGGCCGAGGGGCTGTCTACATACAGGCCGCTGAAAGGCAGCAACCAATACCGCATTGATCGCCTGAGTGGTGATCTTGAGGTGAAGGGCAGAACCGCAGGGCAATCGCTGGAGCCTACCGCCGTTAAGTCGGACAAGTTGGTTATCTCTGTGGATACGCTGAGCTATATCCGCATCCCGATTGACTATCAGGATGACTGGACAGCACCCACTTTTCGCTCAGATCTGAGCCGCAATATGGGTACTGCTCACGCTAAATTCTACGACGAAGCGCACACCATCCAGCTACTTAAAGCGACTGATTTCGTACCGCCGCCGACACTGCAACCAACGTTTAACCCGCTTACGGGTAATGTTGTCTCGCTCGACCTGACCACGGGGAGCGAAGAGGATGCAGCTAACGAACTGGTTCACGCTATCAAAGCTGCTCTTAATCGATTCCTGACTGAGAAAGATATTCCGGTGGCGGAGCTGGTACTGCTTATAGACCCGGCTTGGTTCAGCATCCTGATGGAACATAAGAAGCTGATGAACGTCCGTTACAGCCGGGATAGCAGCAACGATTACGCATGGCGTCGCGTTGGCTATGTTGCTGGGGTGCGAGTCATAGAGCTGAACAGTTACCCGCAGGAAGCCATTACCGGGCATGAACTGGGCGCTGATTATGACGTTACCGCAGAGGAAGCGATGACGAGGGCGACGCTGTTCCGGCCTGCGTCTGTACTTGTGACAGTCGAAGCGCAGAGCGTTATCAATCGCCAGTGGGATGATGAGCGCGAAATGACGCTGGTGATGGACTCATATCGCCTGTTCAATGTTGGACTGCGCCGCCCTGACTGCGTTATCAATTTCCGACAAGCTGTGTAACTGGAGGGGCTGAGTCATGGTTAATGATGCTTACGCCCCTGAGCTGCTGCGCTCTTTATTTCGATACGATGCGGAGACTGGCCGCCTGTTCCATGCAGTAGACCGAATTGGAATCAACAAGCGGATTTATGCTGAGGCCGGGGAACTGGCTGACACCGCAACGGACAGCGCCGGGTATCGGCGCGTGTCTGTCCGCATCGATGGCAGGACGCACTCGATTTATGCGCATCGCGTGGCCTTCATCATTGCTAATGGTGGTATCCCTGACGGTCTGCAAATCGATCACATTAACGCTGTACGTGCCGATAATCGACCGGGCAACCTCCGCGCCGTTACACCGCAGGAGAATCAGCACAACTACCGCAATGCGAAGGGATATAGCCGTCATTCTTGTTCTGGTAAATGGGAGGCTTACATTCGCGTTGGCGGTGTGCGCCATCACCTCGGCTTGTTCACCACTGAGGCAGCAGCACGAGCCGCCTATCTCCGAGCCAAACGGCACTATCACCCATCAACGCCAGCCGATTTGTTGCAGGCTGCCTAATCCCCGGAGGTTCCATTAATGACTGATGAAAAGCCGATTAGAGCGCTGGCAGATGATGACCCACGCCGCCAGCGGTACGCTGAACTGTTGGCGCAGGCTGGCCGCATGACTATTCCCCGGTTGCATCCGGGCGATGCTAACAGTGTGATGAGTCAGCTTGCAACGATGCTTGGCGCACCTGTCCCGATAGTCGGTGCTATGACTGAGCACGCCGCTGCATGGCGTGCCTGTCTGCTGGAGCAAGGGCTTGGCGATCTGCTGGGTGGCTTGAGTAAGCAGGTGCTGACAATCTTCTTTCTGTTCTGCTGGAGAGACAGCGCCTTGCGATTGGCGGGTAAGCAAAAGGAAAGGCTAACAGCGGCCAGCGAGGGTTTGACCATTGAGCAATACCGGGCAATGCGCCCGGCATACAGAGAGGATAAATAAGATGATAACCACGATTAAGTTGAGGTGGCGGTACATCGAGTCGCCGCCAATGACTGGCGCACTCGCTGACCTGAAACAGTGGGTAATGGATACCGGAGAGCCTGAGCTTGAAGCTGAATTTCGTAAGCTGCTGGGGCTAATGCGCCGCAACGGTATCAGTGACGAACGCGTTAATGCGATGGCTGATGAGCTTTATGCTTTGGTACGCCAACGCCAGCGCGAAGAATACGAAGCCTGCAAGCGGGTTGCCTCTGACAATGGAGACTTTGAATCATGGTTACACGGACAGACCAGCTACTAAGAAAAGCTATGCGGGGCTATCTGGAACACCTTGGCAATATGCCGCTGGCGGAACGGATTACAAACGCTGCTGCATTCGAAGATGTTTATCGCTTTCTGTTGAATGGTTCCGGGCGGCTGGAGTTGCGCCGCGCTGATGTGGCCGCTGTCCGTGTCTTTCTGTGGAATTATCAGTACCGACGCTGTGCCATGACCGGGAAGCCGTTGCGGTTAGAATCTGCTGTGCTCGACCATTGCCACCGTACCGGGCGTGTGCGGGCTGTGACGCACCGCGCCGCGAATTCGGCGGAGGGTGGGTATCGTGTCGGGCGCATGGTGAGGCTGCCGAAAGCGGCGGCGGATGCTCTGATTCGTGCGTACCGCCGCCAGTACACGGGGCTGAATGTTACATACCCGGCGTAATGGCCTCAATTTCTGAATAGCTGACCAGCTCCACGTAATTCGATAGCTCTTTCATTTCCGCCCCTTGGCTGTATGTCTTGAATGCCTCCGTCTTTGCTTTCTTCTCAGTGTGTCCGGTAATCGCTCCTATGCGCTGTTCTGGTACGCCTGCCCGGTCTAAGCAGGTGATGAAGTGACCGCGCAAGGAGTGAAAGCACTGGCGATCTGTTGCCGCTGGCAGCACGCGACGGCGTAGCCGCGTGAATGCTTGCGAGTACCACGGCCCACGTTTGCCATCTGCGCGTTTTATCTTGTTTGACTGGGGCAGCAGGTACTCCCCTTTATTCTGCTCAAGGTATTTATCCACGATACCAAATAACAATGAGTGAATCGGGACGTACCTGATGCCCGCTTTCGTTTTGGATTTGCTGACGTAGAAACAGCGTACCCCTTCAACTGTGACAATCTCGTCTCGTTTGATGCTGGCGATCTCGTCAAGACGCATACCGGAATACAGCCCGATTATGATTACGTCCCGCAGTTCGCTACCTGCCTCTTTTGTTAACGCTTGTAGCTGTTGAGGCTCAAAAGGTTGATAGCTTTCGTTTGACTGGCGGGCTTCCAGATTGTGGCCGTGAAACGGATTATCGGGAGTGATGTTGTCGTATTTACGCCGGGCGAAGTCGTACAGTGTCCCCAAGCAGGTTAGCCAGTTTTGCAGCGTCTGTCGGGAAAACTTATCTTGATTCACTTCCAGAAAGTCAGAGACAAGCCGCCGCCCGATTCCGTTTATAGTAATGGTTGGCCGCTTGATTGATTTAGTGAATGCCGATACAGCGCGAACGGATTTACTCAATGTGGAATAAGAGCGCCGATCTTTGTATTGCTCGATGTACTCTTTGCTTACATCTACCAATTTTGGTGATGGAGGTTTTCCCCGTTCTGCTGGAGTAGCTGCTGGCGTGGTAATGCTGCTGGATACCCCCGCCAACAAGTGAAGGTCTGAGATAGCGGAATGAATCCGGGTAATGGGGTTGTCCGGTTTCATCATGAGCTGTAGCTTGCGGAACTCCAGTAAGTATTGATCACGGAAAATGCGAGCTTGCATGATGTCCCGTGTGCCTGTCGATTTCTTGAGCGAGCGCCGCCCGTTCCAGAGGTGGCGCATGTAGACCGGGATAAAGATTTGAAAGATGAATATCCCATCTTTGTTTGCATAAAGATAAGAAGTCTTCTTGATTGGCATGGTAATTACCTTGTAATCTACCGCTACCAACTACCGGGATAAGTACCGCGATTACTTATTTTGGTTCACAATTCATAGGGTTAGCAAAGAGGGTTCGATTCCCTTCGCCCGCTCCAAAGTCACTTCCCTTGATGTTTCCCTCTGGTCTGCCTCATTCCCACCTTCTACAATTAATTTTCTTAATGAAATCAATGCGTTGACTTCCTCTGTTGATGCTGTGGGAGAGTTCTCATCGATCATACATTGGTCGCCCAACGGTGAGTCACAACTGAGTAAACTTGTTGATCCAGGGGCTGCTATTTTCGCCCGACCACAGATGTAATATCAGCTGGCGGAATTTTTCCGCCGCAGGACTAAGGGTTGTTTCACTGCGTTTTACAAGGCCAAGCGTACGGCGTATGACGGGTTCTATCAGTGGACGACTAACAAGGACGTGATGTTCATCGGCCGGCATCGCCAGACTGGGAACGACAGACACACCAAGACCCGCTTCCACCATCCCAAGTGACGTTGAAAGATGACGCACTTCATAAAACCAGTTAGGTTTCCAGGCCATTTTCTCGAAAGCCTGATCGATCAGCGATCGGTTTCCGCTGGAGCGTCTTACCCCAATCAGCTTCATTCCGGCCAGATCGTCCCATGTTACCAGCGATTTATTCGCCAGCTCATTGTCGCGTCGGCATGCCAGAACGAAGGGTTCGTTCACCAGCGGCGCAAAATCGATATTTGGATGTGTGACGTTTATCATATTTATACCGAAATCTGCATCGCCATTTAAAACTGCTTCCAGGCAATCGCTGGCGCTGTGCTCCAGTATGCGGATTCGGATGTTTGGGTAGTCATTGTTGTAATCTCGTATCACTGAAGGCAGAAAATAGAACGCGGCAGTAGGGATACAGGAAACCGTAATAACACCAGCTTGATGTGTCGCCATCTCTTTAATACTGAGGATGGAACTTTCATAAAAATCTATTAAATTCTTAGCTTTAGGTAAAAATTCTCTTCCTACTGCCGTGAGCTTAACGCTGCGCGTAGAACGTTCAAACAGCGTGGTTCCCAGGCTATCTTCCAGTTTCTGAATTCTGCGTGTTAAAGCAGGTTGTGAAATGTGAAAAAATTGAGATGCTTTTGTAAAGCAGCCGATTTCTGCAATTTTTACAAACGCTTGTATCCCCTGAAGTTCATGCGGCATAGCTGTATCCCATTCTCGCTTTTATATAACCACCATAACGCACGGGCTATTAATGTGCAAAACGTATTAATCCTGCTTTTTTTGGCATTAGAGTTATCAACCGGAGTGTGAAAACCTTATAGCGTTCCAGACAAAAGCGAAGTGAGATAAACACATGTTAAAGATCCCTTGCGTATTAATGCGTGGCGGTACGTCAAAAGGGCCGGTGATTCTGGCCAGCGACCTGCCTGTGGAAACAGAAGCGCGCGACGCAGTTTTACTCAGTTTGATGGGGGCAGGCCATGAACTCGAAATTGACGGTATTGGCGGTGGAAGCCCGCAAACCAGTAAGGTGGCGATAGTCAGCACTTCAGAAAGCCCTGACGCGGATGTGGATTACCTGTTCGCGCAGGTGATGGTGAACGAACGTCGCGTCGATACCACACCTAACTGCGGCAACATGCTCTGTGCGGTTGGTCCCTTTGCCATTGAAAAGGGGCTGGTGAAGGCGCAAAGCCCGGTAACGACGGTGCGGATCCGCAATCTCAATACCGGAACGCTGGTCGATGCAGAAGTGCAAACGCCTGATTATCGGGTGGTGTATGAAGGCGATACCCAAATTGATGGTGTCCCGGGGACCGCCGCACCCATTGGCTTAACTTTCCTGAACTCTGCGGGTTCTAAAACGGGGAAATTGTTGCCGACGGACAGTGCGACAAACGTCTTCGACGGTATTGAAGTCACCTGTATAGATATGGCGATGCCGATGGTATTGATTGACGCTTCAGCGCTGGGGAAAACAGGAGTGGAATCTCCTGCCGAATTAGATGGCGATAAGACATTTAAAGAAAAGCTGGAGAGTCTGCGTCGTCAGGCTGGTGCAGCTATGGGCTTAGGGGATGTAGCAAACAAGGTGATCCCGAAACCGGTTCTTCTCAGCCCGGCGCGTAACGGCGGAACGATTCAGGTACGGTATTTCATGCCGCACACATGCCATAAATCACTGGCGATTACCGGATCGATTGGTATTTCGACCGCAACGCTGATTGAAGGATCCGTCGCGGCAAAAATTGTCGCCGATCGTCCAAAGGGGCTCTTCACAAATATCATCGATATTGAACACCCAAGTGGAAAAATATCTGTGTCCTTGTTGAAGGAAGGTAACAATATCGAAAAAACCCGTGCCGCTGTCATACGTACTTCACGCAAGTTATTTGAGGGTGCCGTATGTGTACCGGAAAAAATGCTCACTGAAGTTGAGTAAATAAAATCTAAATAAAATCTAAATAAAAAACATCTGCCTTAAAAAATTACACTCTGTACCCTAACAATAATACCGAGGTTATTATGGCGTTAACTCATGCTAACAATACCCTGAAAGCTTCAGATTCTGTAAAAGCCGGTGCGCATATTCGCGTGATTCTGGCCCTGGCATTATCCGGGCTTGCAGAGCTTGCTTCTCTGTTTTTTATTCAGCCACTGCTTCCGACACTTGCTGTGGAATATAATGTTCCTGTCAGCCAGGTGAGTATTATCTTATCAGCAGAAACGGCCTTGCTGGCGATTGGATTGCTGTTTACCGGGACGTTATCCGATCATTATGGCAGAAAACGGTTAATTATTGTTTCCCTCCTGTTAGGCGGTATTCTTACGCTGCTCTGCCCGCTGATGGAATCCTGGGCGATGCTGGTGGCGCTACGTGCGGTAATTGGTCTGGCGCTGAGCGGCATCGCTGCGGCAGCCACCGCCTACATCAGTGAAGAAGTCGCCCCGGTGGCGGCAGGTATTGTAACGGGATATTTTGTCTTCGGTAATTCGATGGGCGGCATGTCCGGTCGTATTGTTGCCAGCCAACTTATTGATCACGTTTCAATAAATGCCATCTTTTACGGTTTTGCGACCAGCTTGATTGTGGTTGCCATTCTGGTTAAGTTTTTACTGCCTGAATCTAAAAACTTCACCCCAACGCAAAACCTTAACGTTACGCGTATGGTGAAAGGGGCTGCATCGCATTTCAAAAACAAAAATCTGGCGCTGGCTTTTGTCATCAGCTTCATTATTTTCGGCGCATTTACCTCGCTTTATAACTATCTGGCCTTCTTCCTGAAAGGGGAGCCGTTCCATATTTCACCGGCAAATGCAGGTCTGCTCTCCTTTAGCTTCGCCCTGAGTTTCTTTACGGCTCCGCAGGCTGGTCGTTTAAGTGCGAAATATGGCGCGATGAAAGTATTGCGCGTGCTATTCCTGATCATGGCCTTAGGCATGCTGCTGACGCTGACGTCGAATGTCATCGCCTTTATTGCTGGCGCGGTGATTTTTACCGGCTGTTTCTTCGGCTGTCACTCTATTGGTTTGAGCTGGGTAAGTAAAAATGCAACGCATGCAAGAGGCCAGGCCGTTGCACTCTATTTATTCTTCTACTACATGGGCGGTTCGGTGATTGGTTTTATCAACGGTTTTGTTTTCCATTCACTGGGCTGGGTGGGGATGACCGGGTTGATTCTGGTATTGCTTGGCGTTGGCGTTGTCGTGGCTACGTATCTGGCAGCCGGTACAAAATCGGTACTGGTGCCCGCCCAGTCCGCAGAATAAAAAGTTTGGCAATTTGTTTACGCCTCAGGGCGTAAACAAAAATAGGCATGTATATCAATCGGGTGTCATCATGAAATTAGCAAGTTATATTCATCAGGGCCGTAAAAGCTACGGGATTTATACAGAGTTCGGCGTTATAGATTTGGGTAATAAAATCGGCCATCAATATGCGACGTTGAAAGACCTTCTTCAATGGGATGCCGTTGACGTCGCAAGGCAATACAACGATTGCCCTGTGGATATTACGCTTGAAGATATTACCTTTTTGCCCGTTATCGAAGAGCCAGGAAAAATTTTCTGCGTTGGGATGAATTACGCTGAAAAAAGAAAAGAGTTTGCCGAGACGAATAATGCCCCGACGCTGTTTATCCGTTTTCCTGATTCGCAAACAGGTCATGCCCAACCTGTGCTTAAACCTGAGTTGTCGAGAGAATTCGATTATGAGGGCGAGCTGGCCGTCATCATTGGTAAACCGGGCACCCGAATTGATGTAAATAACGCGCTCGATCATGTCGCGGGATACAGTTGCTATATGGATGGCTCCGTTCGTGACTGGCAGCACGCGTGGTTTACCGCCGGTAAAAACTGGAAGCAAACCGGCGCTTTCGGCCCCTATATGACTACAGCGGATGAGATACCCGATCCTCATGCGTTGACCATCCATACCTGGCTGAATGGCATGCTGGTTCAGAACGACTCCACTGGTAGCATGATCCACAAAGTTGCAGATCTTATCGCCTATATCAGCACATTCACCTCCCTCAGCGCCGGTGACGTCATTATTACAGGTTCGCCTGGCGGCGTCGGTAAAAAACGCAATCCTCCGTTATTTATGCATGATGGCGATCGGGTTGAAGTTGAAATCGAAAATATTGGTCGTCTGATTAATACCATTGTGGAAGCCCAACCGCAGCAAGAAGCGTTGCTTGTTTAGACGGTCAGGAGAGAGACGATGTACACCGCCAGAACGCCAGAATTTGAGATTATAAAAGCCGGTAACGCTCAGGCCAGAGAGGAAGTTGCCCGCTTCCTGGCACGCAACGGTTTAGGCATTGATGACGATATCTCGCAATTTATTGTTGCACTCTACCAGCGTCAGATTATTGCCTGCACCGGTATTGCGGGTAACACCTTAAAATGCATTGCAGTGGATTCCGGGTGGCGCGGCTCGTCGTTAATCCTGACGTTAATTCATGAGGCCGAACTTCTGGCGGCACAAAACGGCGAACATCAGCTCTTTCTTTTTACCTGTCCGGATAATGTGAAGTCGTTTCGCGGATGCGGATTCTATCCGCTTGTCACTGTGAATAATTGTGCGGCATTAATGGAGAATACGCCGGTCGGTATTCATCGTTACTGCAGTCAGTTGCGTAATCATCATTTCGTGCCGGGGAAAAATATAGGCGCGATCGTGATGAACGCGAATCCATTCACGCTGGGCCATCAATATCTTATCGAGCATGCGGCAAGCCAGTGCGACTGGCTCCATGTTTTCGTGGTTCAGGAAGATGTCTCCGCTTTTTCGTTTAAAGAACGTTTTGCGATGGTCAGGGACGGATCGCGGCATCTTAAAAATGTCACTGTTCATCCGGGGTCTGCATATATTATTTCGCGCGGGACATTCCCAGGCTATTTCCTGAAAGATAAGCAGGTGATAGATAAAGCCTACGCGGCAATTGATCTTATGCTGTTCAGAAATTACATCGCACCTGCGCTGAATATCACTCATCGTTTTGTGGGGACGGAACCATTCTGTCAGTTAACCGCAGAATATAACCGGGCGATGCATCACTGGCTGGAAAACGCAACGAGCACAGCGGCCTGTATCCACGTACACGAAATAGAAAGAAGAACGGACGGTAATGATGTGCCGGTCTCTGCGTCAGCCGTTCGTCGTTTATTAAAAGAAAACCAAATTGCTGCCGCCAGTCGTATGGTGCCTGCCACCACGCGCGCGTTTCTGAATAACGGGGGACAACATCAGCCTCGTTTATACGAGTCGCTGTCGGCAGCGGTTTAACCGCATTATCACAGGAAAACTGATATGAAAATTGTACAAGCCGCGATGGCGGGAACGCTGGAGTCCAGTGATCTTATGGTAAAGGTCAGCCCCGTCGAGAGCGGGCTGGATGTGGTCATCCACAGCGAAGTGTATAAGCAGTTCGGCGACAGAATTACCGAAGTGGTGAATGAAACCCTGGCTGCGTTCAACATCGAGCAAGGGCAGATCATTATTGATGATAAAGGCGCGCTGGATTGCGTGATCCGTGCTCGTTTACAGGCTGCTCTGCTCAGAGGCTCGGCTCGGGAAGATATTGCATGGGAAAAGTTATAATGAAAAAGTTACGCCGCAGTATGTTATTTATTCCCGGTTCAAGTGCCGCCATGCTTTCTACGGCATATATTTATAAACCGGACTCCATTATGTTTGATCTGGAAGATGCCGTAGCGCTAAAAGAAAAAGACAGCGCTCGCCTTCTGGTATTTCATGCCCTGCAAAACCCGATGTACAAAGATATTGAAACCGTTGTCAGAATTAATCCGCTGAATACACCTTTTGGATTAAAAGATCTGGAAGCCGCCGTCAGGGCGGGCGTTGATGTTATTCGTTTACCGAAAACCGACTCTCCGGAAGATATCCATCAGCTTGAACGCGAAATTGTTCGCATTGAAGAAAATTGCGGACGTCCTGTTGGCTCAACGAAATTAATGGCAGCGATCGAATCTGCCGTTGGCGTTATTAATGCCGTTGCCATTGCGAAATCGTCCGACCGTTTAATGGGGATTGCGCTGGCCGCCTTTGACTATGTGATGGATATGCAAACTGAGCGAGGCGACGGGACAGAACTGTTCTACGCCCGCTGTGCCGTATTACATGCCGCACGCGGGGCGGGTATTGACGCTTTCGATGTGGTGTACGCCGATGTGAATGATGAGGCCGGTTTCCTGAAGGAAGTGGATCTGATTCGACGGATGGGCTTCAACGGAAAATCGCTGATTAATCCGCGACAAATTGAAATTCTGCATAACGCTTACGCGCCAACCCAGGAAGAAGTGGATTACGCACAACGCGTGATTGCAGCTGCAGAGGAAGGGGAGCGCAACGGACTCGGGGTGATTTCGCTGAACGGCAAAATGATTGATGCGCCGATTATCAACCATGCCCGCGTGGTTATCGAACGCAAAAATGCTTCCGGCATTCGTCAGTAATTCCCCATTGCAAGCGACAGGATGAATAATGAAAAACCTAACAGAAACTCTGCATCACATTCCAGACTCCCGTCGTGAGTACGTCGCATTCAGCGGCGCGAACGCAACGACGCCTTATCTTGCTGATAATCAGCAAAAATACCAGCGCAAACTTTTTGCCAGCGTGGACGATGTTCTGGCCCGCTGCGATCTGCATGACGGTATGACAGTTTCCTTTCACCACGCCTTCCGCGAAGGGGATAAGGTCATCAATTACGTGATGGATAAGCTGGCTCAGCGCGGCCTGAAAGGGATCACGCTCGCGTCCAGCTCGTTAATGTCGTGCAATACTCCGCTTATTGAACACATTCGCAATGGCGTGATCGGCAAAATCTACACCTCCGGTATGCGTGGTGATCTGGCGGATGCAATTTCGCACGGCCTGATGGACGAGCCAGTACAAATCCATTCGCACGGCGGGCGGGTGAATTTGATTCAGAAGGGCGAAATTGCCATTGACGTCGCGTTTCTGGCGGTTTCCTGCTGCGATGAATATGGCAATGCCAGCGGCAACGGCGGCAAATCGCAGTGCGGCTCCCTCGGTTACGCCATGGTCGACGCAAAATATGCCAAAAAAGTGGTGTTGCTCACCGAAACCCTGAAGCCTTTCCCCAACTTGCCAGCCAGTATCGTTCAGGATCAGGTTGACTATATTGTGCAGATTGAGAGCGTCGGCGACCCGGCAAAAATCAGCGTAGGCGCCGCCAGGGTCACCAGTAATCCACGTGAGCTGATGATTGCCCGCTCTGCTGCCGACGTGATCGAACACTCAGGTTATTTCCGCAACGGTTTTTCCATCCAGACCGGTTCAGGTGCGGCGTCAACGGCGTGTACGCGTTTTATGGAAACCCGAATGCGCAAGCACAATATTGTTGCCCGGTTCGCACTGGGCGGAATCACCGGCAGCATTGTCGATCTGCATCAGAAAGGGTTAATTGAAAAGATCCTTGATACGCAAAGCTTTGACGGTGCGGCGGCAGCCTCCATGGCGGTCAACCCTGACCATGTGGAAATCTCCACTAACGTCTATGCGAACCCGGCTGCAAAAGCCGCCTGCTGTGACAGAGTGGATGTGGTCATCCTCAGCGCACTGGAAGTAGACACCCAGTTTAACGTCAATGTCCTGACCGGCTCCGACGGCGTAATGCGCGGCGCGTCTGGTGGACACTGCGACGTCGCAGCTGCGGCAAATCTCACTATTGTCGTTGCCCCGCTGATCCGCAGCCGCATTCCTACCGTCGTCAGACAAGTCACTACGCTGGTAACGCCGGGTGAAAGTATTGACGTTCTGGTTACCGATCACGGTATTGCCGTTAATCCGGCGCGCCCGGAAATCCGCGAACGTCTGATTAACGCCGGACTGCCCATCGTCGACATTGAAGCCTTGTATCAACAGGCACTGCTGATCTCGGGCAAGCCTAAGCCGGTTGAATTTACTGACCGAATTGTCGGTGTGGTGCGCTACCGCGACGGCAGTGTGATTGATGTGGTTCGCCAGGTGAAGGAGTAATTCCCATGACGGATAAAGCCTCGAACGTGAATGTCTCTCTGGAACAGGTTCTGGCTTCCCGGGAGCAACGAGCCCGTCGGCAGCAGGCGTGGCTGTTTCAGTCGGATCATACCGTGGTTTCCGTCACGCTGGTCTGGCCGGGCGAGGTGAAGGATACCGCGCTGGCCAGACGCGTGATGGCTGTCGCGAATCAGGCTCTCGGAGACCTGTTCCACACGCATCAGTGGAAGGTCTGTCGGCATCAGGTGTTACACCCGGTCACCGGGCCGGAAGCTCTCTGGTCGGTAGCGGCTCCCGCGTGGATGATAAAACACGTCACTGCACATCTGGAAGATAACCATCCTTTGGGACGTCTGTGGGATATCGACGTGTTTTGTCCGAAAAAGGGGCAGCTGAAAAGAAATGCCATCCAGCAGCCGATGCGTAGATGCTTTATCTGTCATGAACCTGCTCATGTTTGTTCCCGTTCGCGACGTCATTCGCAGGCCGAGCTAACGCGCGTGATCGAGGAGTTAACCGATGACTACTTCGCTTGCCAGATTTAACGAACCAGACGTGCAGCGCTCCTTTGCTGAGCTGGCTGTCGAGGCCCTGTACCGGGAAATTAATTTAACCCCGAAACCGGGTCTGGTGGATCGCGTAAACAGCGGGGCGCATAGCGATATGAATTTCGCACTGTTCATAACCAGTATCGCGGCGATTGCCCCCTGGCTGTCACTATTTTTCAACACAGGCAGAGAGAGTGCTTATCTTACTGGCCCACAAACGCTGCGGGCGCTAAGGCCGACTGGCCTGGCCTGTGAGCAGGCGATGTTTACCGCCACCGGCGGGGTGAACACCCATAAAGGGGGGATCTTCTCGTTAGGGTTGCTGTGTGCTGCGGCGGGGCGTCTTACCCAAAGGCATGAAGCGCTCACGCAACGTAGCCTGAGTCATGAGACCAGCCTTATCTGTACCGGCATTGTCGAGCAGGAATTGAAAAATAGCGGTATCGCAAAAACGAAGGGAGAGCAGCAGTTTCAGGCATACGGGTTCACAGGGGCAAGAGGGGAAGCCGCCAGTGGTTTCATCACTGTACGCCAGTCAGGTCTTCCGTATCTGCAGACCGCGTTACGTCAGGGAGAATCCGAAGAGGTGGCGTTACTGAAAATGTTACTGGGCCTGATGGCGGCAAATCCGGATACCAATCTGGTTTCTCGGGGAGGAACCGCAGGGCTGAATTACGCCAGACGCTACGCCAGACGATTATTAAAAATACAGCGTCTCACGGCGGATAAATTAGTGAAGGCGTTATTCAGAATGGATGCGGAATTTATCAAACGGAATTTAAGCCCTGGCGGTAGCGCAGATCTTATCGCCGTTGGATGGTTATTGTCGCAATTTCCCGCCGAATAAGCGCGAATAGCGTAACAGGAAAACGTCATGATTGAACAACGCCTGCAGCAACTCAGTAACGTTTATACCCTTATGCTGGTGCCGGGTCTGAGAGACAGCGATGAATATCACTGGCAAAGCTGCTGGGGGCGACGTTTTCCTTTCTGGAGGCGGATTCAGCAAAAAAACTGGCTAGAGCCTGATATTGAAAACTGGGTTTCCGCCATCAACCGCGAGCTGGCGCTTTCCCCGCTGCCTGCCATTCTCGTCGGTCATAGTTTTGGCGCGCTGGCGTCGTGCAGATTACTGCAAACGCGACGGGTAAACGTCGCCGGTGTCGTTATGGTCGCACCGGCGGAACCCGCGTTTTTCGGCCTTGAAGAGGCTATTCAGCCAGCGGCTTTACCCGTTCCCTGCCTGATGTTTGCCAGCAGAAATGATCCCCTGATGCCTTTTTCGCGCGCCCAGTTCTGGGCGGCTTGCTGGGAGGGGCATTTAATCGATATCGGGGAGGCGGGACATATTAATGCCGAGTCTGGCTTTGGCGAATGGCCGTACGGACTCGAACGCTTAACAGAATTTTGTGAACAACTTTAGTTTTAACAGGAGAACCTATGTTAGATGATTATAATCAGCACCTGCATGCGCGTGCTGAATCGGGTATTCCGGCGAAACCCTTAACAGCGCAACAAACTGATGCACTGATTCAGCGTTTAATCAATGATGCACCCGCACATCATCCGGAATTAATTCATTTATTGACCCATAGCGTACCACCGGGTGTCGATCCTGCGGCAAAGTTAAAAGCCGAGTTTTTATTTAAGGTGGCGATGCAGGAATACCGTGTTGACGGGCTTACTCCCGAAGCAGCAACGGCGCTGCTGGGCTCCATGCAGGGCGGCTATAACGTCCAGCCACTGATCGATCTTCTTGAACATCCCGATCTGGCACCGCTGGCCGCGCAGCAGCTTTCTTCTACGATCCTGATCTTCGAAAAATTCAGCCTGGTTGAGGCCAAAGCACTGAGCGGTAACGTCCAGGCACAAGAGGTACTGCAGTCCTGGGCTGATGCCGAATGGTTTACCCGCCGTCCGGCCATGGCTGAAAAAATCACCCTGAAGGTGTTTAAGGTTTCCGGTGAGACCAATACCGACGATTTGTCTCCTGCGCCGGAGGCGTGGTCACGCCCGGATATTCCGCTGCACGCGCTCTCCATGCTCAGTAACGTTAGGGAAGGGGTTGCACCTGATGAACCCGGCGTGCGTGGTCCTGTCCGTCAGTTGGCAGCACTAAAAGAGGGCGGTTGGCCGCTGGTGTACGTGGGTGACGTCGTGGGGACCGGATCATCACGTAAATCCGCTACCAACTCCATCCTGTGGCACATCGGGAACGATATTCCGTACGTGCCGAATAAACGTAACGGCGGGTTTGTGTTTGGCGGCAAGATTGCCCCTATTTTCTTTAACACCCTGGAAGATTCCGGTGCCCTGCCGATAGAGATGGATGTTTCTGCGCTGACGACCGGGATGCTGATCGATCTTTACCCCTACAAGGGCGAAATTCGTGAAACAGAAAGCCAGCGGCTGGTGACAACCTTTACCCTGAAAACCGAGGTGCTGCTGGACGAAGTGCGCGCCGGTGGGCGCATCCCACTCATTATCGGACGCAGCCTGACGGCGAAAGCGCGTGAATCGCTGAAGCTGGCGCCTTCCGAGGTATTCCGCAAGCCCGCGTTAGTTGCGCCTTCCGCGAAAGGTTTTACGCTTGCACAAAAAATGGTGGGTAAAGCCTGCGGCGTCGCGGGGATCCGACCTGGACAGTATTGCGAGCCGAAGATCGCGACCGTGGGTTCTCAGGACACTACCGGTGGGATGACGCGTGACGAGCTAACCGACCTGGCGTGTCTCACGTTTTCAGCCGATCTGGTGATGCAGTCGTTCTGCCACACCTCTGCATATCCTAAGCCTGTAGATGTTCTACTCCATGAAACCCTGCCGCAGTTTATCACCAGCCGTAACGGGGTTGCGCTGAAACCGGGCGACGGCATTATCCACTCATGGCTTAACCGCATGCTGCTGCCGGACACGGTTGGTACAGGCGCTGACTCCCATACTCGCTTCCCGCTGGGGATCTCCTTCCCTGGTGGTTCCGGGCTGGTGGCGTTCGCTGCCGCGACGGGCATTATGCCGCTGGATATGCCTGAATCTGTACTGGTGCGCTTTAAGGGCGAGATGCAGAAAGGGATCACCCTGCGCGATCTGGTGCATGCCATTCCGCTGTATGCCAAAAAGCAGGGGCTGTTAACGGTCGAGAAAAAGAATAAGCGCAATATTTTCTCGGGCCGGATCCTCGAAATTGAAGGGCTGGAAATGTTGAGTGCAGAGCAGGCGTTTGAACTGGCTGATGCCTCTGCCGAGCGCTCCGCTGCGGCCTGCGTTATGCGTCTGGCGGAAGACAATGTCGCGCAATATTTGCGCTCCAATGCGGCCCTGCTGCGCTGGATGGTTAAGCAGGGTTATGAGAACGCCGCCACGCTTGAACGCCGTATTGCTGAGATGGAGGCATGGCTGGCTAGCCCGTCGCTGCTTTCTGCCGATCCTGACGCGGAATATGCTGCTGTCATTGATATTGATCTTAATGAAATCACCGAACCGGTAGTCTGTGCCCCGAACGATCCGGACGATGCCCGGTTACTTACTGAGGTTGCCAGCACGCCCATTGAAGAGGTCTTCATTGGTTCCTGCATGACAAACATTGGTCATTTCCGCGCTGCGGGTAAAATCATGGCCGGTGGCCGCGAAAACCAGGCGCGCTTGTGGCTGGCGCCGCCGACTAAAATGGATGCCCAACAGCTCTCCCGTGAAGGCTATTTTAGTCAGTTTATTAAATCAGGGGCGAGAATCGAGCCAGCGGGCTGTTCCCTGTGCATGGGGAACCAGGCGAGGGTGCGCGAAGGGAGTAACGTGGTATCGACCTCTACGCGAAATTTCCCGAATCGTCTGGGAACGAATGCTAAAGTATTTCTTGCCTCCGCAGAATTAAGCACCGTCGCGGCCATGTTGGGTAAAATGCCCACCGTTGAAGAATATTTTAGCTATACCGATAAGCTTCATGACGCACATGAGGATATCTATCGCTATCTCAGTTTTGATATTTTAAGTGAATATCAAATCACGGAAAACGATAATATCAAAATTGTGAATCTGTAATATTTATTATTTGTTTGATAAATGTATTTAGTGTGCGGAGGCTCCTCCCCGGAGCGGCCTCTGTTATTCAGGGACCCTTTTCTCATGGGTGAGATATGCTTAAATCGAATATTTTAAAAACAATATTGCTTGCCGTGATAATATTATTGTCAATATTTATCCCTCCGCCTGATGGATTAACCAAAGAGGCGTGGATACTGGCAGGAATATATTTATCCGCTATCGTTGGGCTGGTTATTAAACCCTATCCTGAACCCGTCATTATGCTGGTTGCGGTTGCGTTAACCTGTTTTACCGTGACAAAATTCCCGGATTCACCCGTCAAATCACTGGATGTGCTGAGCGGGTACGCGTCAGGCACCACCTGGCTGGTGTTTAGCGCCTTTACACTGAGTGCGGCATTTGTCACTACCGGCCTCGGGAAACGGCTTGCATACTGGTTTATCCTTAAATTTGGCAGTACGACGCTGAGACTGGGGTATGTTACCGCCTTGCTGGATTTGGTGTTGGCACCTGCGACGCCCTCAAATACCGCGCGGGCAGGTGGGGTGGTTTTCCCTATTATTAACAGTATCGCGACAGTATTGGGCTCAACGCCAAAAGAGTCACCCAGCAAAGCTGGCCGTTATTTAATGGTCAACGTCTATATGGTCACGAAAACGACCAGCTATATGTTTTTAACGGGCTTTGCCGGTAACGCGTTAGCGCTACAGCTCATTTCAGATATTTTCCATATTCGTATTAGCTGGATCGGCTGGATGCTGGCGGCAGCACCGTTGGGGTTATTGATGCTATGTATCATTCCCTATATCTGCTACCGGGTTGCTTCCCCGGAAATTAAAAAAATTGATAATGTCGCTATTGCGACCAACGGACTTCAAAGTCTTGGGGCAATGAGCCTCAAAGAGAAAGGGCTGGTGGTCATTTTTGTCGCTGCATTATTGGGTTGGATCTTCTCACGTAAACTCGGACTCAATGAATCTGCGGTCGCCATTATCGCAATGGGTGCGGCACTGCTGTTTAATATTATTGGCTGGAGTGATGTCCAGAAAAATAAAGGCGGCTGGAATACCCTGATGTGGTACGGGGGCATCATTGGTCTGAGCGCCACCCTGAGCAAGGAGGGATTTTTCCGCTGGCTGGCCGATTTCATGTCAGCGCATCTGGATTTTCTCAGTGCCGGGAATATGACTATTGTGATTATTGTGTTTCTCAGCGTGCTGGTGCGCTATTTCTTTGCTTCCGGCGGGGCATACGTCGCAGCAATGGTGCCGGTCTTTGCCACCGTAGGTCTGGTTACCGGAACGGCACCTGTTTTGCTGGCGCTTGCCATCCTATTTTCCAACTCCTACGGTGGTTGCATCACTCACTATGGTGGCGCGGCGGGGCCGATTATCTTTGCCGCAGGGTATAATGACATTAAGTCGTGGTGGACAATCGGTACTATCGTGGCATTGAGCACGTTTGTGATTCACATGCTCGTCGGTATTCCCTGGTGGGGGTTCTTGATCCAGCACGGTATGCTGCAGTCTTAATCGCCCGGTGGCGGCTACGCCTGATCTTGCCTGAAATGGCTAAAACCGTAGGTCGGGTCAAGCGTAGCCGCCACCCGACCACATTACTATTGCGACGGGTTCGTAAACAATAAATTATGTGGCATGCTCTAAGTCCTTCGCCCACTTCAGATTTCCTTTTCCTGAAATCATCCCTTAGAAAGGTTAAATAGCGGCATCTATATCTGCTGGTAGTGTACTGTTCCCTTCCCCCAGAGTTCGTTGCAGCAAAACCGTATCCAGCCAGCGACCATGCTTGAAGCCAACGTCTTTCAGCGTGCCTATTTCTGTAAATCCGACCTGCTGATGGACTTTGAGCGACCCCTGATTATTGCTGTCGCCGACCATGGCAATTAACTGTCGATAGCCGTGCGTTTCGGCCCAGTCAATTACATGGCGCAGTAGCGCTTTTCCCGCTCCCTGACGCTGCGCCGCCGGGTCAATGTAAATTGAATCTTCGAGGGTATAGCGGTAGGCATAACGTTCGCGGTAGCGAGTGAGATAACAATATCCTATGACCCTGTCTTCCTGCAGAGCGACAATCCACGGCAACCCCAGACTATGAATTTTTTCCAGCCGAGCCAGCATTTCGTGGGTATCCGGTGGGTCAGTTTCAAAGCTGCCTGTACCGTGAATAACGTGGTGTGCATAGATATCGCGTATGGCGGGGATGTGTTTTTCTTCTGCATTAACGATTTTCATCGACCAACTCCTGGTGGCATCTTTTTTCAGATTACCTGAAAGTCTGAAAGGAAGGTAAGCGCAAAAAGTTATGCTTCAATCAGGAGCTCACAATGAAATTAAGCTTGTTAATAGTAAGGGTAAAAATAATTGTGGTTAATGCTGTCAATAGCAAGTCAGGGTGATAAATAGAGAAGCTGATAAATTTTCAGACCAATATGGCCGGATGAAAAAATACTATCATTCAATTGTGAATTAATAAACCACTTTGATTTCATGGTATTATCACTGTGCCTAATGTTTATCGTGGCTGTACCTTTAATTTGACTTCATCAATGCTGCCTGTAAATTAAAATTACGTTGTCGAGTTTGTCTTATTATTTTTATAGTGATAAGAGTGGTTGCTATCAGAACTTTCTCTATTCATACCAAATAGTTACTGTGCAAACAGTTACGGAGTGTAGCTATGTTACCCAACAATAGTTTGCATCGTCACATGGCTTCGTCACGGAAAATTAATCTAAATCCAGAATGCAATCCCAAGAGTATTAGGATAATTTAGTTTAAAATACTTTTTTTGCCTAAGCATTATCTTATTACATAGCCATGAACTACGTTGAGTGATAAAATTCTCGAGTTTATGCCTCCTTTCCAAGGATTAGAGGGCGAGGCAAAGGTAGTCAATAAGACGAAAGAATTAATTGCTTCATAACCCTATTACGAAATAAGCGGCAGTGCGTCTTACATGGTCGGCAACCGTCAGGGATTGACTGTAACTTATTGAAAACGCTTATTTTTACTCTGATGTAAGATATAAGGGCAGATATGTTAAGTATGCGTCGACATGCCAACTTCATTAAACGTTTTAAGTCTGTAAGCTGTTTATTTACGGTAAGCATTCTTTTCCCGATGCCAATCTCTGCGGCGGTATCAGATTATGATGCTTTAGTTATTGAAGCACGGGGAGGTAATAGTGCACCGCTATTACGTTTCCTTGAGGATCAGGGAAAGAAAAGTGCACTAACGCCCAATCAGGTTGCCGACTGGCTGCAAGTTTCCAGTTGGGTCGATAACAACGATAAAACCACAATTGAAATCTGGCAGCAGTATCGTGGACAGATGAATATACCTGCCCGGGGAAAAGTCGCTGCTGCACGAGCGTATCGCAATCAGAAGAATTGGAATGATTCTTTAGCCGTCTGGGAAAGTGTTTTACAGGAAGAGCCTGATAACGTTGATGTTCGTACCGGCTGGATAATGACGTTGGCGGATGCTCGCTACAATCAGCAAGCCCTTACTGAAGCGAATAAATGGGCGCAGGCACATCCCGGGGCTGATTCTGATGCGCTACTTGCCTATGTCTACCATTCGCAGGGAAAAAACTGGGATGCATTGTTAGTCGCCAGCCAGGCGGATGACGTCGATCCGGGCAACAAAAATGCAAAATCCACATTGCTGTCTGCGCTGTCAGCAAACCGCGTTTCCGGGCCCGCCTTAAATATGGCAGAGGTGGTACCAACGGCAGACCCGGTGAAGCG
This sequence comes from Citrobacter sp. wls714, assembly GCF_005281025.1. NCBI lineage: Bacteria > Pseudomonadati > Pseudomonadota > Gammaproteobacteria > Enterobacterales > Enterobacteriaceae > Citrobacter > Citrobacter sp. wls714. The sequence continues at coordinate 298,141 of NZ_SZWZ01000031.1, read as the reverse complement.
TCGCCTTGAGCTTGATGCCGCAGCAGAAATGGTACGTTCCTCCTATACGTCCGCACGTAATGAAGAAGAACGGTTTATCGTGGCCGATAAAGCGCTGGCCCGTTATGACCAGTTGCTGGCTGCCTGGAAGGATGAACCGTCCGCGCAGAATGATGTCCGTCGGGCCAGAATTGACCGCATGGGCGCCTTGTTGGTGCGTAAGCGTACTGCCGAAGTTATTCAGGAATATGATTCGCTGTCCGCAAGTGGTGAAGTGCCAAACTATGCTAAACGCTGGGTGGCATCAGCATGGTTGAGCGAACGCCAGCCGGAAAAAACCGAAGCGATGCTAACGAGCATCTATTATCCGAACGGACCGATTCCGGTTACGCCGCTCGGTCCTGAGGATCAACAGGATCTGTTCTACGCGCATATCGATAATGAAAACTTTGATGCGGCGAAAAAGCAGGTCGATGCGTTAATCAAAGACAGCCCGTACCTGCGACGCATCTATGGTTCGCCAACGCCGCAGCCTAACGATAACTGGCTGCTCGGACAGTCGCTGCTGACGCAATATCATATCGCAGCCAATGAACTGCCGGAGGCAGAAAAACTCGCTGAGCATCTGGCACGCACAGGCTCAGGTAACCAAGGGCTGCGCATATCCTATGCTTCTGTTCTTGAAGCTCGTGGACTGCCGCATGCGGCGGAGAAAGAGCTGAAGCTGGCGGAAGTGATTGAACCCAGTAACCTGGAACTGGAGCGTCAGCAGGCTTATGTGGCGCTGGATCTCCAGGAGTGGAAGCAGGCCGATGAACTGACGGATGACGTTATTGCTCGCAGCCCGGATGATGAAGCGACGCTGCGCCTCGCGCGTATTCGTGATGTGCATAAAATGTCGGAAGTACGTATTAGCGGCACGCAGGGGATCTCGTCCGATAGTCCGGTCAGCGGTAAGAATGATTTCAACATCAACACGGCGATTTACAGCCCGCCAATTGACGACAACTGGCGACTGTTTACCGGATTCAACTTCGCTACCGGTGAATTTGAGGAAGGGAAGGGCATCAGCCGCGATCTGGCGGCGGGTGCAGAATGGACTTCCCGTGATTACTGGGCCGAAATGGAAGTGTCTGGCCGAAATTATGGTGATGGTCAGAAGATTGGTGGGCGTCTATCCGGCTGGCATGACTTCAATGACAACTGGCGCGTTGGCGGTTCGGCCGAGCGTCTTTCGCGCAACACGCCACTGCGCGCGCTGCGTAGCGGCGTGTATGCCAACGGCGGCGATATGTTTGTCCGCTGGTATCAAAACGAACGACGTGAATATCAACTGTCGTTTGCCGCATCACATTTCTCGGACGGTAACGATCGCATCGAATATGGGCTGAGCGGAAAAGAGCGCATGTGGACTACACCGCGCTTCACGCTGGACTTTACGCCGGGCATTGGCGGGAGCACCAACACCAAAGAAAATGTGCCGTATTACAACCCGAAGAGTGATTTTTCGGTTGTCCCTGGCCTGAGCGCGGAGCAGGTTCTTTACCGCCACTATGACACAGTCTGGACGCAGCAAGGTCTGGCTGGCGTAGGTGGCTACTGGCAGCAAGGTGAAGACGCAGGCGCTATCGTCCAGGTGGGGTACGGACAACGGCTGAAATGGAACAACGTCGTAGATGGCGGGGTGATGCTGGTTTGGGATAAACGCCCCTACGACGGTAAACGTGAGCGGAATATCTCCCTCGCTTTCGATTTAAATGTCAGGTTTTAAGGATTGTTCATGCTGAAAAGATGCCTGTGGCTTAGCGCATTAATCGCTGGCTGGTTGATGATTACCGCGTGCAGTAGCGCGCACAATACAACGCCTCGCTATGTTCCTCCCGCAGAGAGAACGCCGTTGACGGCAGATCATCCATGGCCGAAAAACAGCTTCCTGGTGCTCGGCTACCATGATGTTGAGGATGGCGCAGCCGACCAGCGCTACCTCTCCGTACGCACCAGCGCGTTGAGCGACCAGATGGCCTGGCTGCGTGATAATGGCTATAACCCGATCAGCGTGCAGCAAATTCTGGACGCCCATGACGGTAAAATTGTGTTGCCGGAAAAAGCGGTCTTACTCACCTTTGACGACGGATACAGCAGTTTTTATACCCGCGTCTGGCCGCTGCTGAAAGCCTACAACTGGCCTGCGCTCTGGGCGCCAGTGGGCAGTTGGGTTGATTCTCCAGCCAATAAAAAAGTCGATTTTGGCGGCTTGATGACGGCGCGAGATAAATTTGCCACCTGGAAGATGGTTGAGGAAATGGGCAAATCGCCGTTGGTGGAAGTGGGCGCGCACACCTGGAACTCGCATTTCGGTGCTGAGGCGAACCCGCAGGGAAGTAAAGAACCTGCGGTGGCGAACCGCCTTTTCGATAAGAAAACCGGGACTTACGAAACCGACGAACAGTACAATCGTCGCATTAATACTGATATCTCGCTGATCACCAATAAGATTAAATCAGTAACCGGGAAATCGCCGCGCGCGTGGGTATGGCCTTACGGTGCGGCTAACGGCACCACCTTAAACCTGGCCAAAGAGCATGGCTATAAGATGGCCTTTACGCTCAACGAAGGGCTGGCGAACGCCGCGTTTCTGGATGATATCCCGCGCGTACTGATCTCTGATAATCCGTCCCTCAAGCGCTTTGCCAGCCAGGTCGCTCAGGTACGTGAACCGCAAACGATGCGCGTCATGCACGTCGATCTGGATTACGTGTATGACAAAGATCCTGCCCAGCAGAAGCGAAACATCGACAAGCTGATCCAGCGCGTTTATGACATGCGCATTTCTCATGTCTTCCTGCAGGCGTACGCCGATCCTAAAGGCGACGGGAATATTCGCGAACTCTATTTCCCTAACCGTTGGCTGCCGATGCGTGCCGATCTGTTTAACTATATCTCCTGGCAGTTACAAACGCGGGCCGGGGTGACGGTGTATGCCTGGATGCCGGTACTGGCTTTCGACCTCGACGCGTCCATTCCACGCGTGACGGCATGGGATCCGAAAACAGGACGCACTGCGATCAACCGCGAGAATTATTTGCGTCTGTCTCCCTGGGACAGCGAAGCGCGTAAACGCATTACTGAAATCTATGAAGATCTGGCAAAGCACGCCAGTTTCAAAGGGATTTTGTTCCACGACGATGCTTTCCTGACGGACTTTGAAGATGCGTCACCGGAGGCGTTAGCCGCCTACCGCGCCGCAGGTCTTCCGGGAAGTATTGAGCAAATCCGTAGCAACCCTCAGACCTTCGAGCGCTGGACGCGCCTGAAAAGTAAGATGTTGATCGACTTTACTAAGCAGCTGACGCAATCGGTACGCAATATTCGCGGTCCACAGGTAAAAAACGCGCGTAATATTTACGCCTTACCAGTGCTGGAGCCTGAAAGTGAAGCCTGGTTTGCACAAAACCTGAATGATTTCCTCAATACCTATGACTGGACGGCGCCGATGGCGATGCCATTCATGGAACAGATCCCGGCCAATGATGCCAACGCCTGGCTCGACAGATTAGTGAATGCCGTTGCACAAACGCCCGGCGCGCTGGACAAAACCGTGTTTGAACTGCAGGCACGAGACTGGCGCAAATCCGGGGACGAAGCAGAAATCAGTGGAAAACAAATAGCTGAATGGATGCGCCAGCTGAAACTTAGTGGTGCAGGTAACTACGGCTATTATCCGGATGATTTCATCAGCGACAAACCTGAGATGTCAGAGATTCGCTCGACGTTCTCCTCATACTGGTACCCGCAAAAATGACCGATCGCATTATTGCTTTCCTGATACTTTGCCTGATGTTCAGCCTGCCGTTTGGCGTGGCTGTCATCTTTACAGGTGAAGTCATGTTGAACTTCGTCTTCTTCTGGCCTTTATTCATGTCTGCATTATGGATAAGCGGCGGGGTCTATTTCTGGTTTTATCGTGAGCGTCACTGGAAATGGGGAGACGATACACCGCCACCGACGCTGGAGGGAAATCCGCTGGTTTCCATTCTGATCCCCTGTTTTAACGAAGGGATTAACGCGCGTGAAACCATTGAGGCTGCACTGGCACAGCGATATAAGAATATCGAAGTGATTGCCATCAACGATGGTTCGACGGATGACACGCACGACGTACTGGAACAACTGGCAGTGGAATACCCCAGCCTGCGGGTGATTCATCTGGCTGAAAACCAGGGTAAAGCACTGGCGCTCAAGACCGGTGCGGCCGCAGCGCGCAGTGATTACCTGGTGTGCATTGATGGCGATGCGTTACTGGATCGCGATGCCGTGGCGTATCTGGTGGCGCCTCTGATCCAGTTCCCGCGCGTTGGTGCGGTGACGGGGAACCCGCGTATTCGAACCCGCTCTACGTTAATCGGTCGTGTGCAGGTCGGTGAATTCTCTTCCATTATCGGCTTGATTAAGCGCACTCAGCGAGTCTATGGGCAGATCTTTACCGTTTCCGGCGTCGTTGCGGCGTTTCGTCGTCGCGCACTGGCCGAGGTCGGCTACTGGAGCCCGGACATGATCACCGAAGATATCGATATCAGTTGGAAGCTGCAGTTGCGCCACTGGTCGGTATTCTTTGAGCCGCGCGCGCTGTGCTGGATCCTGATGCCTGAAACGTTAAAAGGGCTGTGGAAGCAGCGCCTGCGCTGGGCGCAAGGTGGGGCGGAGGTGTTTATCGTTAACATGCGTCGTCTGTGGTCGTGGGAGTTCCGCCGTATGTGGCCGCTGTTTTTCGAGTTCTGCTTTTCTACCGCCTGGTCGTTTGCCTATGCGATCAGTATCGTGCTGTTCCTGTTGGGACTGATGATTCCGATGCCGGACTCGTTGTATGTACAACATCTGTTCCCGCCAGCCTTTACCGGACTTATTCTCGGTGTGGTCTGCTTAATACAGTTTGCGGTGAGTCTGATGATTGAACGACGCTATGAAAAAGGCATTGGCGCCTCGTTGTTCTGGATTATCTGGTTCCCTGTGGTGTACTGGATGCTAAGCCTGTTCACTACGCTGGTGGCTTTCCCGAAAGTGATGCTTAAACGCAAACGCGGCAGGGCGCGCTGGGTGAGTCCTGACCGTGGAATTGGGAGGATCGAATCATGAGCCAGCCACTGATCTTTACGGAACGGCGTCTACTGCCGCGCATCATCGACGTGCTGTTGACGGTCATCGCCTGGGTTGGTTTTTTATACCTGATCTATAAAGGGCTGATCACGGCCCTGGCGCATTCACCGTATATGGGCGTGCGTCCCTTTTTCACCACGCTGGATACGGTCACGTTTTATATCCTTGTCGCGCTGGTCAACGGACTGGTGCTGATCGGCTGGGCGAAATACAACCAGTTTCGCTTTCGGGTGGAGCGTCGCAGCCGTAGACCAGGACTGGAACACCATGAGCTGGCAGAAAGTTTACGCATTACCCGTGAACTGGTTACGGAGTTGAACAAAGCGAGGGTGCTGACGGTCCATCATCATGAGAATGGCGAAATCAGTCATATCGATGTGGACAAGCACATCGCCGATAACCGCCTGCCGCCGCCGACGCCTGCAATGCTGGAATATTTGCCGCCGGAGCGGGAGCCATCGTTACAAAAAGGGACTGAGTGATATTTCTGCTACCCGCCACTTCCTTCAGACTCGCATCGGTCTATGATTAGACTCAGACAATAAAAAATGCGAGGCAATGTCGTGGAAAAGGAACTACTTGATGCAGGCTACCGGGCCTATACCGGCGAGAAGATTGACGTCTACTTCAATACGGCGATATGTCAGCATTCAGGAAACTGCGTGCGGGGAAGCGCGAAGCTTTTCAATCTGAAACGCAAACCCTGGATAATCCCCGATGAAGTGGATGTCGCGACGGTTATTAAGGTCATCGATACCTGCCCAAGCGGTGCGCTGAAATATCGCCAGAAATAAGTGAGGGAACCATGGAAATTCTTGCAGGCCACAACAAATTTTATGTCAACGATGCCGAAGGCAATCAGGTTGCCGAGATTGTCTTTGTGCCGACGGGCGAGCATCTGAGCATCATTGAACATACCGATGTTGACCCCAGTCTGAAAGGTCAGGGCGTCGGCAAACAACTAGTGGCGAAGGTAGTGGAGAAAATGCGCGCTGAAAACCGCAAAGTTATTCCGCTGTGCCCGTTTGCCAAACATGAATTTGATAAAACCCGCGAGTACGACGATATTCGCGCCTGAAGTCTGATTTTCGCCGGATAGACTTATCCGGCATATTAGTCCCGATGCAGCAAATCCTGATAAATGCCCGTCAGTACCCCTTGCGGGCCAAACTCTTTTTTAATCCACTGGGTTACTCGACCGGTTGCCGAATGCTGGGTCGCCAGCAGCATCCGTGAATCCTGACGTGGATTGTGGATCTGTCGCGTGACCAGCAGCGACTTTTCCATCGCTTCGCGCACCATATAGTCCGGTAAAAAACCGATGCCTTCGCCCAGAATTTGGCACTGACATTTGGTATTAAAATCGGGAACCAGAATCGACTCCTGACCGTGTAACAGCCACCCGACCTTTTTGTTAATGGTGTGGGCGGTGTCTTCCACCATAATGTTCGGATACAAACGCAGCTGGCTCTCAGAAATCGGTTCAGGCATGAAAGCCAAGGGATGATCCGGGGCAATGGCAAACGACCAGCGAATAGCGCCGATCTCGGTATAATCAATCCCGCCGCCGTCCAGTAACGTATCGGGCGCGCCAATGGCGATATTGGCAAGGTTGTTGATGATCGAATCCCAGACGCCGTTATACACCTCGGTGGTGACGGTTATCTGGCAGGTAGGGAACTGTTTCTTGAGTACCTGCAGCAGTCGTGCGGTATGCTGTGGGGTGTACAACAACTGGTTAATACAGATGCGCACCCGGGCTTCAATGCCCTGAGAGATGGTATCAATGCTGCGCTTAATCGCGTGGAAATCGTTGAGCAGGTCGGTGGCCTTGCGAAACAGGTAGCGACCAGATTCAGTCAACTCAATGCTACGGGTGCTACGCGTAAACAACACCACATCGAGCCCCATCTCCATGCGTTTAATGGTGTAGCTAATTGCTGATGTGGTTAAACCTAGCTCCTCCGCAGCTTTGCTGAAGCTGCTGTAGCGGGCAGCCATAGTAAATGCCAGCAGATTTTCCTCGGTAAAAATGGAATTCATCTTTTCTCCCTTCAGGCAACCAACACGCCCCGCCACATAATGATTGTTGAATGTATTTGTAATCCTTATACAGAGCAAACAGTTTTGAACAGAATTTAACACTAGTTTTACATTTGATTTGAAGGTAATCACACTTCTGCATATTAATTGCAGGCCGCTATCCGTGCAGCATACCGCCCGATTTGCCTGACTATTAATTAGTGGCAAAAAACGCCCCAGCCATAAGGGAAAGATTGCACTACAGCACGGTTTCCTCTCATTGTTAAATTTTATTCAATAATTGCCACGCTTACGATGAATGAAATTTAAGCGGATGTTATTCTCTACACTCTGTTGCTATTCTCAGCTTATCGGATATTTAAAAAGTCTAAAAAACTGCAGGAGAGCAATTATGTCAGAGAAAGAACTCATTACTGAATTTCTGCTGGCGGCAGAGCAAGGTAATGCCGATGGATTAAAATCCTGTCTGGCAAAAAATGTGGATATTAATGCCACGAACCGCCAGGGACGTACCGCTATTATTATTGCCAGCCTGAATAAGCATTATGACTGTGTTTCTTTATTGATTGCCGCCGGTGCCGATATTAATAAACAGGACCAAACCTGTTTTAATCCTTTCCTGATTAGCTGCCTGACTGACGATTTAACGCTGCTGCGTACCGTATTGCCAGCTAACCCCGACCTTAACTGCCTGAGTCGTTTTGGCGGCGTAGGCATTACGCCTGCCAGTGAAAAAGGTCATGTGGAGATTGTGCGCGAACTACTGCTGCGTACTGATATCAATGTCAACCATACCAACTTTGTTGGCTGGACGCCACTTCTGGAAGCCATTGTGCTTAATGACGGCGGCGCGAAACAGCAGGAGATCGTCAAGCTGCTGCTCGATCATGGCGCGAATCCGCATATGACGGATAAATATGGTAAAACCCCGCTGGAACTGGCGCGGGAGAAAGGTTATCACGAAATTGCCGAGCTGCTGATTGCTGCCGGAGCCTGACAGAGGAGCGCCGCTATCGCTACGCCATCACGGCGATGCGTACAGGCGCTAACCGCAGATAGCGCGTTTCTCGCTTTCCGGGGGACGGGGCAAGTTGAACAGGTTTTTTCCCGCGCGGTGAACCTGTTGATACCTGGCCAGCAGCGACTGTTGACGTTGCTGAGTGAAGGTTGTGATAACGCGCCTAATAGCTGTCGGCTGGCGCTGACGCATTGCGCGGACCTGTTTCTCCCCGGTGAGCAGGTCAGATTTACCGAGTCGGGGATAGCCGTTGGCAAAGATAAATGGATAGAGACCTCTGGTTGCCTGCCGTGGCGCATACCACAGTGGACGCCAGATGCAGTAACCCTCGCCGCAGTCCGCTGGCAGCGCTGGGAAGAGGTAATCCGCCAACAGTTAAGCAGCGACGACACATTATTTTTGTATCAGGGGGACAACCCGTTTTATCAGGAAATCACCCGTCAATTACTCAACCGCCGACAAACACTAATAGCGGCGCTATATACGGGAGTAAATATTTCTACAGCGGCCAGCCATTTAATTGGTCTGGGAATTGGCCTGACGCCATCATCCGATGATTATTTAGTGGGCTTAAGTGCCATTTTATTAATCCCAGGACATCCGCTGGAGAAATATCGTGGAGATTTTTTAGCGGCATTACAATGCACCGGAAATAATACGACGCTACTTAGCAAAATAACGCTCGAAGAAGCTTTGCATCAACGTTATCGGGAAAGCGTCGTGCGGCTGCTGCAGCATATTATTACTGAGCAACAACCCGTTTCTACGCAATATATTACTGACATTAAAAATATCGGCTCAAGTTCTGGCTGCGACATGCTGTATGGCATGGCGGACGCCTGCGCCCTGAGCCACAGGTCCGGAGGGAATTATGTCGATCAGGATAGTTGTTAAAAAGAACACGTATTTTGATTCCGTTTCACTGATGTCTATCTCCACACGTGCAAATAAGCTCGATGGCGTTGAGCAGGCATTCGTGGCGATGGCCACGGAAATGAACAAGGGTGTGCTGAAGAATCTCGGCCTGCTGACGCCTGAACTGGAAGAGGCAAAAAGTGGCGATCTGATGATTGTCATTAAAGGTGCCAGCGAGGCGGCGAACGACCAGACGCTGGTGGCAATTGAAGATCTGTTTACGCATAAAGAGCAGGGCGGCCAGCATGAAGCGCGCTATGCCACGGTTGCTAGTGCCAAGAAGCATGTGCCTGACAGTAACCTGGCGGTGATCTCGGTCAATGGTTTGTTTGCGGCGCGTGAAGCGCGTCAGGCGCTGCAAAATAACCTCAACGTGATGCTGTTCTCGGACAACGTTTCTCTTGAGGATGAACTGGCGCTAAAACAACTGGCGCACGAAAAAGGGCTGTTGATGATGGGGCCAGACTGCGGAACCGCCATTATTAACGGCGCGGCGCTGTGCTTTGGCAACGCGGTACGTCGCGGCAACATTGGGATTGTTGGTGCGTCCGGTACCGGTAGCCAGGAACTGAGCGTACGTATTCACGAGTTTGGCGGCGGGATTTCCCAACTGATTGGCACCGGTGGTCGCGATCTAAGTGAGAAGATTGGCGGCCTGATGATGCTTGATGCGATTGGCATGCTGGAAGCCGATCCGCAAACCGAAATCATTGCGCTTATCTCTAAACCACCTGCCCCAGCGGTGGCGCGCAAGGTGCTGGAACGTGCGCGCGCCTGCCAAAAGCCAGTCGTGGTGTGCTTCCTCGGACGCGAAGCCGCGCCTGCGGATGAAAAAGGTCTGCAGTTTGCACGCGGTACCAAAGAGGCGGCGCTGAAAGCGGTGCTGCTGACCGGCGTGAAAAAAGAGAGCCTGCATCTCCATCCGCTCAACTGGCCGCTGATTGAAGAGGTCCGCGCCCGCCTGACCCCGCAGCAAAAGTACATCCGTGGCTTATTCTGTGGCGGCACGTTGTGTGATGAGGCGATGTTTGCCGCCATGGAAAAACACGCGCAGGTTTACAGCAACATTCATCCGGATCCGGCGTTTCGCCTGAAAGATCTCAACCGCAGCGTGGCGCATACCTTCCTTGATTTCGGTGATGACGATTTTACCAACGGTAAACCACACCCGATGATCGATCCCACCAACCGTATCAGTCGTCTGTTGCAGGAGGCGCGCGATCCTGAAGTGGGCGTGATCGTGATGGACTTCGTGCTTGGATTTGGATCGCATGAAGATCCGGTCGGGGTGATGCTGGACGCGATCGTTGAAGCCAAAGCGATCGCCGCCGCAGAGGGGCGTCCACTGGAAATCCTCGGCTATGTGCTGGGAACCGATCTCGATACGCCATCGCTGGAAAAACAGTGCCAGATGCTGACCGACGCCGGGGTTATCTGGGCGAGCAGTAGTACCAACACCGGGTTGCTGGCGCGTGAATTTATCTGTAAAGGGGAGGAAGCCTGATGAGCCAGACACTGTTTAACCAGCCGCTGAACGTGATTAATGTCGGCATCGCGATGTTCAGCGATGACCTGAAAAAGCAAAACGTACCCGTGACTCAACTCGACTGGACGCCGCCGGGCCAGGGCAACATGCAGGTCGTGGCCGCGCTGGATGATATTGCTGATTCGCCGCTGGCGGACAAAATCGCGGCCGCTAACCAGCAGGCGTTGGAGCGCATCATCCAGTCGCATCCGGTGCTGATTGGCTATGACCAGGCGATCAACGTCGTACCGGGCATGACCCGTAACACCATCCTGCACGCCGGGCCGCCAATCCGCTGGGAAAAAATGTGCGGCGCAATGAAGGGCGCGGTAACCGGTGCGCTGGTGTTTGAAGGGCTGGCGAAAGATCTGGATGAAGCCGCCGAACTGGCCGCCTCGGGGGAAATCATCTTCTCTCCGTGCCACGAGCATGACTGTGTTGGCTCGATGGCGGGCGTGACGTCGGCGTCGATGTTTATGCACATCGTGGAGAACAAAACCTACGGCAACCGCGCATATACCAATATGAGCGAGCAGATGGCGAAGATCCTGCGTATGGGGGCGAACGATCAGAGCGTTATCGATCGCCTGAACTGGATGCGCGATGTGATGGGACCGATGCTGCGTGACGCCATGAAGCTGGCGGGTGAAATCGATCTGCGTCTGATGCTGGCGCAGGCGTTGCACATGGGCGATGAGTGCCATAACCGTAACAACGCCGGGACGGCGTTGCTGATTCAGGCGCTGACGCCGTGGATTATTCAGACCGGTTATCCGGTAGAGCAGCAGCGCGAGGTATTCGAGTTCGTCCTCAGCAGTGATTACTTCTCCGGGCCGACCTGGATGGCGATGTGTAAAGCCGCGATGGACGCCGCACACGGCATTGAATACAGCACCGTGGTCACGACGATGGCGCGTAACGGCGTCGAGTTCGGTCTGCGCGTCAGCGGGTTGCCGGGGCAATGGTTTACCGGTCCTGCGCAGCAGGTGATTGGCCCAATGTTCGCGGGCTATAAGCCGGAAGATTCCGGGCGTGATATCGGCGATAGCGCGATTACCGAAACCTATGGCATTGGCGGTTTTGCCATGGCGACGGCGCCTGCCATTGTGGCGCTGGTCGGCGGTACGGTCGAGGAGGCGGTCGATTTCTCTCGCCAGATGCGCGAAATCACCCTCGGTGAAAACCCCAACGTTACCATTCCGCTGCTCGGTTTTATGGGGGTACCGACCGCTATCGACATTACGCGCGTGGGCAGCACCGGCATTTTGCCAGTGATCAACACCGCCATTGCGCACAAAAATGCGGGGATCGGCATGATCGGCGCCGGAATCGTTCACCCGCCATTCGCCTGTTTTGAAAAGGCGATCCTCAACTGGCGTGACCGCTACTGCTAATAACAACAACCGGGGCTAACGGCGTTAGCCCCACAGTAGCAAAGCGTTAAACGTTGCTTACCTGCAGGGCTGGGCGATCTCCGCGATCGCAAACGATGCTTAACCTGTTAAGGATATTCCATGAACAGCATAAAACTAGAATGGAAACGTGGTGACTGGGCGGCTTACTTCGGGCTGATGACCAACAACCTGACGAACCTGCTGACAATGATGGGGCTGCTCATTTTTGTCGTCGGGATCCCTACCGAAATTGTCTATGGTCGCATTGCGCCTGCCTTTGGTCTGGCGGTGCTGGTGGCCAGCGTCTGCTACGCCTGGTTTGGCCTGCAAATGGCAAAACACACCGGACGTAATGACGTAACGGCGCTGCCGTCCGGTCCCAGCGCACCGTCGATCTTTACCGTGACCTTCCTGGTGCTGATGCCGGTTTATCAGCAAACCAAAGATGCCAACTTCGCCATCCAGATAGCGCTGGTGTGGTGCTTTGTGGAAGCATTAATCCTGGTGGGCGGCTCCTTCCTTGGCGAGACCATCCGCAAGATGATCCCACGAACGGTACTGCTCTCTTGTTTATCCGGCCTGGGCCTGCTGCTGTTGGCGATGAACCCAATGCTGCAGGCATTTGAAGCGCCAACCGTTTCTTTCATCGTCCTGCTGCTGATCTTTATTAACTGGTTCGGTAAGAAGCCGATTTTTGCCCGTATTCCTACCGGTTTGCTGCTGCTGATTGCCGGGACGGCCCTGGCGTGGATCTCGGGTTTGCAAAGCCCGGAAGCGATTAAAGCGTCGATGTCTTCTTTTGGCTTTAACCCACCGGAAATTCATGTCGACAGCTTCCTGCAAGGTTTGCCGCACGCGCTGCCGTATCTGGCTTCTGCGGTTCCTCTGGGTCTGGCGAACTACATTTTCGACCTCGAGAACATTGAAAGTGCGCATGCCGCGGGCGATGAGTACAACACCCGTAAGGTCATGATGGCGAACGGTTTTGCTTCCATGCTCGGCTGCATGCTGGGCAACCCGTTCCCGGTGACTGTGTATGTCGGCCATGCGGGCTGGAAAGCGATGGGCGCCAGCATCGGCTATACCCTCGCTTCGGGGATCACTATGTTCCTGGTGCCGCTGTTTGGTCTGGGGGCGTTTATGCTCGCCATTATTCCGATGACTGCGATAGTGCCAATTTTGGTGTTTATCGGCGTGGTGACCGCCAACCAGGTGGTGCGAGAAACGCCCAAAGTCGAGGTTCCCGTTATCTTCATCTGCCTGTTCCCGTGGATCGCTAACTGGGCGCTAACCATCGTTAATAGCGTGATGGGCGCGGCCGGTACGTCAGCCGGTAAGCTCGGTAGCGACCTGCTGCACAGCAAAGGCGTCTATTACGACGGGCTGGTGCATCTGGGAAGCGGCGCGCCGCTGGCCAGCATGTTGTGGGGCTGTGTCGCCATCTTCGCCATTATGAATAAGCCGTTGCGTGGGGCGATTGCCGCTGCCTTTGGCGCCCTGCTGTCGCTGTTTGGTGTGATCCACTCCCCGGCGGTCGGCTTTGCAGAGGGCAGTTCGATGATGTTTGTGCTGGCCTACCTGATGATGAGCGGCATGTTTGTCCTCAAGCACGTGCTCGACAGTCGTGAAGTGGTGACTGCGCCTGAGCAACAACCGACGAAATCCACCTGAATCGTCTGCAAGCGGAAGATAACACTATGAAAGAACTTGTGGTCGTTGCCATTGGAGGCAACAGCATTATCAAAGATAACGCCAGCCAGTCGATTGAGCACCAGGCTGAAGCGGTGAAAGCGGTTGCGGACACGGTGCTGGAAATGTTGGCATCGGACTACAACATTGTGCTGACGCACGGTAACGGACCGCAGGTGGGACTGGATCTGCGGCGGGCGGAAATCGCACACGAGCGTGAAGGGTTGCCACTCACCCCGCTGGCAAACTGCGTTGCCGATACGCAGGGCGGTATTGGTTATCTGATCCAACAGGCGCTGAATAACCGTCTGGCGCGGCGCGGTGAGCAGAAGGCAGTTACGGTGGTCACGCAGGTGGAGGTCGACAAAAACGATCCGGGCTTCGCGAATCCAACCAAACCTATCGGCGCGTTCTTTAGTGCAGCCCAGCGCGATGAACTGCTGCGGGTCAATCCGGGCTGGCGTTTTGTGGAGGATTCCGGGCGCGGCTACCGTCGGGTGGTCGCTTCGCCAGAGCCGAAGCGCATCGTCGAAGCGGAGGCGATTAAGGCGCTAACCCGGCAAGGCTTTGTGGTGATTGGCGCGGGCGGCGGCGGGATCCCGGTGGTGCGTGGTGAGCAAGGTGATTACCAGAGCGTGGACGCGGTGATTGACAAAGATCTTTCCACTGCGCTGCTGGCCCAGGAGATTCACGCCGACATTCTGGTGATCACCACCGGCGTTGAGAAAGTGTGTATTCACTTTGGCAAACCTGAGCAGCAGGCGCTGGATACGGTGGATGTCGCCACGATGACCCGCTACATGCAGGAAGGACATTTCCCGCCGGGCAGCATGCTGCCGAAGATCGTTGCCAGTCTGGCGTTCCTGGCGCGCGGAGGTAAGCGGGTAATCATCACCACGCCGGAATGTCTGCCCGCCGCAATCCGCGGTGAAACGGGTACCCACATTGTCCATTCCTGAGAGGAGATGCGAATGAAAGAAAGTAACAGCCGCCGCGAATTTTTAAGCCAGAGCGGAAAAATGGTGACCGCTGCCGCGCTGTTTGGCGCAGTGGCTCCGGTCGCGTATGCTGCTAATCCTGTCGGGAACATCTGTGACACGAAGAGCACGATGACAATTAACGATAAACACTATTACCTGGACAACGTTCTGCTGGAAGCAGGGTTTGATTACGAAAACGCGGTGGTGGTACATACCCGTACCGCACTGCAAACCGTTGAAATCCAGGACGGGAAAATTGTTGCGCTGCGTGAGAATAAGCTGCATCCGGATGCGACGCTGCCGCACTACGATGCGGGTGGCAAGCTGATGCTGCCCGCCATGCGCGATATGCACATCCATCTGGATAAAACCTTTTATGGCGGTCCGTGGCGCTCACTGAACCGTCCGGCTGGCACCACTATTCAGGATATGATCCGCCTGGAACAAAAGCTGCTGCCTGAACTCCAGCCTTACACCCAGGAGCGCGCGGAAAAGCTTATCGATTTGCTGCAATCTAAAGGTACCTCGATTGCCCGCAGCCACTGCAACATAGAACCGGTTTCCGGGCTGAAAAACCTGGAAAACCTGCAGGCGGTGTTGGCGCGTCGCCAGCCGGGTTTTGCCTGTGAAATTGTGGCGTTTCCACAGCATGGCCTGCTGTTATCAAAATCTGAACCGCTGATGCGTGAAGCTATGCAGGCGGGGGCGCATTACGTCGGTGGTCTGGACCCAACCAGCGTCGACGGGGCGATGGAAAAATCCCTCGACACCATGTTCCAGATCGCGCTGGATTACGATAAAGGCGTGGATATTCATCTGCACGAAACCAGCCCGGCGGGCGTGGCGGCGGTGAATTACATGGTGGAAACGGTAGAGAAAACGCCGCAGTTGAAGGGCAAACTGACCATCAGTCACGCTTTCGCGCTGGCAACGCTGAACGAGCAGCAGGTTGACGCGCTGGCGACCCGTATGGCGGCGCAGCAGATTACCATTGCCTCGACGGTGCCGATTGGCACATTGCATATGCCGCTCAAACAGCTGCGTGACAAAGGCGTGGAGGTGATTACCGGGACCGACAGCGTGATTGACCACTGGTCGCCGTACGGGCTGGGAGACATGCTGGAGAAGGCGAATCTGTACGCGCAGCTCTATATTCGCCCCAACGAGCTTAACCTGTCGCGCGCGCTGTTTCTTGCCACCGGCGATGTGCTGCCGCTAAACGATAAAGGTGAACGCGTGTGGCCGAAAGCGAAGGATGAAGCCAGCTTTGTGCTGGTGGATGCCTCCTGTTCGGCGGAAGC
Organism: Citrobacter sp. wls714; assembly: GCF_005281025.1. Taxonomy (NCBI): domain Bacteria; kingdom Pseudomonadati; phylum Pseudomonadota; class Gammaproteobacteria; order Enterobacterales; family Enterobacteriaceae; genus Citrobacter; species Citrobacter sp. wls714. The sequence continues at coordinate 282,143 of NZ_SZWZ01000031.1, read as the reverse complement.
GGTTGCCCGCATCTCCCCTCGCACCGCGACCTTCCATAAAGGGCAACTGGTGTGGGGGAATGTCGCCAGCTAATCTGGATTTACGCGCAGCGGCAATCGCTGCTGCGCGCTCCGCTCGTTAACCGACGATCCCCATATAGCCGTGAATCCCCATATATAAGCCGACCATGGCGATGAGCGCGCTGGAAAAATAGGGCGCTTTGCGTGCCAGCGTATTAAATCCACTCCAGCGTTTGGCCGCCTGCTGTACGCTGATTGCTGCACCCACTCCCACCGTCACCAACGTCAACGCCAGTCCGAGGCTGAAGCACAGCACCATAGTCGCGCCCAGCGTGAAGGCTTTGAGCTGGATGCAAATCAGCAGCACCGTAATGGCGGCAGGGCAGGGGATTAACCCGCCGGTCAGACCAAACAGTAATATTTGGCCGTTAGTGACCTCTTTACCGGCAAAGCGGCGCTGAATGTCGGTGGCATGCGCCCGTTCGTGGGCATCCTGATACTCTTTTGAACCCTCGCTCAGCCCTGCCAGCGCGGCATGGTCATGATCGTGGTGATGGTGGTGGTGCTCGCCGTCGTGATCGTGATGATGATCGTGGTGGTGATGATCATGATGTTGGTGTTCGTGGCCATGATCGTGATGCGTCTGGGCCAGCCAGCTCTGCTCTCCCTGCCGGGTTCGCCAGAACATCCAGAATGCGGTGCCGAGAATGATAATCGCCGAGACAAACTGCAGCCAAGGCTCAACGGCCTGAGCGGTAAACGCTTTGCTGATATACATCCCGCCGAGCGCGATCAACCACACCACTGCGGTATGCGACAGCGTTGCCGCCAACCCCAGCATCACTGCCTGTTTGATGGTGCCTTTAATGGCAATAATAAAAGCCGCCATCATCGTTTTCGAATGCCCCGGTTCCAGACCATGTAACACACCCAATAAAATCGCGCTGGGAATGAAAAACCAGGCGTTGCCTTGCTGAAGAAGCGTAGAAAACTCACCCATGAGAATGATTCTTAGTTGTTTAATTTCGCCCAATTCTACTCCCCCCCAGTATTAAATACTACCCCCCAGTAGAATGTCGATGGTATTGTCGCTACAGCCAGACGTTAAATAGGTAAAGTTATGTCACATACGATCCGCGACAAACAAAAGCTGAAAGCCCGAACCAGCAAGATTCAGGGGCAGGTAGCGGCGTTGAAAACCATGCTGGATGAACCGCATGAATGCGCGGCGGTATTGCAGCAAATAGCGGCGATCCGCGGTGCGGTAAACGGGTTAATGCGTGAGGTGATTAAAGGTCATCTGACCGAGCACATCGTGCATCAGGGCGATGAAATAAAGCGCGAAGAAGATTTGGACGTGGTGTTGAAAGTACTGGATTCGTACATCAAATAAGTCAGTTTAACGGCTCATCCACATACAGGAATGAGCCGTTAACTACACGTTCTAGCCAAAAAACATCACAGATACACACAGCAACCCGACAATCAAAGTGATCAGATTACCCACTGAACGGTACGGCTTCAGCGCCGGGATCAGATAGGTAGATAATGTCGGCATGATAAACAAAATCATGGCAATCAATGGCCCGCTTATCGCGTAAATCATTGAAATCGCATTAGGATTAATGCAGCAGATGATAAACGTAATGGCCGACACTAACATGATGGACAGGGCGCGGTTAAAGGCCCGGCTTTTCTTCACGCCCACCTGATGCAGCGACGTTTTTACCACTTCCGTTGCCCCTTCAATCACGCCAAAGTAGGTGCCGAGGAACGATTTTGACATCGCCACGACGGCGACGATAATCCCGGAAATTGACAGCCATGCCGGTGCGTTTGGCATCATCGATAACGCTGACAGAATGGTCACGCCTTCATTTTTCGCGTCTTCGATATAGTTTGTCGGAATCGAAAGCAAACAGCTGAAGACGAAAAACAGTACGCTCAGGCAGATGATGATGTAGGCGACCTTCATGATTTTTTTGCATTTACCCATGGCCTGCTCGCCATATTTCTCACGTCGGTCAATAGCGAACGTAGAGATAATTGGCGTATGGCTAAAAGCGAAAACCATCACGGGAATAGAGATCCAAACCTGATGAAGCGTGTGCTGATCGAAAGACATCTGGCCGGTGAGTAGCGTTGGCTGCCAGCTTCCGGTCAGGTAAAGCGAAAGGAACAAAAAGTAAGCAATCAGTGGGAATACCAGAAAGCCCATAACCCGAATGGTGGCTTGTCGGCCCATCAGAAAAATCAGGTTCAGCACCAGCACCACACCGAGACTGACCAGCATACGAACACGCAAATCGATAGTGATATGTTTTGCCAACTGTTCAGTGAGTGAATTGGTTATCGCTACGGCGTAGATCAGCACGACGACAAAGAAGGCAATAAAATAGAGGGTGGTGATCAGGTTGCCAATCTTCTTGCCGTAGTAATGGGTGACTGCACCGGTGATGCCTTCGCCAGCAGACGTTTTTGACGACAGGATAAACTGGCACAGCGCCTTGTGTGGCCAGTAGGTTAAAGGCCAGGCCACGAGGGCGGTGATAAACAGCACTACCGCGCCTGCTGAACCCAGCTGTATGGGGAGGAAGAGGGTTCCTGCACCGACGGCAGTCCCATATAGTGCGAAGCTCCAGAGAGTCTCTTCTTTTGACCAAATTTTCGACATTATTTGAACGTATCAACTATAAAATAAACAAAAAGAAGCGCAATTTACCACAAATGAGAGGGGCTGGGGGAAGTGTGAACAAGTGGGCTGGTGAATGGATGAATAGTCGGAATCAAGATAATTCCGACTATTTATTGAATTATCAGGCAGTAACACGCTGCTGGCGGCGCTTCATGACGCGCTCGCGTAATGTGTCATACGCCCAGTTATAGAACATGGTATACGGCAGGAAGAACAGGAAGAAACCTATTTCCAACGTGAATGCCTGAAGCAGGCTGACGTTCAACACATAGGCCACGATGCTCACCCCGATCACAATAAAGCCGCTCTCGAAGCCTAAGGCGTGAAAGGCGCGAACTTTCGCCGTACGTTTTACCCGATGCGACGGCCATAAGCGGTCAAACAGGGCGTTATAAATGATATTCCAGATCATTGCCGTGGTAGCCAGAATAATTGTCAGCCCGCCCATTTCCAGCACCGAGCGCTGCATCAGCCACGCGGTGGTTGGCGCAAGGATTGCGGTGGCAATGCCTTCAAAACAAACGGCGTGAAAAATACGCTCCACTAGTGAGCGGCGCTGGACTGTATCGTGTTGCATAACCTAAAACCTTCTTTGATGCCCGGATAACGGAATGGTGGCAATTTTATCGTTTTATGTGATATCTAAAAGATAGTATCCATCGATAAAGTAGATAGTTCATGCGTTACTCTCCTGAAGCATTAACGGCATTTGTAGAGACCGTTTCCTGCGGCTCATTTTCTGCCGCGGCCCGACGACTGCGTAAAAGCCAGTCCACCATCAGTACGGCTATTGCGCATCTGGAAGCCGATCTTGGTTTTGCGCTGTTTGACCGATCGTCCCGTCAGCCAACGCTGACCGAAGAAGGTAAGCGGGTGCTGGGCTATGTGCAGGCAATTTTGACGGCCAGCGAACGTCTCGATGAGGCGGCTATCTCGCTGTCGGGTGAAACGGAAGCGCGCCTGACCTTCGTACTTTCGGACACGCTGCACCCGGATGTGCTGGAAGAATTAATGGTGCAGTTTGACCGCAAGTTTCCGCATACCGAGTTTGAATGTCTGATTGGTGAAGATGAAGACGTGATCGATCTGCTGCAAAAAGGGCGCGCGCAGGTCGGGTTGATTGAGGCAAGAGAGGATTATCCGACCGACATGGGCGTGACGCGGCTGCCGATGCAATCCTGGATGGGGTTGTACGTTGCGGACTCGCATCCGCTGGCGTGTCAGGAAAAACTACAATGGGAACAACTCCACACCTGGCGCGAACTGCGTCTGAATACCTACCTGGAAAGCAGTACCAACGTGGTGCGCGGTCCTGTCTGGTCGGCGCCTAACTATTTGCTGTTGTTGAGTATGGCGGTTCAGGGATTCGGCTGGTGCGCGCTCCCTTGTGCACTGGTGGAAGAGTTTGCAGCGGAAAAACCGCTGGTTCAACTACATGTGCCCGGCTGGCCAAAGGCTATCTCTATCGATCTGTTGTGGAATAAGAAATCACCGCCAGGCGTGGCGGGAAGTTGGCTGCGCGATCATTTACAGCAGAGTGGCGTTCAGATGACCAATAAATGATACGAAATTCCTTTGTGATAAAAATCACCATTTTTAAACAACTTTGATAACTACTTTTAACAATCATCTACTATTGCGGTGTTATTTTGCGCTGAGGTAGTGATGAAAGAGGTTGTGATAGTCGGGGCGTTAAGGACACCGATCGGCTGTTTCCAGGGAACGCTGGCTCGCCACTCTGCCGTTGAGTTAGGCAGCATGGTGGTCAAGGCGTTGCTGGAACGCACGGGCGTGGATGTTCACGCCGTGGATGAAGTGATCCTTGGGCAGGTGCTTACCGCAGGTGCCGGGCAGAACCCGGCCCGTCAGTCCGCCATCAATGGTGGGCTACCTAATACCGTTTCCGCCATCACCATTAACGATGTTTGTGGTTCGGGGCTGAAAGCGCTGCATCTGGCGACCCAGGCTATTCAATGCGGCGAAGCCGACATTGTGATTGCCGGTGGACAGGAGAATATGAGCCGTGCGCCGCATGTCCTTACCGATAGCCGCACTGGCGCACAACTGGGGAACAGTCAACTGGTCGACAGCCTGGTGCATGATGGTCTGTGGGATGCTTTCAACGATTATCATATGGGCGTCACTGCAGAAAACCTCGCGCGGGAATACGGCATTAGCCGTGAATTACAGGATGCCTACGCGCTGCACTCGCAGCACAAGGCACGAATGGCCATCGATGCCGGACGATTTAAAGATGAAATCGTGCCGGTGGTGACCCAGCGTAATGGCCAATCATTCGTAGTGGATACCGATGAGCAACCGCGTACCGATGCCAGTGCGGAAGGGTTGGCGCGTCTGGATCCTACCTTTGATCGGCTCGGTTCGGTCACCGCGGGGAACGCCTCATCCATTAACGATGGCGCCGCCGCGGTGATGATGATGAGCGAGGCCAAAGCGCAGGAGCTGAATTTGCCGGTGCTGGCCCGCATTCGCGCGTTCGCCAGCGTCGGGGTCGATCCCGCGCTGATGGGGATTGCGCCAGTGTATGCGACGCGCCGCTGCCTTGAGCGTGTGGGCTGGCAACTGGCTGATGTTGATCTGATCGAAGCCAACGAAGCCTTCGCCGCGCAGGCCTTGTCCGTTGGGAAAATGCTGGAGTGGGATGAACGGCGGGTAAATGTGAACGGCGGCGCTATCGCGCTTGGCCATCCGATTGGCGCATCGGGTTGTCGTATACTGGTTTCGCTGGTGCATGAAATGGTGAAGCGTCGGGCGCACAAAGGGCTGGCAACGCTGTGTATCGGTGGTGGTCAAGGGGTGGCGCTCGCTATCGAACGAGACTAACGATCTTAGATTTCCCTTCTTAAACGCCTTTTTTGTGTGTTACCCCGGCATCTATAAAAAAGCCCTCCAACAGGAGGGCAAGGCCAGTTACAGAAACATACACTCTAAACGCCGTCAATATATCAAAACATTGTTTCATTTCATGTGATTGACTGCGCACTTTGTCAGCAAAGGTGTGCGAACATCGTATGTGCCCGGCTGTATTTTCAATGTCTTATCCCTGCCACTAATGATTATCTCTTTTGTGTTTTAATCTATCTAATTGTTTTAAATCATTTTATTTGAAATATTCCCACGATTTATATGCCCGAGCGTGATCGCAACTACACTTTTGATAATAAGATGCGGAAAAAGTGAAACAACGTTTCAGTTGTAATTGAAAACCCTATCCGGGAGGGATATCATGAGCGCATTAGATAAAACGGAACAGCGTTTTGCTATTCGTTAAAGCATTCACGGTCAATTTATCACTGGAGGTAAATGTGGACGTAAGACAAAGCATCCATAGTGCGCATGCCAAAACCCTCGACACTCAGGGGCTGCGTAATGAGTTTTTGGTCGAAGAAGTATTTGTCGCAGATGAATACACCATGGTTTACAGCCACATCGACCGTATTATTGTTGGCGGCATTATGCCGGTGGCCAAAACTGTCTCTGTAGGTGGCGAAGTCGGTAAACAACTGGGCGTAACCTATTTTCTTGAACGCCGTGAGCTGGGTGTGATTAACATCGGTGGTCCGGGCACGATTACCGTTGACGGTCAGTGCTATGAAATTGGTCATCGTGATGCGCTGTACGTCGGCAAAGGGGCAAAAGAAGTTGTGTTTGCCAGCGTTGATACGGCGAAACCGGCGAAGTTTTACTACAACTGCGCACCGGCCCACACGACTTATCCAACCAAAAAAGTCACGCCTGCTGACGTTGCGCCAGTGACGCTGGGCGATAACCTCACCAGTAATCGTCGCACCATCAACAAATATTTTGTACCGGATGTGCTGGAAACCTGCCAGCTGAGCATGGGCCTGACTGAGCTGGCGCCGGGCAACCTGTGGAACACCATGCCGTGCCATACCCATGAACGTCGTATGGAAGTCTACTTCTACTTCAACATGGAAGAAGATACCTGCGTCTTCCACATGATGGGACAGCCTCAGGAAACGCGTCATATTGTGATGCACAACGAGCAGGCGGTGATTTCCCCGAGCTGGTCTATTCACTCAGGCGTTGGCACAAAAGCTTATACGTTCATTTGGGGCATGGTTGGTGAAAACCAGGTCTTTGATGATATGGACCATGTCGCCGTCAAAGATCTGCGCTAGTTGCGGGCGACAGCCGTGCCTGCCTGCGGCAGGCATTATAAAAAATTAAGGATTTACAATGATTTTGAATGCATTCTCTCTTGAAGGTAAAGTCGCCGTTGTGACCGGTTGCGACACTGGCCTGGGTCAGGGTATGGCGCTGGGTCTGGCGGAAGCGGGTTGCGATATTGTCGGTATCAACATTGTTGAACCGACGGAAACCATCGAACGCGTGACCGCACTGGGTCGCCGTTTTTTAAGTCTGACCGCCGACCTGCGCCAAATTGATGGTATTCCAGCGCTGCTGGAGCGCGCAGTGGCAGAATTCGGCCATATCGATATTCTGGTCAACAATGCGGGCCTTATCCGTCGTGACGATGCGATCGACTTCAGCGAAAAAGACTGGGATGACGTGATGAACCTGAACATTAAGAGCGTATTCTTTATGTCTCAGGCTGCGGCGAAGCACTTTATCGCTCAGGGTAACGGCGGCAAAATTATCAATATCGCCTCTATGCTCTCTTTCCAGGGCGGTATTCGCGTTCCGTCTTACACCGCGTCTAAAAGCGGCGTAATGGGCGTCACCCGTCTGATGGCGAACGAGTGGGCAAAACATAACATCAACGTCAACGCGATTGCGCCGGGTTATATGGCGACCAACAACACTCAGCAGCTGCGTGCTGATGAGCAGCGTAGCGCAGAAATCCTCGATCGTATTCCGGCAGGACGTTGGGGACTGCCGAGCGACCTGATGGGGCCTGTCGTGTTCCTGGCGTCCAGCGCGTCTGACTATATTAACGGCTATACCGTTGCGGTAGACGGCGGCTGGCTGGCACGTTAATACATTTTTTGAATAACAAACCCTGTCATCTGGCAGGGTTTTTTTTGGTTTTAAGTTATTTTAATCCATATTCTGTCTATAAATTAATCCATACATAATTATATATGTATGAATTTGTAATGTTTAATCCTCTTTAATATCAATAAATTAAATTTAATTGAGTGGTTGTTGATAAATTTTAAAATTGGAATATCCATCACATAACGAGGTGGTGTAGCTATTTAATCCATGTTTTTGCCGTTTCCCGCCTGACGCTTCATGTAAGGGATCCCTTACTTTCAGGGACATGGTTTACTCTGTATCTGGCAGGAAAAAATGGTCTCAATAAATAATGATGCTGCTTTAGCGCCGCGCCCTGTGCGCGATACGCGACGTATGAATATGTTTGTCTCTATCTCTGCGGCTGTCGCAGGATTGTTATTCGGCCTGGATATTGGCGTGATAGCGGGCGCGTTGCCTTTCATTACCGATCACTTTGTCCTGACCAGCCGCCTGCAGGAGTGGGTGGTGAGCAGCATGATGCTGGGTGCGGCAATTGGCGCACTGTTTAATGGTTGGCTGTCATTCCGCCTGGGACGTAAATACAGTCTGATGGCGGGCGCGATCCTTTTTGTCGTCGGTTCTCTGGGATCGGCGTTGGCATCCAGCGTTGAAATGCTCATTTTTGCCCGCGTGGTGCTGGGCGTTGCTGTGGGTATCGCGTCTTACACCGCGCCGCTGTATCTCTCAGAAATGGCCAGTGAGAATGTGCGCGGTAAGATGATCAGTATGTACCAGCTGATGGTTACGCTGGGCATTGTGCTGGCCTTCTTATCCGATACGGCATTCAGCTACAGCGGTAACTGGCGCGCGATGCTGGGGGTGCTGGCGCTCCCGGCGGTGTTACTGATTATCCTGGTGGTTTTCCTGCCGAACAGTCCGCGCTGGCTGGCGGAAAAAGGTCGCCATATCGAAGCTGAAGAAGTATTGCGTATGCTGCGCGATACGTCAGAAAAAGCCCGCGATGAGCTGAACGAAATCCGTGAAAGCCTGAAGCTGAAGCAGGGCGGCTGGGCGCTATTTAAAATTAACCGTAACGTGCGTCGCGCGGTTTTCCTCGGAATGTTGTTGCAGGCGATGCAGCAGTTCACCGGGATGAATATCATCATGTACTACGCGCCGCGCATTTTTAAAATGGCGGGCTTTACCACCACCGAACAGCAGATGATTGCCACGCTGGTGGTTGGCTTAACGTTCATGTTCGCCACCTTTATTGCCGTTTTCACGGTCGACAAAGCGGGGCGTAAACCGGCGCTTAAAATTGGTTTCAGCGTGATGGCCATTGGGACGCTGGTACTCGGCTATTGCCTGATGCAGTTTGATAACGGCACGGCTTCCAGTGGCCTTTCCTGGCTGTCAGTCGGTATGACCATGATGTGCATTGCAGGTTACGCGATGAGCGCCGCGCCAGTGGTGTGGATCCTGTGTTCGGAAATTCAGCCGCTGAAATGCCGTGATTTTGGTATTACCTGCTCGACCACCACCAACTGGGTGTCGAACATGATCATTGGCGCCACGTTCCTGACGCTGCTCGACAGCATTGGCGCGGCGGGTACGTTCTGGCTGTATACCGCGTTGAACGTCGCTTTTATCGGTATTACATTCTGGCTTATCCCAGAAACCAAAAACGTCACGCTGGAACACATCGAGCGCAAGCTGATGTCGGGTGAGAAGCTAAGAAATATTGGGGTGTAAGCCAGACATACGTGCCGGATGCGGCTCTGCCTTATCCGGCCTACGAATTAAGTCTCGTTCTGGCCGGGTAAGCGCAAGCGTTACTCGGCATTTTTTTTGAACACATTACCCGTGCAGAAAATCGTCGCGCATCGGGGTGAACGTATCGAGTAATGTTCCTGCTTTTAAGCAGACGCAGCCATGCATAATGTTAGGCTGTTTATACAGGGTGTCGCCTGCAGAAACGACATGCTTTTCTTCCCCAATCGTAAATTCAAACTCACCGGATAAAACGTAAGTCAGCTGTTCATGCGGATGGTTGTGCAGCGGACCAATCGCTCCCTGCTCGAAGTTCACCTCAACCGCCATCATTTTACCGTCGTGAGCCAGAATGCGACGGGTAACGCCATTGCCCAGATCTTCAAGCGTGGTCTCTTTATGAAAAATAAACATCCGGCATTCCTGTAAGTTAATGAAACACTGTTTCATTAAATTTATACCAGCAAAGTATAAAAACAAATGCACACCAACAAATGTGGAAAGTTGATCACATCTTTGGTTCACTGGAGAGATAACAACGAATGAGGGGAAGCGATGAAGACGATCGGTCTGTTAGGCGGTATGAGCTGGGAATCCACCATTCCTTATTATCGACTCATTAATGAAGGGGTAAAACAGCGTCTGGGTGGCCTGCATTCAGCACAGATTCTGTTGCACAGCGTAGATTTTCATGAGATTGAAGCCTGTCAGTCCAGCGGCGACTGGCTGCGGGCCGGGCAGATCCTCGCGCAGGCCGCCAGAGGGCTACAGGAGGCGGGTGCTGAGGGAATCGTGTTGTGTACCAACACGATGCACAAGGTTGCTGAGGCGATTGCAACCGCCTGTGATGTACCGTTCCTGCATATTGCTGATGCCACTGGCCGCGCCATACAAAAGCAGCAGATGAGCAACGTGGCGCTGCTGGGTACGCGCTACACCATGGAGCAGGATTTTTACCGTGGGCGCTTACAGGCTGAATTTGGCATTAGTACACTTATTCCTGACGTTAACGACCGGCAAAAAATAAACCAGATTATTTTCGATGAGCTGTGCCTCGGCGAATTCAATGAAACGTCCCGCGATTATTATCTCAGTGTGATTGCTCAACTGGCTAAGCAGGGCGCGCAAGGGGTAATTTTTGGCTGTACCGAGATTGGTCTGTTGGTGCCAGCCGAGCTAAGCCCACTACCGGTTTTCGACACTGCGGCTATCCATGCGCAAGATGCGGTGGAGTTTATGCTTTCGTCTGTGGATGCAAAATAGCGTTCAGCGGATCGATAAGCCTCGGGAGATGGGTTTGCAGATGCGCACTAAAAGCATCGACCAACGCCGAGGCGGGGCGATGAAGCGGGTGAATCAGGCTGACCGTAAACGGTACCGAAATACTGAAGCGGCGGATAACGATCCCGCTACTGGCGTAATCCAGCGCCGTTAAGGGATTGACCACCGAGATCCCTACGCCCGCCCGTATCATTGCACAAATTGAAGCGGCGCTATGGGTTTCTATTACCATGCGACGTTTCACCTGATGCTCATTAAACAGGGTATCCAGAAGCTGACGGTAACTGTCGGTCCGCGACAGGCTGATGTAGTTTTCGCCCTGAAAATCCTGGGGGGTGAGCACGGATTTCTCGGCCAGCGGATGTCCCTGTGGCAGCACGCATACTTCATCCAGCGCCAGCAATTCTGTACGTTTAGTGCCGGCGGGAGTATGCAGGGTTTCTGTGATCCCCAGATCGTGGCGCTGCGCCGACAGCCACTCTTCCAGCAACGGTGACTCTTGCGGCACTATCTGAATATTGACCTGCGGGTAGCGTGCGAGGAATGGCTGCAGCAACGGTGGTAAAAAAGACTGTGAGAACACCGGCAGGCAGACAATCGATAATTCGCCCTGACGAAATTCGCGCAGGCTTTCAGCGGCGCTCACAATCCTGTCCAGGCCATACCAGGAACGTTGCACTTCTTCAAACAGACGTAACCCTTGCACGGTCGGATGCAATCTGCCACGCGAACGTTCGAACAGCGTTAATCCCAGCACTTTCTCGAATCGGGCCAGTTCCCGACTGACGGTCGGCTGCGAGGTATGTAGCATCCGCGCGGCTTCCGTCAGATTACCTGCGGTCATGATGGCATGAAAAATTTCAATATGGCGCAGGTTAACGGCGGGCATGAGTAATCCTCGAATGATGTAAGCCATATCATTTTTGCATAGACTCACGATAAAACGATATTTTTTATTCTTTCTGGCCTGTGGCGTAATCATAAAAAAGCCAATACCGGAGCACATCATGCCACGCCCACTCAACAGCACTGATACCGATCTCACCGCCGCCAACCTGCTACGCCTGCCCGCTGAATTTGGCTGCCCGGTGTGGGTGTATGATGCACAGATTATCCGCGCGCAGATTGCCAAACTGAGCCAGTTTGACGTGGTGCGTTTTGCCCAGAAGGCATGCTCAAATATTCATATTCTGCGCCTGATGCGCGAGCAGGGCGTGAAGGTCGATTCCGTCTCGCTGGGCGAAATTGAACGCGCGCTGGCGGCGGGCTTTGAGCCGGGACAAGATGAGATAGTCTTTACCGCCGATATGATCGATGACGCGACGCTCGCCCGGGTGCATGAATTGAGCATTCCGGTAAATGCTGGATCGGTGGATATGCTGGAACAACTGGGTCAGCTTTCGCCGGGCCATCGCGTGTGGCTGCGCGTGAATCCTGGTTTTGGTCATGGACACAGTCAAAAAACCAACACCGGCGGCGAGAACAGCAAGCACGGTATCTGGTACAGCGATCTACCGGCGGCGCTGGAAGTGATCCAGCGCTATCAGTTGAAGTTGGTGGGTATTCATATGCATATTGGATCCGGCGTGGACTACGGCCATCTGGAACAGGTATGCGGCGCGATGGTGCGTCAGGTTGTCGAGTTTGGTCAGGATCTGGAGGCGATCTCCGCGGGCGGCGGGCTGTCGATCCCGTATCGTGAGGGCGAAGAGGCGATCGATACCGATCATTACTTTGGGTTATGGAACGCCGCGCGCGATCAAATTGCGCGTCATCTGGGTCACGCTGTCAAACTGGAGATCGAACCGGGCCGTTTTCTGGTCGCGGAAGCTGGCGTGCTGGTGGCGCAGGTGCGCAGCGTAAAAGCGATGGGCAGCCGTCACTTTGTGCTGATTGACGTAGGCTTCAACGATTTGATGCGCCCGGCGATGTACGGTAGCTATCACCATATTTCCGCGCTGGCGGGAGATGGTCGTTCGCTGGAGCAAGCCGTGCAAATAGAAACCGTAGTGGCCGGGCCGCTGTGTGAGTCCGGCGACGTCTTTACCCAGCAGGAAGGCGGAAATGTGGAAACCCGTCTGTTGCCAGCGGTAGTGCCGGGGGATTATCTGGTGCTGCACGACACCGGGGCGTACGGCGCGTCAATGTCGTCAAATTACAATAGCCGTCCGCTGCTGCCGGAGGTGTTGTTTGATAATGGTGTGGCGCGACTGATCCGTCGTCGCCAGACGATTGATGAGCTACTGGCGCTGGAGTTAATCTGAATATAGCGTTGTGAAACGGCGGATGGCGCTTGCGCCATCCGGCACTATTCGTAATACGGACCCGTTGTCACCGATTCCCGCAACACTAGTTTGCCGGTAAACGGTGGGATCGGCTCTACGCTCTCACCGTTGGCCAGACGGATAGCCTGGTCAATTGCCGTTGTTATCATGGCGTCAATCGGCAGATAAACGGTAGAAAGCCCCGGTTCCAGCCATTTGGCGCTGGGCGCATCATCAAAACCAAACAGCGAGACGTCCGTTGGGATCTTCAGGCCAGCCTGATGCAACGCTTTTGATGCACCTAATGCCATGTCATCGTTACAGGCGAACAGGGCGCTGAATGTCACCCCTTCCTCCAGCAGTTCACGGCAGGCTTCATAGCCTCGCGTCATTGTGGAGTCGCCGTATTTGACCTTGTCGGGATCCCAGGGAATACCGTTTTTTTCCAGCGCCTTACGATATCCCATCAAACGTGATTTACCGGTAGGGGTATGGCCCGGCACGGTGATGCAGGCAATATCGTTATGCCCCTGGGAGATCAGATAATTGACCGCCTGGAACGCGGCTTCTTCCTGTTCAAAGAAAATCGCGCGATCGCGGGCCTGACTGACATCACGGTTAATGACCAGCAACGGCATAGCAATGCTGTTCATTAGCGACATAATCGCCTGTTCACTCATATAACGGGTATAGAGAATAATGGCATCACACTGCCTGTCGGCCAGCATTTGCACGGCTTCCTGTTCACGCTCCGGCGTGTCGTGGCCGTCGGTGACGATCAACTGCTTACCGTGAGATTCCGTCTGGCGCGAAGCCTGTTGCAGCAGGCGTCCAAAGTAGAATCCATCAAACGTGGAAACCACCAGGCCAATGCTGTTGCTGGTACGGTTCGCCAAAGAGCGCGCTAAAAAATTGGGTCGATAATCAAGTGCCTGCATGGCCTTAAACACTTTCTGGCGCGTACTCTCTTTTACCTGACCCGTACCATTCAGCACGCGCGAAACGGTCGCTTTTGAGACGCCAGCGTGTCGTGAAACGTCCAACATCGTGGTCATGACGCTATCCTGGTTAATCGTTTGACGAAGAATTGCCCGGCTCTGTCAGCGTCGAAACGGAATGGCGGCGCACCAGAGTTGGGTTAAATACGTGGGTGATTTCAGGCGTGGGTCGCTTTTCCGCCAGCGCCAGCGCCAGTTCAGCGGCCTGGGTTGCCATCGTCACTATCGGATAGCGTACCGTGGTCAGACGTGGACGCACATAGCGGGAAACCAGCACATCATCGAAGCCGATCAGGGAAATTTCGCCTGGTACATCAATGCCGTTATCATTTAACACGCCCATCGCGCCAGCCGCCATGGAGTCGTTATAGCAGGCTACTGCCGTGAAGTTTTTGCCACGGCCAAGCAACTCGGTCATGGCCTGCTCACCGCCGCTCTCATCTGGTTCGCCAAAGGTCACCAGCCGATCGTTAATCGGTATATTGCTCTCCGTCAGCGCATCGTAATAGCCTTGCAGGCGATCCTCCGCATCTGAAATAGTGTGATTGGAGCACAGATAACCGATACGCGTATGGCCCTGCTGAATAAGGTGTCGGGTAGCCAACCACGCGCCGAAGCGGTCATCAAGGGCAACACAGCGTTGTTCGAATCCCGGCAGAATTCGGTTGATCAATACCATGCCGGGGATTTGCTTCATTAATGAAGCGAGGTCTGCATCCGGGATGATTTTGGCGTGGACAACAAGCGCAGCGCAGCGGTGGCGAATGAGCTGTTCAATCGCCTGACGTTCCTTCTGTTCATTATGGTAGCCGTTGCCGATCAGTAAAAAATTACCGGTGTTATAGGCCACCTGCTCGACAGCTTTAACCATTGCCCCAAAAAATGGATCTGACACATCACCAACCACCAGTCCGATGGTTTCGGTAGATTGTTGCGCCAGCGCACGCGCGTTGGCGTTGGGGTGGTAGCTGAGTGATTCCATTGCACTCGTTACGGCCAGACGCGATGCTTCGCTGGCTTTGGGGGAGTCATTAATCACTCGAGAAACGGTGGCGACTGATACACCAGCTAGTCGGGCTACATCCTTTATGGTCGCCATGATAGTACCTGTTGTGGGTAAACGCTTACATTGTGTCAGTGTTACGGAAAATGGCTGGCTGTTCAAGCAGATTGCCTGTCAGGACGTCGCAAATGTGAGCGCGCACGAGCGAAGTAAGACAAAAAATAGAAAACGCTAATTTTTACTTACACTTTGCGATGTGCTGTTGCGATTGTTCGCTGGTGAGGGCACTGAGCAGATTGCTAGAGTTGGGATCCCAGAGGTATTGATAGGTGAAATCAACTTTCGGGTTGATCACTAGAATTACACCAGCCTGCGCAGATGCGCAGGTTTTTTTTTGTCTTCGGCCTATCTGTAACAGTAACCGATAATTTACACAACTCGTTGCATTTGGGTTCATTCCTTTGCGTTTTCGCACTGGCGTATCTGGCTGCTGACGACCACAATCAAGATCCCAGAGGTATTGATTGGTGAGATTATTCGGTACGCACTTCGTACCTGTCTCTTGCACCGACCTGCGCGGATGCGCAGGTTTTTTTTCGGATTGTATTCACCAGTTACCTGTCGCGCCCACTCTCCAACTCGTATACTCTCCCAACATTAATGTTTATGTAATTAATGGCACAGGGAGTTGAGATGCTATTTGGCTTTTTTCGTAATCTGTTTCGCGTGCTTTTCCGCGTTCGCGTCACGGGCGATATCAGCGCGCTACAGGGAGAACGCGTTCTAATTACTCCCAACCATGTCTCATTTATCGACGGCATCCTGCTGGCGCTTTTTTTACCGATCCGCCCCGTTTTTGCTGTTTACACCTCTATTAGTCAGCAATGGTACATGCGCTGGCTGACTCCGCTGATTGATTTCGTGCCGTTAGACCCGACCAAACCGATGTCGATTAAACATCTGGTTCGCCTGGTCGAGCAGGGGCGTCCGGTGGTTATTTTCCCGGAAGGGCGTATTTCGACCACCGGTTCATTGATGAAAATCTATGACGGCGCCGGGTTTGTCGCGGCAAAGTCAGGGGCCACGGTGGTTCCTGTGCGCATCGAAGGCGCGGAGTTGTCACGCTTTAGTCGCCTGAAAGGTCTGGTTAAACAGCGATTCTTCCCGCGTATTCGCTTGCACATCCTTCCGCCGACCCACATGCCGATGCCGGAAGCACCGCGTGCTCGCGATCGCCGCAAAATCGCGGGTGAAATGCTGCATCAAATTATGATGGAAGCGCGCATGGCGGTACGTCCGCGTGAAACACTTTACGAATCTCTGCTGGCGGCGAAATATCGCTTTGGCGCAGGCAAAAACTGCATTGAAGATGTTAACTTTACGCCGGACAGCTACCGTAAACTGCTGACTAAGACGCTGTTTGTGGCCCGTATCCTGGAAAAATATACCGCCGAGGGTGAAAAAATAGGCCTGATGCTGCCAAACGCGGGGATCAGCGCGGCGGTCATTTTTGGCGCTATTGCGCGTCGACGTATTCCGGCGATGATGAACTATACAGCAGGTGTAAAAGGGCTAACCAGCGCCATTACTGCTTCAGAAGTCAAAACTATCTTCACTTCCCGACAGTTTCTCGATAAAGGCAAACTTTGGCATTTACCGGAACAGCTCACCCAGGTGCGCTGGGTTTACCTGGAAGATCTGAAAGCCGATGTGACGTTTAGCGATAAGCTGTGGATTTTCTCGCATCTGCTGGCACCGCATCTGGCGCAGGTGAAACAGCAGCCGGAAGAGGCTGCGGTGATCCTCTTTACCTCTGGCTCGGAAGGTCATCCTAAAGGTGTGGTACACAGCCACAAGAGCATTCTGGCGAACGTCGAGCAGATTAAAACCATCGCTGATTTCACCGCCGACGACCGCTTTATGTCTGCGTTGCCGCTATTCCACTCCTTTGGTCTGACGGTGGGATTATTCACGCCGCTGCTGACCGGCGCAGAAGTGTTTCTTTATCCCAGCCCGCTGCATTACCGCATTGTGCCGGAACTGGTCTACGACCGGAACTGCACCGTACTGTTTGGTACGTCAACGTTCCTTGGCAACTATGCTCGTTTCGCGCATCCCTATGATTTTCACCGTCTGCGCTATGTGGTGGCGGGAGCGGAAAAACTGCAAGACACCACAAAACAGCTGTGGCAGGAGAAATTTGGTCTGCGCGTCCTTGAAGGCTATGGCGTGACGGAATGTGCGCCGGTGGTGTCGATCAACGTACCGATGGCTGCGAAATCAGGAACGGTAGGGCGCATCTTACCCGGTATGGATGCCCGACTGTTAGCTGTTCCTGGCATTGAGGACGGAGGGCGTTTACAGCTGAAGGGCCCTAATATTATGAGCGGCTATTTGCGTGTCGAAAAACCCGGCGTGCTGGAAGTGCCGACGGCAGAAAATGCACAGGGTGAGATTGAGCACGGCTGGTATGACACCGGAGACATCGTGCGCTTTGATGAAAACGGCTTTGTGCAGATCCAGGGACGCGCCAAGCGTTTTGCTAAAATTGCCGGAGAGATGGTCTCGCTGGAAATGGTTGAGCAACTGGCGCTGGCGGTATCTGCAGACAAAATGCACGCCACGGCGATCAAAAGCGATGCCAGCAAAGGCGAGGCGCTGGTGCTGTTCACCACCGACAGTGAACTGACGCGCGAAAAACTGCAGCAGTATGCGCGAGCGCATGGCGTGCCTGAACTTGCCGTGCCGCGTGATATTCGCCATCTGAAACAACTCCCATTACTCGGCAGCGGTAAGCCGGATTTTGTTACGCTGAAAAGCTGGGTCGATGAGCCGGAAAAACAACATGAGTGAGTCAGTGTACACTAACACTTCTATCTGGTCCAAAGGGATGATGTCCGTTATCGCCGCGCAGTTCCTGTCGGCGTTTGGCGATAACGCCTTACTGTTCGCCACGCTGGCTTTGCTTAAGGAACAATTTTATCCGGACTGGAGTCAGCCGATCCTGCAAATGGTGTTTGTGGGCGCTTACATCCTGTTTGCGCCCTTTGTCGGGCAGGTGGCAGACAGCTTTGCCAAAGGCCGGGTGATGATGTTCGCTAATGGCATGAAGCTGCTGGGCGCGGCGAGTATTTGTTTCGGCGTGAATCCATTTCTCGGCTATACGCTGGTGGGGATCGGAGCGGCGGCATATTCACCAGCCAAGTATGGCATTCTCGGTGAACTGACCACTGGCGACAAACTGGTGAAAGCTAACGGCCTGATGGAAGCCTCCACCATTGCCGCGATTTTGCTCGGTTCTGTGGCAGGCGGCGTGCTGGCCGATTGGCACGTGATTGCTGCGCTTTCTGCCTGTGCGCTGGCCTATGCGGGCGCCGTGGTGGCTAACCTGTTTATCCCCTGGCTGGCCGCGGCTCGCCCTGGCCAGTCCTGGCATTTGGGGAAAATGACCCGCAGTTTTTTCTGTGCGGCCACTTCGCTGTGGCGTAACGGTGAAACGCGTTTCTCATTGGTAGGAACCAGCCTCTTTTGGGGCGCTGGCGTCACGCTGCGTTTTCTGTTGGTGCTGTGGGTGCCGGTGGCGCTGGGCATCACTGATAACGCCACACCTACTTACCTGAATGCCATGGTGGCAATCGGGATTGTGGTCGGCGCGGGTGCGGCGGCGAAGCTGGTGACGCTGGAAACCGTGTCGCGCTGTATGCCTGCGGGGATCCTGATTGGCGTCGTGGTGCTGATCTTCTCGCTGCAACATGCGCTGCTTCCGGCTTACGCGTTGTTAATGCTTATCGGCGTGTCAGGCGGGTTCTTTGTGGTGCCGCTGAATGCGTTGTTACAGGAGCGGGGCAAGAAAAGCGTCGGTGCGGGTAATGCGATTGCGGTGCAAAACCTGGGTGAAAACAGCGCGATGCTGCTGATGCTGGGTATTTACTCGCTGGCAGTGCTGGTAGGGATCCCGGCGGTAGCGATTGGTATTGGATTTGGCGCGCTGTTTGCGCTGGCGATTGCGGCGCTATGGATTTGGCAGCGCCGCCATTAGTCTGTGACGTGTAGTTGCCTTATCCGGCCTACAGGGAATGCTTTCTGTAGGCCTGATAAGCGTAGCGCCATCAGGCACTAACCGCTATGGTGCAGGATAGGTATACACCTGATGCACCGCTTCAATCTCGGCCAGAACTTCTTCGCTCAACTCCAGATGCAGGCTTTCAACGTTTGTTTTTAACTGCTCCATCGTCGTTGCTCCCAGCAGGGTGCTGGCGACAAACGGCTGACGACGCACGAATGCCAGCGCCATTTGCGCAGGATCCAGATTATGGCGTTTCGCGATATCCACATAGGCTGCAACGGCCTTTTGCGTTTGCTCACCGCTGTAGCGCGTGAAACGGCTAAACAACGTATTACGTGCGCCGGCAGGCTTCGCGCCGTTCAGATACTTACCGGTGAGCGTACCGAAGCCCAGGCAAGAATAGGCCAGTAGTTCAACCCCTTCGTACTGGCTGACTTCTGCCAGTCCAACTTCATAGCTACGGTTCAGCAGGCTGTAGGGATTCTGGATAGTGGCGATGCGCGGCAGATCGTGTTTGTCCGCCAGATGCAGATAACGCATCACTCCAAACGCGGTTTCATTGGAAACGCCGATGTAGCGAATTTTCCCCGCGCGTTGGAATTCAGCCAGCGCGTCCAGCGTATCCAGCAGGGAGACGACCGGCGCGGAGTCCGTCCAGCTGTAGCCTAACTTACCAAAGCAGTTAGTGGGGCGCTGCGGCCAGTGAACCTGATACAGATCCAGGTAATCGGTTTGCAGTCTTTTCAGACTGTCGTGCAGCGCTTCACGGATATTTTTACGGTCTAGCGCCTGATTCGGTCTAATGCCGCTGTCGTTGTTACGTGATGGTCCACTGACCTTCGACGCCACGATTAGCTTTTCGCGGCTACCGTGTTTGGCGAGCCAGTTGCCCACGTAAGTTTCGGTGAGCCCCTGGGTTTCAGGACGCGGCGGTACCGGATACATCTCGGCAACGTCGATCAAATTTATGCCTTGTGCCACGGCATAATCGAGCTGTGCATGGGCGTCGGCTTCGCTGTTTTGTTCACCAAACGTCATTGTGCCCAGCCCCAGTGTACTGACTTCCAGCGAGCTGTGGGGTATACGGTGATATTGCATAGCCGTTTCCTTTTTATAATCACAACATAAGGATTATAAAAATGGCTGAGGGAAGGGAAAAAGGGAAGTAAAATTGTTAAGGCCAGCCTGTTGCTGACCTCAACCATCAGCGTTCAATGATTTGAGATACATCGTCGCGGTTGATCTGCATCGCGTTGCCTTGCTGATCGTGGTAGCTCACCAGACCGGTATCGTCATCAATTTCTGGTTTTCCGTCGGTCAGGATCATTCGACCATCTTTTGTCGCCATTACATAATCGCTGCTGCACCCAGAAACTACAAAAGCCAGTCCTACGGCGGAAATTAAAACTGCCCATTTTTTCATCTGCTTATCCTCACATGGCCTGCGTCTGACAATAGTTTAGTAATAACGCGAAGTTATGCATGACGAAAGCAGTAAAATCTTAAACTGTGAGAAGAGGTAGGTACGGCGGGGTATTCGCTCCCCTTGCAGGGAGCGACAGATTTCATCAGAGCGGATTTTTTTTATTGCGCCACAGATTCAAAGTCTCTACCGCGATAGAGAAGAACATGGCGAAATAGATGTATCCTTTCGGAACGTGGACGTCGAAACTTTCCAGAATCAGCGTAAAACCGACCAGAATCAGGAAAGAGAGCGCCAGCATTTTCACTGAAGGGTGACGATCGACAAACTCACCAATTGGGCGAGCAGCAAACATCATCACGCCTACGGCAATCACCACCGCCGCCATCATGATAAACAGATGGTCAGACAAGCCTACCGCTGTAATCACGGAATCCAGACTGAAGATAATGTCTAACAACATGATCTGCACAATCGCGCCCAGGAACGAAGAGACGCGGGTTTTCAGTCCCTCTTCCTCACCTTCAATGGATTCGTGGATCTCTTTGCTGGCTTTCCAGATCAGGAACAACCCGCCGAGCAGAAGGATCAGATCACGCGCGGATATCGCCTCGCCAAACACCTCGAACAACGGGTTTGTCAGTCGCGTGACCCAGGCGATAGAGGCCAGCAGCGCCAGACGCATAATCATTGCTGCCGCCAGCCCAATACGTCGGGCATGATTGCGTTGCGCTGTCGGAAGTTTGGCTACAACCAGAGAGAGGAAAATAATATTGTCGATCCCAAGAACGATCTCCAGCAGCGTCAGCGTACCGAGCGCAAGCCAGGCGTTAGGATCGGTTATCCATGCAAATAACATCGAGCAAAGTCCTGCCAAAAAAAAGAAGCGGTAATTATAGGCCCGTAACGCGGCGGGTGAAAGGCCGGGCAGTGCCTATTGCGGCTGGAATAAGAAATGCCGCTCAAGCAATGCGCGCGTGAAGTTCTTTTTCAGATAAAATCCGCGTGGCAGGGTCAGGATGGGTTCGCCATTGGCGCCAATCGCTTCGGTCAGCGCCCGGGCATTGGCGGCTTTGGGACGCAGCTGTAACACTTCCCCATGGCGAGCGGTGATGCGTTCGACGTGGCCTAGTACAATCATGTCCATTAGTTCTTCCCAGTCCAGCCGTAATTGCTGCTCTTCTTCGTCGTTCGGGCTCCAGAGCAAGGGCGAGCCGACGCGACGTTCGGCCAGTGGAATGCTGCGTTCACCCTCTACCGGGATCCACAGTACGCGTTTAAGTTTGTGCCGCACATGGCTGGTTTCCCAGGTGACGCCAGTATTGCCAGTTAACGGCGCCACGCACACGAAGGTGGTTTCCAGCGGTCTGCCAAGACTATCCACAGGGATCGTTTTCAGCTCTACGCCCAGCGCCGCAAAATCCTGCTCCGGCTTGCTGCCTGCGCTGGCGCCCAGCCAAATCTCCAGCAGGACGCCAATCCAGCCTTTATCACGCTTGAGATCCTTGGGTGTGACGAGTCCCGCCATGGTCGCCAATTCTCCCAACGAGTAGCCCGCAAGCTGCCGCGCCTGGGTCAGCAATTGGACTTCAGAATCAGGCGGAGAAAGTAACGGATGGAGTTCTGGCATCGGGTTAACCCTTAGGTGAAAAAATGAGCAATGATTTTATACCGTGTGGACAGAGTTTATCTTTTTCCACATGCTTTATTCAATTATTTGATTTATATTGGTTTTTATATTCACGCGCGCGTTGTTGCGCAACAGCAATGTAGGTTTTCCAATTCTGGTCACTGACAATGAACAGGATCTTACACCATGTTATCCACAGAAAGATGGGATAACTGTGAAAAACCCCCACTACTGTTTCAATTTACAGCCTTGACGTGCGACGAAAATCGAATTTTTACACAAATTGTGCCTAACTTATTGGCATAATCTGTGGATAAAACCAACGCTGGTCGATCTTTCATCAGCCTGAAGATCGTGCGCGTGATACACATCACATTTATGTGTGTCTGTTGGTGGAGATCGTTTTTAACTTAATGAATAAAGAAGACTATTTTTTATATGTGACGAATGTCTTATTCGGTCTGTTCTGGGTTTTTCCATAGTAATTCCGTACTTCTTCACAACTATATCCACAGAAAAGGTGAATAAAATCGCCCTGAATGCTCTTCTTCTGTTTATAACTCGGGCCTTCGCTGTGAGTTATTCAATTGTTATTAGAATATCGCACCCTTAACAGAGTGGTTTACCGCCTCTCAGTAGTGTGAAACAATCATTTGTATATAAGGTTTATATTGAGGTAGTCCGGTGATTGATGACGATGGCTACCGCCCGAATGTAGGGATAGTAATTTGTAACCGCCAGGGGCAGGTCATGTGGGCCCGGCGATTTGGTCAGCACTCCTGGCAATTCCCTCAAGGTGGGATAAACGCAGGAGAGACAGCAGAGCAGGCGATGTACCGGGAACTCTTTGAAGAAGTGGGTCTCAGCCGTAAAGATGTACGGATCCTTGCTTCTACTCGTAACTGGTTGCGTTACAAGTTACCGAAACGTTTGGTGCGTTGGGACACAAAGCCGGTTTGTATCGGCCAGAAACAAAAATGGTTTCTTCTGCAATTGGTCAGCAGCGATGCTGAAATCAATATGCAAACCAGCAGTACACCTGAGTTCGACGGCTGGCGCTGGGTGAGTTACTGGTATCCGGTTCGACAGGTGGTGTCATTTAAACGCGATGTCTATCGCAGGGTGATGAAAGAATTCGCAAGTGTTGTTATGGCGCTTCAGGAGGCCACTCCTAAACCGCAAAGCGCACCTGCGTACAGACGTAAAAGAGGTTAAGCTACGCAAATTATGCTCACCCGCCTGCGCGAAATAGTCGAAAAGGTGGCCAGTGCTCCGCGTCTTAATGAGGCGCTTAATATACTGGTTACCGACATCTGTCTTGCGATGGATACAGAGGTCTGCTCGGTCTATCTGGCCGATCACGACCGACGTTGTTATTACCTCATGGCGACACGGGGTCTGAAAAAACCCCGTGGTCGCACTGTCGCACTCGCGTTTGATGAAGGTATCGTTGGCCTGGTTGGCAGGCTGGCGGAACCTATCAACCTCGCCGATGCGCAAAAACATCCCAGCTTTAAATACATCCCTTCGGTAAAAGAAGAGCGCTTTCGTGCGTTCTTAGGCGTACCGATTATTCAGCGTCGTCAGCTCTTGGGTGTGCTGGTGGTGCAGCAGCGTGAATTACGTCAGTACGACGAAAGCGAAGAGTCTTTCCTGGTAACGCTCGCCACGCAAATGGCGGCCATACTTTCCCAGTCGCAACTGAATGCGTTGTTCGGCCAATATCGGCAAACGCGTATCCGTGCATTGCCTGCTGCTCCCGGTGTAGCCATTGCCGAAGGCTGGCAGGATGCGACGCTACCGCTGATGGAGCAGGTTTATCAGGCTTCAACGCTGGATCCCGTGCTCGAACGTGAGCGGCTGACCGGCGCGCTGGAAGAAGCGGCGAACGAATTCCGCCGTTACAGCAAGCGTTTTACCGCCGGGGCGCAGAAAGAAACGGCGGCGATCTTTGATCTCTACTCGCACCTGCTTTCCGATACCCGTCTGCGCCGCGAACTGTTTGCGGAAGTGGATAACGGCTCGGTGGCTGAGTGGGCCGTTAAAACGATCATCGAAAAATTTGCCGAACAGTTTGCCGCGCTGAGCGATAACTACCTCAAAGAGCGGGCCGGAGATTTACGCGCGCTGGGCCAGCGTCTGCTATTTCATCTTGACGACTCGATCCAGGGACCGAATGCCTGGCCGGAACGTTTTGTGCTGGTGGCGGATGAGCTTTCCGCGACCACGCTGGCGGAACTTCCCCAGGACCGGTTAGTCGGCGTGGTTGTCCGGGACGGCGCAGCCAACTCTCATGCGGCAATTATGGTGCGTGCGCTGGGTATTCCTACCGTCATGGGGGCAGATATCCAGCCGTCAGTGCTACACCGGCGAACGCTGGTGGTGGATGGTTATCGAGGCGAAGTTCTGGTCGATCCGGAACCGGTATTGGTCCAGGAATACCAGCGTCTTATCAGCGAAGAGATTGAGCTGAGCCGCCTGGCGGAAGATGACGTCAATCAGCCGGCGCAGTTAAAAAGCGGCGAGCGCGTGAAGGTGATGCTCAATGCGGGTCTCAGCCCGGAACATGAAGAGAAGCTGGGCAGCCGGATCGATGGCATTGGTCTGTATCGCACAGAAATACCTTTCATGCTGCAAAGCGGTTTTCCTTCGGAAGAAGAACAGGTTGCGCAGTATCAAGGGATGCTGCAAATGTTTAACGACAAGCCAGTGACTCTGCGGACGCTGGATGTCGGGGCCGATAAACAGCTGCCCTATATGCCGATCAGTGAAGAAAACCCATGCCTTGGCTGGCGAGGGATCCGCATTACGCTCGATCAACCGGAGATCTTTTTGATCCAGGTCCGGGCCATGCTGCGTGCGAACGCGGCAACCGGTAACCTGAGCATTTTGCTGCCGATGGTGACCAGTATTGATGAAGTGGACGAAGCGCGACGCCTGATTGAACGCGCCGGACGTGAAGTGGAAGAGATGATCGGTTACGCAATCCCGAAACCGCGCATCGGCATCATGCTGGAAGTTCCGTCGATGGTGTTTATGCTGCCGCATCTGGCTAACCGGATAGACTTTATCTCGGTCGGAACCAACGATCTTACCCAATACATTCTGGCCGTCGATCGTAACAATACGCGGGTGGCCAGCATTTATGACAGCCTGCATCCGGGGATGCTACGTGCGCTGGCGATGATTGCGCAGGAAGCTGAAAGAAGCGGTATCGACTTGCGCTTATGCGGTGAAATGGCGGGTGACCCGATGTGCGTGGCCATTCTGGTCGGCCTGGGTTTCCGTCATTTGTCAATGAACGGTCGATCCGTGGCCCGCGTGAAATATCTGCTGCGCCATATTGATTTTGGCGAGGCGCAAACGCTGGCCCAGCGCAGCCTGGAAGCGCAGATGGCGGCAGAAGTACGCCATCAGGTGGCGGCCTTTATGGAGCGCCGTGGCATGGGGGGATTGATTCGCGGGGGATTGTAGGCCTGATAAGCGTAACGCTATCAGGCATTATGGGGGTAAAGATTACCTATACAGATCTTTTACATCTTCCCGGCATCCGCTGCGATCCCCTTGTGCTATCATTCGCACCTTTGGAGCGCCTGCATTATGCAGGCGCGCTTATCAATTGCTGTCTGACTTCAGCGAAATAACAAGAACTTGTGGTGACAGATGACCAGTAGCTATCTGCATTTTCCGGATTTCGATCCGGTCATTTTCTCAATCGGACCCGTCGCGCTTCACTGGTACGGCTTGATGTATTTGGTGGGTTTTATTTTCGCGATGTGGCTGGCGACGCGCCGTGCTAATCGGCCGGGTAGTGGCTGGACTAAAAATGAAGTAGAAAACTTACTGTATGCAGGCTTCCTCGGGGTTTTCCTCGGTGGGCGTATTGGTTACGTACTGTTCTATAACTTCCCATTGTTCCTCGATAATCCGCTGTATCTGTTCCGCGTTTGGGATGGCGGCATGTCCTTCCACGGCGGGCTTATCGGTGTGATTCTGGTGATGATTATCTTCGCCAGACGCACCAAGCGTTCGTTCTTCCAGGTTTCTGATTTCATCGCTCCGCTGATCCCGTTTGGTCTGGGAGCAGGGCGTCTGGGCAACTTTATCAACGGTGAACTGTGGGGACGCGTCGACCCGAATTTCAAGTATGCCATGCTATTCCCGGGTTCCCGTACCGAAGATATTTTACTGCTGCAAAGCAACCCGCAGTGGCAGTCTATTTTTGATACCTACGGCTCGCTGCCGCGTCACGCATCTCAGCTTTATGAGATGGCGCTGGAAGGGGTTGTACTGTTTATCATTCTGAACCTGTACATTCGCAAGCCTCGTCCTATGGGGGCTGTGTCCGGTCTTTTCCTGATTGGTTATGGCGCGTTTCGTATTATCGTTGAATTCTTCCGCCAGCCGGATGCACAGTTTACCGGCACCTGGGTGCAGTACATCAGCATGGGACAGATCCTCTCTATCCCGATGATTGTCGCAGGCATTATTATGATGGTTTGGGCGTACCGCCGTAGCCCACAGCAACACGTTTCCTGAGGAACCATGAAACAGTATTTAGAACTGATGCAAAAAGTGCTGGATGAAGGCACACAGAAAAACGACCGTACCGGAACCGGAACGCTTTCCATTTTTGGCCATCAGATGCGTTTTAACCTGCAGGAAGGGTTCCCGCTGGTTACGACCAAACGCTGCCATTTACGCTCGATCATTCATGAGCTGCTGTGGTTCTTGCAGGGTGACACTAACGTTGCCTACCTGCATGAGAACAATGTCTCAATCTGGGATGAATGGGCGGATGAAAACGGTAATTTAGGCCCGGTTTATGGCAAACAGTGGCGCGCGTGGCCAACGCCGGACGGTCGCCATATTGACCAGATCACCACGGTGCTAAACCAGCTGAAAAATGACCCGGATTCTCGCCGCATCATCGTTTCGGCATGGAACGTTGGTGAGCTGGATAAGATGGCGCTGGCGCCGTGCCATGCTTTCTTCCAGTTCTATGTGGCGGATGGCAAGCTCTCTTGCCAGCTGTATCAACGTTCATGTGATGTGTTCCTCGGTCTGCCGTTCAACATTGCCAGCTACGCCTTACTGGTACACATGATGGCGCAGCAGTGCGACCTTGAAGTGGGCGATTTTGTCTGGACCGGCGGCGACACGCACCTGTACAGCAATCATATGGATCAAACGCATCTGCAGCTTAGCCGCGAACCGCGCGCGTTGCCGAAGCTGGTCATCAAACGTAAGCCTGAATCTATCTTTGATTATCGTTTCGAAGATTTCGAAATTGAAGGCTACGATCCGCATCCAGGTATTAAAGCGCCAGTAGCTATCTAACCGAGCTTCATGTTGTCATAACCGACGCCTTCGCGCGTCGGTTTTTTTTGTCTGTCATTTCATTCTTCGGCGCCGGTTCCTGAAATATTGCAACGCTCTGCAACGCGTCAAATATTCCTCGTAGCTCGCCGTAGAAACCGAATTTCCCGCTCGTTATTCATTTTCCTCGCGCCATACTGGCGGCATGAAAAAACAACAAGGCTACACGCTTCTCGAAACCCTGATTGCGATGCTGATTGTCGCGGCGCTTGGCGCGTCCGGGTTGTATGGTTGGCAGTACTGGCAACAACAACAGCGCCTGTGGCAGACCGCCTGTCAGGTGCGGGATTACCTGCTGCAACTACGTGAAGATGCTAACTGGCGTAACCGCGATCACGTCATCAGCGTGATGCGGGATGGTTCATCCTGGTGTCTGGTCAGTTCTGCTGCTTTACAAGACGGGTGTAAACCAACTTCACCCCTGGTGTTTGCACCGCTATGGGACGATGTCGAAATGGCAGAGATAACACCTTCACTGGCCTTTTTTGGGCTGCGCAATACGGCATGGGCTGGACATATTCGCCTGAAAAATGCGACAGGGGAATGGCGCGTGATGGTGTCAGGCTGGGGGCGAATCAGACTTTGCGAACGCGATGAGGCCAGGTCATGTCAGTAAACGAGCGGGGTTTTTCACTGCTGGAGGTGCTCATTGCTATGGCGATCACCAGCATTTTACTGCTTAGCGCTGCGCGATTTTTACCTGCTCTGCAGCGAGATATTCTGTGCAACACGCGCCAGTTAGCGCTGGAAGATGAAATATGGCAGCGGCTCTATACCGTGGCAAAACATCTTCAGCGGGCAGGGTATTGCCGGGGAACCTGTGTCGGAGAGGGACTGGTGATGTCGGCTAAGGGCGACTGTGTCATTGCCCGTTGGGATGCCAACGGTAACGGCGTTTGGGAGAATAGTCCCGCGAAAGAGGCTGATGTCATCGGATTTCGTTTACAGGACAAAGTACTGGAGACCCTGCGGGGAGCAACTGGTTGTAATGGAAAAGGGTGGGAGAAAATGACCGATCCGGCCACCATTCAGATTGAGGCATTTCAGGTTGAGCGCGTGAATATTCGCGGATTTCAACCACTCCTTACGTTGCGTTTGCGTGGAGTGAGCAACGTCGAACCACAAAAAGTCATTGAAGCCTTTTACAGTGTGACAGGTTTCAACCTGTGAATCGTGAGCGAGGTGTTTCATCTCTGGCGATGGTTCTGCTATTGCTGGTGCTCGGCAGCCTGTTACTGCAGGGTGTTAGCCGACAAGAAGCGAGCTTCGCATCGCGTGTTACATCGGAAAGTCGGTCTTTGCAGCGGCAGGCGGTAGTGCAATCGGCCATCGAATGGGGACGCATGCAGTCCTGGGGCTTACAACCGACGGTACAGTGTCGGCGTTATACCGGGCAGGATGCCGCGGTTTGCCTGCGACGACTTACTGAGACTTCCGTGCTGCTTATCGCTCATTATGAAGAGGTATCGCTATGGCGTCAGGGAGAGGTTATCGATGGCAATATCAAATTTTCGCCGCATGGCTGGAGCGATTTTTGTCCGTTAAAGGCGGTAGCGTTATGCCAGATCCCCTGAACAGACAACGTGGTTTTAGCCTGCCGGAAGTGATGTTGGCAATGGTGCTGATGATCATGGTTGTGACCGCACTATCGGGATACCAGCGGGCGTTGATGAACAGTTTTATCGTCAGAAACCAGTATCAGCAACTCTGGCGTCACGCCTGGCAACAAACCCAGCTGTATCCGTTTTCACCACCTGTGAACTGGCAGGTTAACCGAATGCAGACAACGGGAGCAGGATGTGTCAGCATCAGCGTTAAAATTTCTTCACCCCTGGGCAGGCAAGGTCAAATGACACGTCTGCATTGCCCGAACCGTCAGTAGTCAGGAGCCGCTATGTTAAGGGTCTATCACTCCAATCGTCTGGATGTGCTGGAAGCGTTAATGGAGTTTATCGTTGAGCGCGAGCGGTTGGACGACCCCTTTGAACCGGAAATGATCCTGGTGCAAAGTACCGGTATGGCGCAGTGGCTACAGATGACCCTTGCACAGAAATTTGGT
Organism: Citrobacter sp. wls714; assembly: GCF_005281025.1. Lineage (NCBI taxonomy): Bacteria > Pseudomonadati > Pseudomonadota > Gammaproteobacteria > Enterobacterales > Enterobacteriaceae > Citrobacter > Citrobacter sp. wls714. The sequence continues at coordinate 252,610 of NZ_SZWZ01000031.1, read as the reverse complement.
ATCGCCGCCAACATCGATTTCCCGCTGCCCGCGAGTTTTATCTGGGATATGTTTGTGCGCGTGTTGCCGGATATCCCGAAAGAGAGCGCGTTCAGCAAACAGAGCATGAGTTGGAAGTTAATGACTCTGCTGCCGCAGTTGCTGGATAACGATGACTTCGCACTGCTGCGACACTATCTGACGGACGACACCGATAAACGTAAGCTGTTTCAACTCTCCGCACGCGCGGCGGACCTTTTCGATCAGTATTTAGTTTATCGCCCTGACTGGTTAACTCAGTGGGAAGCGGAGCGCCAGATTGAAGGACTCGGCGAGGCTCAGGCATGGCAGGCACCGTTGTGGAAAGCACTGGTGGAATACACCGCTGAACTGGGCCAACCGCGCTGGCATCGTGCCAATTTATATCAGCGATTTATTCACACCCTGGAAAATGCGTCTGAATGTCCGCAGGGGCTGCCTTCTCGCGTCTTTATTTGCGGAATTTCGGCGCTACCGCCGGTTTACCTGCAGGCATTGCAGGCGTTGGGTAAGCATATTGATATTCATCTGCTATTTACCAACCCTTGTCGCTACTATTGGGGTGACATTAAAGATCCCGCCTGGCTGGCAAAGCTGCTGGCGCGTCAGCGTCGGCACAGTTTTGAAGAACGTCACCTGCCGCTGTTTCGTGATACTCAGAATGCGGCAGGATTGTTTAACAGTGATGGTGAGCAGGACGTAGGCAACCCGATGTTAGCCTCGTGGGGCAAGTTGGGACGTGATTATATTTATCTGCTTTCAGAACTGGAAAACAGCCAGGAGCTGGATGCGTTTGTCGATATAACCCCAGACAATCTTTTGCATAACATTCAGTCGGATATTCTCGAGTTACAAAGCCGGGCCGTGGCGGGCGTTACGCTGGACGAGTATTCCCGGAGCGACAACAAACGGCTGCTTGATGCGAACGACACCAGCGTGACTTTCCATGTCTGCCATAGCCCTCAGCGTGAAGTGGAAATTCTTCATGACCGACTGCTGGCAATGCTGGAAGCAGATCCCACGCTGACGCCGCGCGACATTATCGTGATGGTGGCGGATATCGACAGCTATAGCCCGTTCATTCAGGCGGTTTTTGGCAGCGCGCCAGCCGACCGTTACTTACCCTATGCGATTTCCGACCGTCGGGCACGCCAGTCCCATCCCGTCTTACAGGCCTTTATCAGTCTGCTTTCGCTGCCGGATAGCCGTTTTGTCTCTGAGGATGTGCTGGCATTACTGGATGTACCCGTGCTGGCGGCACGTTTCAATATTGATGAAGAAGGTCTGCGCTATCTTCGTTTGTGGGTCAATGAATCAGGTATTCGCTGGGGAATTGACGACGATAACGTGCGCGAGCTGGAACTGCCGCCAACGGGTCAGCATACCTGGCAATTTGGTTTAACGCGCATGCTGCTCGGCTATGCGATGGAAAGCGCCCAGGGCGAGTGGCAATCGGTATTGCCCTACGATGAGTCGAGCGGTTTGATTGCCGAGCTGGTAGGGCATCTGGCCTCGTTGCTGATGCAGCTTAATCTCTGGCGTCGTGGACTGGCGCAGGAGCGCCCGCTGGAAGAGTGGCTACCCGTTTGTCGGGACATGCTTAATGATTTCTTCCTGCCGGATGCGGATACCGAAGCGGCGATGACGCTGATTGAACAGCAGTGGCAGGCAATTATTAGTGAAGGACTGGGGGCTGAGTATGGTGATGCCGTACCGCTTTCCTTGCTACGTGATGAGCTGGCGCAGCGTCTCGACCAGGAACGCATTAGCCAGCGCTTCCTGGCGGGGCCTGTTAACATTTGTACGCTGATGCCGATGCGCTCCATTCCTTTTAAGGTTGTGTGTCTGCTGGGTATGAACGATGGCGTTTATCCGCGTCAGCTTGCGCCGCTGGGCTTTGATCTGATGAGCCAAAAACCGATGCGGGGCGATCGCAGCCGTCGCGATGATGACCGTTATCTGTTCCTCGAAGCGTTAATTTCGGCGCAGCAAACGCTCTACATCAGCTACATTGGCCGCTCAATTCAGGACAACAGCGAACGCTTTCCGTCGGTATTAGTGCAGGAACTGATGGATTACATCGGGCAAAGCCATTATCTGCCGGGCGATGAATCGTTGACCTGCGATCAAAGCGAGGCCAGGGTAAAAGCGCACATTACCCGTCTGCATACCCGCATGCCTTTTGACGCACAAAACTATCAGCCCGGCGAACAGCAAAGCTACGTCCGGGAGTGGCTGCCTGCGGCGAGCTTGTCAGGAAAAGCGCACACGGATTTTGTGCAGCCTCTCCCCTTTGAAATGCCAGCCACGTTAACGCTGGAAACGCTACAGCGTTTTTGGGCTCATCCGGTACGGGCCTTTTTCCAGATGCGTTTACAGGTCAATTTTCGCTCTGAAGAAAGTGAAATTCCGGAAACGGAACCTTTTGTTCTGGAAGGATTAACTCGCTATCAGCTTAATCAGCAATTGCTTAATACGCTGGTTGAAGAGAACGATGCTGAACAACTGTTTCGCCGTTTTCGTGCGGCAGGTGTGCTGCCCTATGGGCCGTTTGGTGAAATTCTGTGGGATACGCAGCGTCAGGAGATGCAGTCGCTGGCTGAACGCATTATCGCCTGTCGTCAGCCCTGTCAGAGTATGGAGATCGATCTTAACTGTAACGGCGTGCAAATCACCGGTTGGCTGCCGCAGGTGCAAGAGGACGGTTTGTTGCGCTGGCGTCCATCTTTGATAAGCATTGCGCAGGGAGTGCAACTTTGGCTGGAACATCTTGTCTATTGTGCCAGTGGCGGTACGGGAGAGAGCCGGCTGTTCCTGCGTAAAGACGGAGAATGGCGTTTTCCGCCACTGGAGGCAGAACAGGCGCTGTTGTATTTGTCGCAACTCATTGAGGGATATCGGGAAGGCATGTCATCGCCATTGTTGGTATTACCGGAAAGCGGCGGCGCATGGATAAAAACCTGTTATGACGCTGCAAATGATGCCATGTTAGATGACGACGATACGCTGCAAAAAGCGCGCAGTAAGTTTTTGCAGGCTTATGAAGGCAACATGATGGTTCGTGGCGAAGGCGATGATATCTGGTATCAGCGCCTGTGGCGTCAACTGGATGCCGAGACGCTGGAACGCATTGTTTTACAGTCACAGCGCTATCTGTTACCGATTTTTCGCTTTAACCAGTCCTGATGGTTGTATAAAAATTGCGCAATTCGATAGCTTCCACTATGATGCGCATTCTGTCACGGACTGATTCTTACAAAGAGAAGATGCTGACTTGTTCAGCACAAAGTCTTGCCCTGTTCAGGTCACGTATTGATACGTGGTTTGCAGTGAACAGGTGAATACGTTAATGATGAGGTTTGTGAATGCCCCGCAGCACCTGGTTCAGCGCATTATTGTTGTTCGTCGCCCTTTGGGTTCCCGTAAGTCAGGCAGATACCGGTTGGCAGCCTTTAGCTGAAACCATCCGTAAAAGCGATAAAGATACCCGCCAGTATCAGGCCGTGCGCCTTGATAACGGCATGGTCGTGTTACTGGTATCCGATCCGCAGGCCGTGAAATCCCTTTCAGCACTGGTGGTGCCTGTTGGCTCGCTGGAAGATCCGGACGATCATCAGGGGCTGGCGCATTATCTCGAACACATGTGTCTGATGGGCTCGAAAAAATACCCGCAGCCCGACAGCCTGGCTGAATTCCTGAAAATGCATGGCGGCAGCCACAACGCCAGCACAGCACCTTACCGTACGGCTTTTTATCTTGAAGTCGAAAACGACGCGTTGGTGGGGGCGGTGGATCGACTGGCGGACGCGATCGCCGATCCGTTGCTGGATAAAAAATATGCCGATCGCGAGCGTAACGCGGTGAACTCCGAGCTGACGCTGGCGCGTACCCGGGATGGGATGCGTATGGCGCAGGTCAGCGCTGAGACGATCAACCCGGCGCACCCTGGCTCGCGTTTCTCCGGCGGAAATCTGGAGACATTAAGCGATAAACCGGGTAACCCGGTGGTGCTGGCCTTACAAAAATTTCATGAAAAATACTACTCCGCGAACCTAATGAAGGCGGTGATTTATAGCAATAAACCATTGCCAGAGCTGGCGCGGATAGCCGCTGATACTTTCGGCCGCGTACCGAACAGAAATATCGAAAAACCGGAAATCACCGTACCGGTTGTCACCGACGCGCAGAAAGGCATCATCATCCACTATGTGCCGGCGATGCCGCGTAAAGTCCTGCGCGTCGAGTTTCGTATCGATAACAACAGCGCGCAGTTCCGCAGTAAAACGGATGAACTGATAACCTACCTGATTGGCAATCGTAGTCCTGGTACGCTGTCCGACTGGCTGCAAAAACAGGGGCTGGTGGAGGGCATTCGCGCCGATTCCGATCCGGTGGTGAATGGCAACAGCGGGGTGTTAGCCATTTCTGCGACGTTAACCGACAAAGGGTTGGCGAACCGCGATGAAGTTGTTGCGGCCATCTTTAGCTATCTCAATCTGTTACGTGAGAAAGGCGTCGATAAACGCTACTTTAACGAACTGGCGCACGTGCTGGATCTCGATTTCCGTTATCCTTCAATCACTCGTGATATGGACTACGTGGAATGGCTGGCTGATACCATGATCCGCGTTCCCGTCGAGCATACGTTGGATGCGGTGAATATTGCCGACCAATATGATGCGCAAGCCATTGCGCAACGTCTGGCAATGATGACGCCGCAGAATGCGCGTATCTGGTATATCAGCGCGAAAGAACCGCATAATAAAACCGCTTATTTTGTCGATGCGCCTTATCAGGTGGACAAAATCAGCGACAAAACCTTTGCTGACTGGCAGCAAAAAGCACAGGGCATTGCGCTGTCTTTGCCAGAGCTGAACCCCTACATTCCGGATGATTTCACGCTGATCAAAGCGGATAAAAAATACGCTCACCCGGAACTGATCGTCGATGAGCCGGATTTGCGCGTGGTGTATGCGCCGAGCCAGTATTTTGCCAGCGAGCCGAAGGCTGATGTCAGCGTGATCCTGCGTAACCCGAAAGCGATGGACAGCGCGCGCAACCAGGTATTATTCGCCCTGAACGATTACCTGGCGGGAATCGCGCTCGATCAGTTAAGCAACCAGGCATCGGTGGGTGGAATAGGTTTTTCGACCAACGCTAACAATGGTCTGATGCTTAACGCTAATGGCTACACTCAACGTCTGCCGCAGCTTTTTCAGGCTTTATTGAGCGGTTATTTCAGCTACACCTCAACGGATGAACAACTGGCACAGGCGAAATCCTGGTACGCTCAGATGATGGACTCTGCGGAAAAAGGTAAAGCCTACGATCAGGCGATTATGCCGGTGCAAATGCTGTCTCAGGTGCCCTATTTCCCACGCGATGAACGTCGCGCGTTATTGCCATCCATTACGTTGAAAGAGGTGATGTCCTACCGCGATGCTTTAAAAGCGGGGGCGCGGCCTGAATTCCTGGTGGTAGGTAATATGAGCAAAGCTCAGGCTACAACCATGGCGCAGGATATTCAGAAACAGCTTGGCGCGAATGGTTCGCAGTGGTGCCGGAACAAAGAAGTGGTCGTGGACAAGAAGCAGTCCGTCATCTTTGAGAAAGCGGGCAGCAGCACGGATTCTGCGCTGGCGGCGGTATTTGTGCCAACTGGCTATGACGAATACAGCAGTTCAGCCTACAGCGCCATGTTAGGGCAAATTGTTCAGCCGTGGTTTTACAATCAATTGCGTACTGAAGAGCAGTTAGGCTACGCCGTATTTGCTTTCCCGATGAGCGTTGGTCGTCAGTGGGGGATGGGGTTCCTGTTACAAAGCAGTGATAAGCAACCGTCTTACCTCTGGGAGCGTTATAAAGCATTTTTCCCGACGGCGGAAGCGAAGCTGCGGGCAATGAAACCGGAAGAGTTTGCGCAAATTCAGCAGGCGATCATTGCGCAAATGCTACAGGCGCCGCAAACGCTGGGGGAAGAAGCCTCACAGTTAAGCAAAGATTTTGATCGCGGCAATATGCGCTTTGATTCACGTGATAAAATAGTGGCTCAGATTAAACTGCTGACGCCGCAAAAACTTGCCGACTTCTTCCATCAGGCGGTGGTTGAGCCGCAAGGCATGGCGATACTGTCACAGGTTTCCGGCAGTCAGAACGGGAAAGCAGAATACGTGCGCCCGGAAGGCTGGAAAGTGTGGCAGACCGTCAGCGCGTTGCAGCAAACCTTACCCCTGATGAGTGACAAGAATGAATGATGCCGCTGAGTCCCTTGATCCACTGCGCTTGCCCCTGACGGGCGAGCGCCTGATTGAAGCCTCTGCGGGCACCGGTAAAACCTTTACCATCGCCGCCCTGTATTTACGTTTACTGCTTGGACTGGGCGGCTCTGCCGCCTTTCCACGTCCTCTGACCGTCGAAGAACTGCTCGTGGTCACCTTCACCGAGGCGGCCACCGAAGAGCTGCGTGGCCGAATTCGTAGCAACATTCATGAGCTGCGCATTGCCTGTCTGCGCGAAACCACCGACAACCCGCTATATGCTCGTTTGTTAGACGAAATAGCCGATAAAAAACAGGCCGCCCAGTGGCTGCTATTGGCTGAAAGACAGATGGATGAAGCGGCGGTGTTTACCATTCACGGTTTTTGTCAGCGCATGCTCAGCCTCAACGCCTTTGAGTCAGGCATGCTGTTTGAACAGCAACTGATTGAAGACGAATCACTGCTGCGTTATCAGGCGTGCGCGGACTTCTGGCGGCGGCATTGCTATCCGTTGTCCCGCGACATTGCGCAGGTTATTTTTGAAACGTGGAAAGGTCCTCAGGCGCTATTGAGTGATATCAATCGCTATCTGCAGGGTGAAGCGCCGGTAATCAAGGCTCCGCCGCCAGATGACGAAACGCTGGCCTCCCGGCACGAACAAATTCTCGTCCGCATTAACCTGATTAAGCAGCAATGGCGTGATTCCGTTGATGAGCTTGACGGTCTGCTGGAAGCCTCCGGGATCGACCGGCGTAAATTTAATCGCGGTAACCAGGGTAAGTGGATCGAAAAGATCAGCGCATGGGCGCAGGAAGAAACCCAGAGTTACCAGCTTCCTGACGCGCTGGAGAAATTTTCACAGCGTTTTCTGCAAGAGCGCACCAAAGCGGGTGGCGTAACGCCTCGGCACCCGCTTTTCGTCGCCATTGATGAACTGCTTAGCGAACCGTTAACTCTCCGCGATCTGGTGATTACCCGGGCGCTGGCGGAAATCCGCACCGCGGTTGCCGAAGAGAAGCGCCGACGCGGAGAGCTTGGCTTTGACGATATGCTCAGCCGTCTGGATGCGGCGTTGCGCAGTGAAAGCGGCGATGCGCTGGCGGCGGCTATCCGTACCCGTTTCCCGGTCGCGATGATCGATGAATTTCAGGATACCGATCCGCAGCAGTACCGCATATTCCGCCGGATCTGGCAGCATCAGCCAGAGACCGCGCTGCTGCTGATTGGCGATCCCAAACAGGCTATTTATGCGTTTCGCGGCGCGGATATCTTCACCTATATGAAGGCGCGCAGCGAAGTCAGCGCGCATTATACGCTCGACACCAACTGGCGTTCTGCCCCCGGCATGGTCAATAGCGTGAATACGCTTTTCAGCCAGATGGACGACGCCTTTATGTTCCGCGAAATCCCCTTTAGCCCGGTAAAATTTGCAGAGAAAAACCAGTCGCTACGGTTTGTTTTACATGGTGAAACGCAGCCCGCAATGAGTATGTGGCTGATGGAAGGGGAAAGTTGTGGCGTAGGCGACTACCAGAACTACATGGCGCAGGTGTGCGCAACGCAAATTCGCGACTGGCTTAAGGCCGGACACTCTGGTGATGCGCAACTGGTGAGCGGTAAAGCATCCAGGCCGGTACGCGCCTCAGACATTAGCGTACTGGTTCGTAGCCGCCAGGAGGCGGCGCTGGTCCGCGATGCCCTGACGCAACTGGCGATTCCCTCCGTCTACCTTTCCAACCGTGACAGCGTATTTGAAACGCTGGAAGCGCAGGAATTGCTGTGGATGCTGCAAGGGGTGATGACGCCAGAACGGGAAAACACGCTGCGCAGCGCGCTGGCGACCTCAATGATGGGGCTGAATGCGCAGGATATTGAAGCATTAAATAACGACGAGAATGCCTGGGATGCGGTAGTTGAAGAATTCGATGGCTATCGTCAAATCTGGCATAAACGCGGCGTCATGCCGATGCTGCGTGCGCTGATGACAAACCGCCAGATTGCGGAAAATTTACTGGCTACGGCAGGGGGCGAACGCCGCCTGACTGATATTTTACATATCAGCGAACTGCTCCAGGAAGCGGGATCGCAACTGGAAAGCGAGCATGCGCTGGTGCGCTGGTTGTCCCAGCATATTCTTGAACCGGACAGCAATGCGTCCAGCCAGCAGCTCAGACTGGAAAGCGACAAGCATCTGGTACAAATCGTGACTATTCATAAATCGAAAGGGCTGGAATATCCGCTGGTCTGGCTGCCGTTTATCACGAATTTCCGCGTCCAGGATCAAGCGTTCTACCACGATCGCAGCTCCTTTGAAGCGGTACTGGATCTCAGTGACGCCAGGGAGAGCGTTGAGCTGGCAGAGGCTGAACGCCTGGCGGAAGACCTGCGCTTGCTCTACGTTGCGCTAACCCGTTCGGTATGGCACTGCAGCCTTGGCGTTGCGCCGTTGGTACGTCGTCGGGGCGATAAAAAAGGGGATACCGATGTGCATCAGAGCGCCCTTGGCCGTCTGTTGCAAAAAGGTGAGCCAATGGATTCCGTGGGTCTGCGTGGCGCGATTGAAGCGCTGGGTTGCGACGATATTGCCTGCCTGACGCCAGGTCAACCTGACGGTGAGCGCTGGCAGGTTGCACAGCCGGTCAGCGCCACATTGAGTGTGAGAACACTGCAACGTACCCCCGGCGACGGCTGGCGCGTGACCAGTTATTCCGGCCTGCAACAGCGCGGACATGGAATCGCGCAGGATCTGATCCCGCGCCTGGATGTTGATGCCGCAGGCGTTGGCGAGGTCATTGCGGAGTCAGGACTCACCCCGCATCAATTTCCGCGCGGCGCCTCGCCGGGCACGTTTTTGCATAGCCTGTTTGAGGACCTTGATTTTACCCAACCGGTAGATCCATGTTGGGTCGAAGAAAAACTGGCGTTGGGTGGTTATGACGCGCATTGGACGCCGGTTTTGACCGCATGGCTGGACACCATTTTGCAGGCGCCTCTTAACGAAACGGGCGTCAGTTTGAGCCAACTTTCCGCGCGTGAAAAACAGGTGGAGATGGAGTTTTATCTGCCGATTTCGCAGCCGCTGATGGCCAGCCGACTTGATGCGTTAATCCGTAAATACGATCCGCTCTCAGCGGGCTGCCCTGCGTTGGATTTTATGCAGGTACGCGGCATGCTAAAAGGGTTTATTGACCTGGTGTTTCGTCATCAGGGGCGTTATTACCTGCTTGATTACAAATCTAACTGGCTGGGTGAAGACAGCGCAGCCTACACGCAGCAGGCGATGGCCTCAGCTATGCAGGCGCATCGCTACGACCTGCAATATCAACTTTATACCCTGGCGCTGCATCGCTACTTACGCCACCGCATCAGTGATTACGATTATGAACGCCATTTTGGCGGCGTCATCTATCTTTTCCTGCGGGGCGTTGATGGTGAGGATCCGCAGCAGGGTATTTACGCCACCCGACCAGACGGAGAATTGATCGCTTTGATGGATGAGATGTTTGCCGGTGCGGAGCTGGAGGAGATGTCATGACAATCCAGAAACGATTACTGCAAGCCGTTGAGCAAAAACAGCTCCGGCCTCTGGATGCCCAGTTTGCGCTGGCAGTTGCCGGAAATGACAATCCTGCGGTTGCGCTGGCTGCGGCATTGCTCAGCCGCGAAGCGGGAGAAGGGCACGTCTGCTTACCGCTTTCGCGATTATCCTTACGCGAAGATGCTCATCCTCTGTTAAGCGCCTGGCTTGCTGAGATGGGCGAGCCTGAAGACTGGGCTGAATGTTTGCTGGCCTCCGGGGCAGTAAGCCGTGGCGAGCAACCGACCCCGCTGGTGCTGTACGGCGATCGTTTATATCTGAACCGCATGTGGCATAACGAACGCGCGGTGGCACGTTTTTTCAGTGAAGTTAACCACGCTATTGAGGTGGATGAACAACGGCTGACCGACACGCTGGAGGCACTGTTTCCATCATCGGAAGGCGTTAACTGGCAAAAGGTGGCCGCTGCTGTGGCGCTGACCCGCCGTATATCAGTGATCTCCGGCGGACCGGGTACTGGAAAAACGACAACGGTCGCGAGGCTTCTGGCGGCGTTGATCCAGATGGCGGACGGTGAACGCTGCCGTATTCGTCTGGCGGCGCCAACGGGAAAAGCGGCTGCGCGTCTGACCGCCTCGCTGGGGGCGGCGCTGCGAGAACTGCCGCTTACCGATGAGCAAAAGAAACGCATTCCCGATGATGCCAGTACGCTGCATCGGTTATTAGGCGCTCAGCCTGGCAGCCAGCGTCTGCGTCATCACGCGGGGAATCCGCTGCATGTGGATGTGCTGGTGGTGGATGAAGCCTCGATGATTGATTTGCCGATGATGTCGCGCCTTATCGATGCCCTGCCATCGCACGGGCGGGTGATTTTTCTCGGCGATCGTGACCAGCTTGCCTCCGTCGAGGCGGGGGCGGTGCTCGGGGATATTTGTGCTTTTGTCAGCGAAGGATTCACCCCGGAACGTGCCCGGCAGCTTAGTCGCCTGACCGGTAGCGCTATTCCGGCGGGAACGGGTACCCAGGCGGCGGCGTTGCGTGACAGCTTGTGTCTGCTGCAAAAAAGCTACCGTTTTGGCAGTGACTCTGGGATCGGTCAATTGGCTGCTGCGATTAATCGCGGTGACAAAGCTGCGGTAAAAACGGTTTTCCAGCAGGGATTCAGCGATATCGAAAAACGCACGTTACACAGCAGTGAAGATTACGCCGCGATGCTGGATGAGGCGCTGGCCGGTTATGGGCACTACCTGGATTTACTGCACGAGGGCGCCGCGCCGGATGCCATCATTCAGGCCTTCAATGAGTATCAGCTGTTATGCGCTTTGCGGGAAGGCCCGTTTGGCGTTGGCGGTTTGAATGAACGCATTGAGCAGGTGATGACGCAAAAACGTAAAATTCGCCGTTCGACGCACAGTCGTTGGTATGAGGGAAGGCCGGTGATGATTTCGCGCAATGACAGTTCGCTGGGGTTATTTAACGGTGATATTGGCATTGCCCTCGAGCGTGGACAAGGGTTGAGGGTGTGGTTTGCGCTGCCGGACGGTTCGATTAAGTCGGTGCAACCCAGCCGCTTGCCTGAGCATGAAACCACCTGGGCGATGACGGTACATAAATCGCAGGGATCTGAGTTTGACCATGCGGCGTTGATTTTACCCAGCCAGCATTCCCCTGTGGTTACCCGCGAGCTGGTCTATACTGCCGTAACCCGCGCGCGCCGCCGTTTGTCGCTGTATGCCGATGAACGAATATTGGGCGGGGCAATTGTCATGCGTACCGAACGCCGCAGCGGGCTATCAGCATTATTTAATGACGGCCTGATGTAGCTGTAGGCCGGATGAGGCTGTTATGCCGCATCCGGCAACCACGCTTACCCCAAATCCGCCATCAGCACTTTTGAGCGCCGCTGATAGTTGTACATCTCTTTCTTGCTTTCCGGCAGCAGGTCGATATCCACCGGCGTGAAGCCGCGCTCCTGGAACCAGTGGATGCTGCGGGTGGTCAGTACGAACAGCTTACTCAGCCCCATTTGCCGGGCCTGCGCGGCGATCCGCTCCAGCAATACTTCCCCGCGTGACGAACTACGGTAGTCCGGATGTACCGCCACACACGCCATTTCGCCAATCCTCTCTTCCGGGAAAGGGTACAGAGCGGCGCAGGCGATAGTCAGGTTATCGCGCTGAATAATGGTGAATTTGTCGATCTCCATTTCCAGTTGTTCGCGGGAGCGGCGGACCAGAATGCCTTGTTGTTCCAACGGACGGATGAGCTCCAGAATGCCGCCGATATCGTTAATGGTGGCGCGGCGAATTTGCTCGGCGCTTTCCATCACGATTTGCGTACCGATGCCATCGCGGGAGAACAGTTCCTGCAGCAAAGCGCCATCTTCCTGATAGCTGATCAGGTGGCAGCGGCGTACGCCACTGCGACAAGCTTTCACCGCACCGCGCAGGAAGCGCACCGTGCCTGAGCTGTAGTCACCTTTCTCTTCCTGTGACTCGACGCGCGCCTGGGCTTCGTTAGGGAACAATTCGGAAATGATATCGCCATCATCGTTGGTGACCCCCTGGGAGGAGCAAAAACCAATCATTTTCTCCGCTTTCAGTTTGATAGCCAACTGCGTGGCGACCTCTTCTGACGTCAGATTGAAGCTCTCACCGGTAACGGAAACGGCGACTGGTCCCATCAGGACTATCGCGCCACTGTCCAGTTGACGGTGAATGGCCTCTTCATCAATACGACGAATACGCCCGCTATGGCAGTAGTCCACGCCGTCATCAACGCCCAGCGGCTGGGAGATAATAAAATTCCCGCTGACCACATTGATATGCGCACCCTGCAATGGCGTATTATTCAGGCTCATCGACAGGCGAGCTGTAATATCAAGCTGAAGTAATCCCGCAGCCTGTTTGACCAGCTCCAGCGTTTTAGCGTCGGTGACGCGCGTATTTTTGTGGTACACCGGTTCATGATGATGCGCCGCAAGATTGGCATCAATCTGCGGTCGTGCGCCATAGACCACGACAAGGCGGATGCCGAGGCTATGAAGAAGCCCAATGTCATTGACGATACTGGAAAAGTTTTCATGCTCGATGGCTTCGCCGCCCAGCATAATGACAAACGTTTTTCCCCGATGGGTATTGATATAGGGAACAGAATGGCGGAATCCCTGTACCAGTTCGGTTCTACGCTCCTTCACCACGGCACACCCTCATTGCATGATTATTCGTAATTTGTGTATTTTTATTCTGTTTTGGCGCCGTGCGCAAGCGTAATTTTTACTCATGCCGCAGATTTTTTTCAGTAATGCCGTGAATATAAAAAGAATGTTTACCCTTTTATAGATGACAGATTATGCGTCATTCGCTAAAGTTTCCGGTCAATTCGGACGTTTTACGTATTACTTCAATAAAGATTTCTTTTGCTCGGGAGAAGCATGTCGGGATCCAATTCAGCAATCAGTCGCCGTCGTTTACTGCAAGGTGCGGGTGCTATGTGGCTTTTAAGCGTCAGTCAGGTCGGTCTGGCTGCCGTGAGTCAGGTCGTTGCCGTACGTATCTGGCCCGCGTCCAGTTATACCCGCGTCACGGTGGAATCTAACCGTTTGCTGAAATACAAACAGTTTGCCCTGAGTAATCCTGAGCGTGTGGTTGTCGATATTGAAGGCGTTAATTTGAACTCGGTGCTTAAGGGCATCGGCGCGCAGATTCGTCCTGACGATCCCTATATTAAGTCGGCGAGAGTCGGGCAATTTGACCCGCAGACCGTGCGGATGGTGTTCGAGCTGAAACAGAATGTGAAGCCGCAACTCTTTGCCCTGGCTCCCGTAGCCGGTTTTAAAGAGCGTCTGGTCATGGATCTTTATCCTGCCAATGCGCAGGATGTTCAGGATCCGCTGCTGGCGTTGCTGGAAGATTACAACAAGGGCGATCTGGATAAACAGGTGCCGCCTGCGCAAAGTGGTCCGCAGCCGGGTAAAGCGGGGCGCGATCGTCCGATTGTCATTATGCTGGATCCCGGGCACGGTGGAGAAGACTCCGGTGCGGTGGGGAAATACAAGACGCGTGAAAAAGATGTGGTACTGCAAATTGCCCGTCGCCTGCGAGCCCTTATTGAGAAAGAGGGCAACATGAAGGTCTTTATGACGCGTAATGAAGATATATTCATTCCGCTAAAAGTGCGTGTGGCGAAAGCGCAGAAACAGCGTGCGGACCTGTTTGTCTCTATTCACGCCGATGCCTTTACCAGCCGGCAACCCAGCGGATCGTCGGTGTTTGCGCTCTCCACGAAAGGGGCGACCAGTACCGCGGCAAAATATCTGGCCCAAACCCAGAACGCCTCGGATCTCATCGGTGGCGTTAGCAAAAGCGGTGACCGTTATGTCGACCACACCATGTTCGATATGGTGCAATCGCTGACCATCGCCGACAGCCTGAAGTTTGGCAAAGCGGTGCTGAATAAGCTCGGTAAAATTAACAACCTGCATAAGAATCAGGTTGAGCAAGCCGGGTTCGCGGTGCTGAAAGCGCCGGATATTCCCTCTATCCTCGTGGAGACGGCATTTATCAGTAACGTCGAAGAAGAGCGTAAGCTGAAGACGGCAACCTTCCAGCAGGAAGTGGCGGAGTCGATTCTGGCAGGGATTAAAGCCTACTTTGCCGATGGCGCGACGCTGGCGAGAAGGGGATAACAAAAAAGCGCTGAAAAGCGCTTTTTTTTACGAACGACAGATACAAAAAAACACCCGTTAAGGTGTTTAATATGTTGGTTGCGGGGGCCGGATTTGAACCGACGACCTTCGGGTTATGAGCCCGACGAGCTACCAGGCTGCTCCACCCCGCGTCCGTCTTTTTGCTTCGTATTTCAAACCACATCTGCGTTGGCTTTCCTCGTTCACCTCAGTCACTTACTGGAGTAAGCTCCTAAGGATTCACTGCGTCGCCGCCTTGCTGTGATTCGAACTACTTTGCAAAAATATTGCAGCAAATATGATTGGTTGCGGGGGCCGGATTTGAACCGACGACCTTCGGGTTATGAGCCCGACGAGCTACCAGGCTGCTCCACCCCGCGTCCGTCATTACTCTTCCATCGAGTAACGTTACTGCTTCTGATTTTAATTGGTTGCGGGGGCCAGATTTGAACTGACGACCTTCGGGTTATGAGCCCGACGAGCTACCAGGCTGCTCCACCCCGCGTCCGTCATTACTCTTCCATCGAGTAACGTTACTGCTTCTGATTTTAATTGGTTGCGGGGGCCAGATTTGAACTGACGACCTTCGGGTTATGAGCCCGACGAGCTACCAGGCTGCTCCACCCCGCGTCCGTGGATGCGCACTATACTCTGCTCGCATTTTCATGCAACCCTTTTTTCACCTTGATCACGTTTTAAGGGTGAAAATGAACAAAAACAACGTATTCTGGATTATTTTTTGCGCAAAATTTGCGTTCGGGTATGCATACGCATTTCATTAGGTACGGGGGTTTGTTATCTTCGTCTCACATTCAGGCAACATAAGACGAGAATAATGAAAGGACGTTGGGCAAAATATCTTCTGGCGGGAGCTGTCGTTGCGATGCTCGCCGCGTGTTCCTCAAAACCCACCGATCGTGGGCAGCAGTATAAAGACGGGAAATTTACCCAGCCTTTCTCTTTGGTGAACCAACCTGATGCGGTTGGCGCGCCAATCAATGCCGGTGATTTCGCCGAGCAGGTTAATCAAATCCGCAGCGCTTCGCCGCGTTTGTACGGTAACCAGAGCAACGTCTACAACGCTATCCAGCAATGGTTACGTGCGGGCGGTGATACGCGCAGCATGCGTCAGTTTGGTATTGACGCGTGGCAAATGGAAGGGGCGGACAACTACGGTAACGTCCAGTTTACGGGTTATTACACTCCGGTTATTCAGGCGCGCCACACGCGTCAGGGTGAGTTCCAGTATCCTATCTACCGCATGCCGCCAAAACGCGGGCGTTTACCGTCTCGTGCCGAGATCTACGCAGGCGCGCTAAGCGATAGTTACATTCTGGCGTACAGCAACTCCCTGATGGACAACTTTATTATGGATGTTCAGGGCAGTGGATATATCGATTTTGGCGACGGAAGCCCGCTTAACTTCTTTAGCTATGCCGGGAAAAACGGCCATGCCTATCGCAGTATCGGGAAGGTGTTGATCGACCGTGGCGAAGTGAAAAAAGAAGATATGTCGATGCAGGCCATTCGCCACTGGGGAGAAACGCACAGCGAGGCCGAAGTGCGTGAGCTGCTGGAGCAGAACCCATCGTTTGTCTTCTTTAAGCCGCAATCTTTTGCGCCGGTGAAAGGGGCCAGCGCGGTACCGCTGATTGGCCGTGCATCCGTGGCTTCTGATCGCAGTATCATTCCTGCGGGTACCACGTTACTGGCGGAAGTTCCCTTGCTGGATAATAACGGTAAGTTCACCGGTCAGTACGAACTGCGCCTGATGGTGGCGCTGGACGTGGGCGGTGCGATTAAAGGCCAGCACTTTGATATCTATCAGGGCATTGGCGCTGACGCCGGACATCGTGCCGGGTGGTATAATCACTACGGCCGCGTGTGGGTGCTGAAAACAGCAGCCAACGCGGGTAACGTGTTCAGCGGTTAATTGCTTGATGGCGGCAGCGCCATCCGGCAGTCATACTGCTCGGTATTAATGAATTTGAGGTTCTATGTCTGTGGTTATCAGTGACGCCTGGCGTCAGCGTTTTGGCGGCACGGCGCGGCTGTATGGCGAAAACGCGCTGCAGTTATTTGCCGGAGCGCATGTTTGCGTGGTCGGGATTGGCGGTGTGGGATCGTGGGCGGCGGAAGCGCTGGCGCGTACCGGCATTGGCGCGATTACGCTCATTGATATGGATGATGTTTGCGTCACCAATACTAACCGTCAGATCCATGCGCTGCGCGATAACGTTGGTTTAGCGAAAGCTGAGGTGATGGCGGAACGTATCCGCCAGATTAACCCGGAGTGCCGGGTGAACGTGGTCGATGATTTTGTTACGCCAGATAACGTTGCTGAATATATGAATGCGGGATTTTCGTATGTCATCGATGCGATTGACAGCGTGCGCCCGAAAGCGGCGCTCATTGCGTACTGTCGGCGCAATAAGATTCCGCTGGTAACCACCGGCGGTGCGGGCGGGCAGATCGATCCGACGCAGATTCATGTGGTTGATCTGGCAAAAACCATTCAGGATCCGCTGGCGGCCAAGCTGCGTGAGCGACTGAAGAGTGATTTTGGCGTGGTGAAAAACAGTAAAGGCAAGCTGGGCGTGGACTGCGTGTTCTCGACCGAGGCGCTGGTTTACCCGCAGGCAGATGGCTCGGTGTGTGCCATGAAGGCGACGGCGGAAGGGCCGAAACGTATGGATTGCGCCTCAGGGTTCGGCGCCGCCACCATGGTGACGGCTACCTTTGGCTTTGTTGCTGTTTCCCATGCGCTGAAGAAGATGATGGCGAAAGCGGCGCGCCAGAGTTGATTGTGTCGGATGGCGCTATGCTTATCCGACCTACGGTTCGTGCGGTGTTGTAGGCCGGATAATACGCATCAGCCGTTGTTATCCGGCTTGCCGGGCAGCATCAAGAATCGCCTCGTTCAGCGCATGCAGGCCCTGGCTCCGCGAGGCGCTGAGCTGCGCGCTTAACCCTAACTCGTCAAATAACGCCATGGGTGAATGCACCAGCAACTCCGTTGCGGTTTTACCTTCTGTGGCGGTGAGCAATACCGCCAACAGCCCGCGAACAATACGGCCTTCGCTGTCGCCGAAGAAATGCAGAGTGCCATTCTGGTGCAGGGTATATCCCAGCCAGACGCGGTTTTCGCATCCCGCAATCTCTTTTGCCTGCGCCCTTAGCGCCTCCGGCAGCGCCGGAAGCTGCTTGCCCAGCAGAATTAGCTGACGATATTTATCCTCCCACTGGGTGAGCGGGGCAAACGTAGTACGCAACGTATCTTCAGTTACGGTTGTGCCAAACGGGTGTCCGGCGAATAAAGGGCTTGTCATTAATCCACCAATATTTCCAGCGCGCGGTCAACGGCTGCGACCAACGCATCCACATCACTTTGCGTATTATAGGGCGCAAAAGAGGCGCGTAGGGTCCCGGATACGCCCAGCTCCGCCAGCAGTGGTTGTGCGCAGTGTTGCCCTGCGCGCAGCGCAATGCCATATTCGGCCAGCAGCGTCACCATATCACTGTGATGAACGCCAGCGAAATCAAAGGCTAACAGACTAGAGTCCTGACAACGGAAGGAACGAAAACCGGGACGTTTCGCCAGGGCGTCTTCTGCCAGCGTCGCCAGACCCCGGCTCCAGTTTTCGGCCTGCGCAACATCGACATCCGCCAGCCATTCGAGCGCCGCGCTTAACCCGATGACGCCAGCTACGTTAGGCGTACCGGCCTCCAGCTTCCAGGGGGCCGCCTGGGTAGTGAAACCGTCAAAGCTGACTTCGCTAATCATCTTGCCGCCGCCGAGCCACGGTGACATGGCTTCCAGTAATTCTGGCTTACCATACAGTACGCCAATACCGGTAGGGCCATACAACTTGTGGCCCGAGAAGGCATAGAAATCAATATCTAACTGCTGCACGTCGGCGGGGAAATGCACAATTCCCTGCGCGCCATCAACCATTACCACCATGCCAGCCGCATGGGCGAGCGTAATGGCGCGGGCTAAATCCGGACAACCACCGGTAACGTTCGACATCTGCCCCAGCGCCAGAATGCGACTGCGCGGAGTGATGAGTTCAACCAGACGCTCGACGTCCGGTAGCAAATGGGCGTTGAGCGGGAGTTTGACTACTCTGGCTCCCGTTTGCTCAGCCACCATCAGCCACGGAACGAGATTGGCATGATGTTCCGCCACGCTGACGATAATCTCATCGCCCGGCCGTAAGCGCGGACGCGCATAGCTTTGGGCAACCATATTGATAGCTTCCGTCGTGCCACGGGTCCAGACTATCGTTTTCTCATCCGGGGTGTTGATCAGGCGTGCGGCCTTTCCCCGTGCGGCCTCATAGCGCGCGGTCAGGCGTTGCGCTTCGGCAAACTGACTGCGATGCACGTTTCCGGCGCTCAGGCTATAGAATTGCTGGGTCGCCTCAATCACGGCTTGCGGCTTCAGTGCAGTAGCAGCGCTGTCGA
Source organism: Citrobacter sp. wls714 (assembly GCF_005281025.1). Classification (NCBI taxonomy): domain Bacteria; kingdom Pseudomonadati; phylum Pseudomonadota; class Gammaproteobacteria; order Enterobacterales; family Enterobacteriaceae; genus Citrobacter; species Citrobacter sp. wls714. The sequence continues at coordinate 233,643 of NZ_SZWZ01000031.1, read as the reverse complement.
GATAGACGCCGGCATCGTTGAGTGCGGGAAATTGCGCACGAAACTGCGCGGGATTAAATGCGTTCATGATCATCCTCAGTTCAATAAACCGATCGTCGCGCAAAACAGGCGCTGACACAAGAGTTGTGCTAACCATCGGAATACTCTGGATATCCTGGCAAAGTCCTCACAGTGTCTTATGCTAAATAGCGTTAGGCGAGCAATTTTGCCTGTTACGGAGTGTGTTTTTAATAGCATAAATCGCTTTAAGGAGAAGAAGATGAAAAAGACTGCCGCAATTATCTCTGCCTGTATGCTGACTTTTGCCCTGAGCGCCTGTTCTGGATCGAATTACGTGATGCACACCAACGATGGTCGATCAATCGTATCTGATGGCAAGCCACAGACTGACAATGAAACGGGAATGATTTCGTATAAAGACGCTAACGGCAACAAACAGCAGATCAACCGTACCGATGTGAAAGAGATGGTAGAACTGGATAACTAACCGGTCGCCATCGACATAAAGTCGGACAAAAAAAAGCACCGCAATTTGGCGGTGCTACATTAATCACTATGGACAGACAGGGTAAATGTACAGGAAGTGAAAAAGGGTAGCTTTGCTACCATGGTCTGAATCGCAGACCAATTGCAAACACAACAACACAACATCACAACCGTAAGCCAAAAGCCCACCAGAACACGCATTCCGATAAAACTTTTCGTTCCGGCTTCAGGAAGTGCCGCCACTATAGGTATTTGCTGGTAGAACCTCAACGGACAATTTATAATGGCTCAGATAAAAAAAACTAATAGGTTACAGCCTGTTAGATAATTGTTAAATTCATTTAACATCAAAGCCTAAAAGTCATGTCAAAACGATTACCACCCCTAAATGCATTGCGTGTTTTTGATGCTGCAGCGCGTCATTTGAGCTTTACCCGCGCAGCGGAAGAGCTTTTTGTGACGCAGGCCGCAGTAAGTCACCAAATCAAGTCACTCGAGGATTTCCTGGGGCTGAAGCTGTTTCGTCGACGCAATCGATCTCTGTTGTTAACAGAAGAAGGTCAAAGCTATTTCCTCGACATCAAAGAGATTTTTTCGCAATTAACTGACGCGACGCGTAAACTTCAGGCACGTAGTGCAAAAGGTGCGCTTACCGTTAGTTTATTGCCCAGTTTCGCGATCCAATGGCTGGTGCCCAGACTCTCTAGCTTTAACTCAGCTTATCCGGGAATCGATGTCAGGATCCAGGCGGTGGACCGTCAGGAAGACAAACTGGCTGATGATGTTGATGTGGCGATTTTCTACGGACGCGGCAACTGGCCGGGTCTGCGCGTTGAAAAATTGTACGCAGAATATTTATTGCCGGTCTGCTCGCCGCTGTTACTCACCGGTGATAAACCACTGAAGACGCCGGATGACCTGGCAAAACACACATTATTGCACGATGCATCGCGGCGTGACTGGCAAGCCTATACGCGCCAGCTTGGCCTGAATCATATCAACGTACAGCAGGGACCTATCTTCAGCCATAGCGCCATGGTGCTACAGGCTGCTATCCATGGACAGGGGATTGCGCTGGCGAATAACGTCATGGCGCAGTCCGAAATTGAAGCCGGACGTCTGGTCTGTCCGTTTAACGATGTTCTGGTCAGCAAAAACGCGTTTTATCTGGTTTGTCATGACAGTCAGGCAGAACTGGGTAAAATAGCCGCCTTCCGTCAGTGGATACTGGCGAAAGCGGCCTCGGAACAAGAAAAATTCCGCTTTCGTTATGAACAATAAATTACGTAGGGTATTAACATGACCAGCCGTTTTATGCTGATTTTTGCCGCCGTAAGTGGTTTTATCTTTGTGGCGTTGGGCGCCTTTGGGGCACATGTTCTGAGTAAAACTCTTGGTGTTGTAGAAATGGGTTGGATCCAGACTGGCCTTGAGTATCAGGCGTTTCATACGCTGGCTATCTTCGGGCTGGCCGTCGCCATGCAGCGACGCATTAGCATTTGGTTTTACTGGAGTAGCGTGTTCCTGGCATTAGGGACTGTGCTGTTTAGCGGCAGCCTGTATTGCCTCGCGCTCTCTCATTTACGCCTGTGGGCGTTTGTTACCCCCGTCGGCGGTTTCAGCTTCCTTGTGGGCTGGGCGCTGATGTTAGTGGGCGCTATTCGATTGAAACGTAAGGGCGTTAGCCATGAATAAGGTTGTATTGTTGTGTCGCCCGGGTTTTGAAAAAGAGTGCGCCGCAGAAATTACGGATAAAGCAGGACGTCGGGAAATCTTCGGTTTCGCCCGCGTTAAAGACAATGCGGGCTATGTGATCTTCGAATGCTATCAGCAGGACGATGCCGAAAAGTTAGTGAAAGAACTGCCGTTTAGCTCGCTGATTTTTGCCCGTCAGATGTTTGTTGTGGGCGAACTGCTGCAATATTTACCGCCGGAAGATCGTATTACGCCAATTGTCGGCATGTTGCAGGGCGTGGTGGAAAAAGGCGGCGATCTGCGGGTCGAAGTCGCCGACACCAATGAAAGCAAAGAGCTGGTTAAGTTCTGCCGTAAATTTACCGTACCGCTGCGCGCGGCGCTGCGTGAAGCGGGCGTACTGGCAAAATATGAAACACCGAAACGTCCGGTGGTTCATGTTTTCTTTATCGCCCCTGGCTGTTGTTATACCGGTTATTCCTGGCCTGACAATAACTCCCCGTTCTACATGGGGATTCCGCGCCTGAAGTTCCCGGCCGATGCGCCGAGCCGCTCAACGCTGAAGCTGGAAGAGGCGCTGCATGTGTTCATTCCAGAAGATGAGTGGGACGAGCGTCTGGCCAACGGCATGTATGCCGTGGATTTAGGCGCATGTCCGGGCGGTTGGACCTATCAACTGGTTAAACGCAACATGTGGGTTTATTCCGTGGATAACGGTCCGATGGCGCAAAGCCTGATGGATACAGGGCAGGTCACCTGGCTGCGCGAAGACGGATTTAAGTATCGCCCGAATCGTAACAACATCTCATGGATGGTGTGCGACATGGTGGAGAAGCCGGCGAAGGTTGCCGCGCTGATGGCACAGTGGCTGGTCAACGGCTGGTGTCGCGAGACGATCTTCAACCTCAAGCTGCCGATGAAAAAACGTTATGAAGAGGTATCGCAGAATCTGGCCTATATCCAGGCACAGCTTGATGAGCATGGCGTCAATGCCCAGATGCAGGCACGTCAGCTGTATCATGATCGGGAAGAAGTGACCGTACACGTGCGTCGTCTGTGGGCGGCCGTCGGCGGTCGTCGGGACGAGCGATAACGCTAAACATAGATCGGATGGCGGCGTAAACGTCTTATCCGGTCTATGTTGTTTCAGTCAGCTGTGTATCTGACACGATATGCGTCACATCATCCAGATGCCCAATCCGAGCCTCCCCGGAACGATTAAACTTACTTTTATCGATCAGCAATAAAGATTGCGATGCGCGCTTAAGCAGAATGGATTTGAATTCTGCGTTGGTGGCATTGGAGTCCCAGAGCGCGCCATCGCTGTCGATCCCTTCGCAGGAAAAAATAAACAGATCGATATCGAGGGATTTTAGCTGCGAGATGAGCGCGGAATTAACATAACAGCCATATTTACGTTCAAGGCGGCCGCCAGAGCTGATGAGCTGAATGTGTTCGCGTTTAGCTAATTCCTGGCAAATGGGTTGGCTGTTGGTGAAAACGAGAATGTCGATGTCCGGTAGCTGACGCGCCAGATACCAGCAGGTTGAGCTGGCGTCTAAGGCGATCACCATTCCTTCTTCAATCCATGCCAGCGCTTCCCGCGCAATATCCGCTTTGTGCGCATAGTGACTTTTGAGTCGAATATGAAACGGGTCGCCACTGTCCTGATTTTTCCGGTGAATGGCCTTGGCCCGCCCGTGATTGCGTAGCACTTTGCCCTGGGTTTGTAATTCACTGAGATCGCGGCGGATGGTCTCTTTGCTGACGTTTAGCTGCAAAGACAGGGCTTCGGTTGTCAGGCTTTTGTGGTGGGTAAGCAGATCTACAATTGCCTGCTGGCGCGCCGCTTTCATGTTCTGATCCTCATCTTATGCAGAATGCCCGTATCAGACGGGCATTCTGACCAGAGATTATGGCGTTACCCCTTTTTTTAAAAGAATATTCCCGTACTTTGCCCGCTCTCCTGTGATAACGATCGCAAAAGCCTTTTGCGCGCGTTCGTAAAAGGCATAGCGGTCAATACGCGTGATGTCGGGGCAGGGGGCCTGCAAGGAAAGCGTCTGACGATAGCGAGCCTCGACGTCAGGATCGAGAGCGTCGCCTTCTACTGCGGCCATCATCACCAGCGGCGGGGCGTAGTTGTCCAGTTCAAAAAGCGGAATAATCGCCTGCAGCAGATCGCTGACCAGCAGACCGTCGGCGCGAATCACCTGCGGTCCCATGCTGTGAGCCGGAAAATGGGCATCGGAAAAGATAATCTCATCGCCGTGACCCATCTCAGCCAGCACCTTCAGCAGGTCGGGAGAAATTAAGGGTGATATCGTTTTGAGCATGTTACTCGACTCCTGTCAGTTCGGATTCGGTTTGCGGATAGAAGTAACGGTACTGGTAGCGCACCTGGGCACGAGCCTGTTCCGGGGAGGTAAATTCACCCATACCTGACCAGGCAAACATCGCGGCGCCTGCCACAGTGGTTTCGGCGTCATCCAGCACTTTTACAGGGATCCCGAGAACGTTCGCTTTAATCTGGTTCCACAATGCGTTGCGGCTGCCCCCGCCAACCAATAACAATTCAGAGGCCTGGAAATGACCGATTTTTTCCAGCGTGTGCAAATTCCGCTGCAACTGTTCTGTCAGTCCTTCCAGCGCGGCGCGATAAAAATGCCCGCGGGTGGTATTGAGCGTAACCCCTTGCCAGCCCGCATTCTGAGAGGCCAGCAGGTTGCAGTGCATCTTGACGCCTTCTGCGCCAGCAGGAATGGACCGGGCTTCGTCAATCAGCGTCTGCCAGGGCGTTTCGGCAGTCCAAAACAGCTTACGTACCCATTCGAGTACGCCGGAGGCCAGCCACTGCATGCCGGGATTGTACAGTCCGGCCTGGCTATCTAATTCACAAGTGGAACCCGCATAACGGCTGAGCAGAGAGGTGTCCACCTGCGCACTGCGCACCATCAGAATTTCCCATGTACCGGAAGAAAGCACCGGTTCGTCTGGCTGAGCTCCCGCACCAAACAGCGCAAACTGCGTGTCGTGCCCGGCAGATATCACCGGAATACCCACTGGCAGCCCGAGCAGGCTGGCGGCCTCGTGTTGCAGTGCCCCAATCTGTTCGCCCGCTTCCACCAGACGTGGAAACAGTCGGCGCGGTATGCCGGTTGCCTGCAAAATGTCATCACTGAAATCGCGCTGCTGGATGTTCAGCATCTGGCTGGTGCCCGCCATAGTGATATCTGTGGTGAACTTGCCGGTTAAACGGTGGTTAATAAGCGACGAAATAAACAGCCAGGCGTGTGCCTGTTCGAGCAGTTGTGGATGGTTTTCTTTCAGCCACACCAGTTTATACAGCGTGTTGAAGCTGAACGCGCCGACGCCGGAGATTTCCTGCAGTTGCTGGGGCGACATGTAGCGATGGATGTTTTCCATCACTGCTGCGGTGCGCGGGCACTTCCAACTGATTACCGGATATAACTGCCTGCCGTGTTGATCGACCAGCGCACCGTCTACGCCGAAGGTGGTGACGGCGATCCCGCAGATACGGCAATTGGCCAGTTGCGTGGAGAGCCGCTGACAGCAGTCGGCGAAGCGTTGCAAAATGGCTTCCAGCGACCACTGATGCCAGGCGCCATTCTCCGCGGCAATATCACTGGCGTTGGGCGTTGAGGCGCGGGCGATAATTTTTCCCTGTTGGTCAACGGCAATGGCCCGCACGTTGGTTGCGCCACAATCGAGGACCAGAATAACGTCTTGTTTCATAATCGCTCCCGAGACGTTGCCGGATGGCGGCGTAAACGCCTTATCCGGCCTACACGTTGTGCTCCTGTAGGCCCGGTAAGCTTGCGCCACCGGGCGGAGTCGCATTAACGCTTATACAGCGGGCCGTAGTTTTGGCAGGCACGATAATCTTGGCCTTCGCTATCCATACCGTGGGCCGCCCAGGCTGAAGGACGATAGATTTTTTCGTCTTCCACGTTGTGCATGCAAACCGGAATACGCAGCATGGCGGCAAGCGTAATAAAGTCTGCGCCGACGTGACCAATCGTCAGCACACCGTGGTTTGCACCCCAGTTAGCCATGACGGAATAGACATCGCTGAATGGACCTTTACCGGTTAAGCGCGGGGCAAACCAGGTGGTCGGCCAGGTCGAGTTGGTACGCGCATCAAGCTGAGCATGCACCTCTTTTGGTAACTCCACGCTCCAGCCTTCGGCGATTTGCAGTACCGGTCCTAACCCTTTGATAATATTGATGCGAGTCATGGTGAATGGCACACCGCCCTCGGTCAGGAAGCGAGAGGAATAACCGCCGCCGCGGAAGTATTCGTGAATAGCCGGACACCATTCGGTCGCCGCCAGACAATCATCAGCCTCTTTCTGTGAGATTTCCCAGTGCGGCTTCATGGTTGGTTTCCCTTCGCCATCGCGCTGCTTGCAGGAACCATCCAGTGCAGCCGAGCCGGAGTTAATCAGGTGAATAATGCCGTGCTCAGCCAGCCCGGTCAGCGGTTTACCCGTGACACGCTCCACCGCCTCTGGCGACCAGAAGGTGCGCACATCAGCAAAAACCTGTGCTGTACCGGTGAGCTGGTGACCAAACAGCATCGCTACGCCGTTGAGACTGTCGTTTTCAGTCGCGACAACGAACGGCTCACGCACGCCATTCCAGTCGAAGGAGCTATTCAGCAGTGCTTCGGCAGTGTCGCCGTTTGGATATTGATCCGTCCAGTGACGCTGGCCCTGGAATCCCGCGGCAATCGCGTTGTAACCCAGCGATTCTTCAACACGACCTTTGTCTGCCAGTTTCTGATTGCCTTGCATCATGTCGCGGATGCACATCGCCATCAGCAGGCTTTCTTTCAGTACTGCGCGGCTCTGTTCTTCGTTACGCTTATACTGTTGCGCGTTCTGATCTTCGCCGTAGCGGAAATGTTTGTCTGCCCACGCCAGTGCGATATCCAGTTCAGCTTCGTCATAAATTTTCTGGTCAATTCGACGGCGAAGTTCAGTCATATCAACAGGTTGAACCTTCATTCCCAGCCAGGATTCAAAGAAGTTATGATCGACAATAGAACCGGCGATGCCCATAGAAACGCCGCCTACGGATAAATAGCTTTTACCTTTCATACTGGCAACGGCTAAGCCCGCCCGGGTGAAACGCAGCAGTTTTTCTTCGACGTCGGCGGGGATGGTGGTGTCGCCGGCATCCTGTACGTCGTGACCGTAAATGGAGAACGCGGGCAGACCTTTTTGATTATGCGCAGCCAGCGCGGCAGCAAGATAAACGGCGCCAGGGCGTTCTGTGCCGTTAAAGCCCCAGATAGCTTTCGGACGCATCGGATCCATGTCGATGGTTTCGCTGCCGTAGCACCAGCAAGGGGTAACGGTAATCGTTACGCCAACATTTTGGCTGCTGAACTTTTCTTCACAGGCTGCGGATTCCGCCAGACCGGCAATACAGGTGTCGGCAATTACACATTCAATTTGTGCGCCACAGGCATGGCGAAGTTTTTCCGTAATAAGCGCGGCGGTGGCTTTCGCCATATTCATGGTTTGCTCTTCAAGCGACTCACGTACCCCCATACGACGACCATCAATAACCGGGCGGATACCAATCTTCGGTAAGCTATTTTTTCTCATTCGAGGTTCCTCATCTCACTTTGTGCCGTGCTGCAAAAGCGGATGTTGGACACCACTGTCGCAGTTGGCTGAATTACCAATTTTTGCTAACTCGAGTTAGCTTAGGTATTGGAGAGTTTTTTACACAACTTTTTTGTTATGGAACTGTGAGAGGCTTCACGAGAAGTGGTTAAAATTCGATCTGCGTCAAATAAACAAATACGCATATTTTAATAAAAATCTTTTTAAATCATAAACATATAATAAATTGTCTGTTCAGCATCACAGTTTTAAACCAAATGATTTGGCTAATTTGAGTAGCTAAAATAGCTTTAAAAGGCACTTCGCTAACTCGAGTTAGCATGATTGATAAAACGCATATGAACTTGTAAGTAGTATTCGCATTAACGGTGACGATGGCTCTCTGGCAATCTTGTTTTCGCCTGATTCACTGATTGCAGTTTCTGTATATTGAGGAAAGCAGCAATGTCTGAAACATTTTTACAGATGAGTCATATTACGAAACGTTTTCCCGGCGTATTAGCGTTGAGTAATGTGGATTTTGCTTTACGCAAAGGTGAAGTTCATGCGCTGCTGGGTGAGAATGGCGCAGGAAAGTCTACGTTGATGAAGATCTTATCCGGTGTTTATCAGCCTGATGAAGGGGATATTATTTTTGAGGGGCAGTCGGTTACTTTCGCTAACCCGTTAAGTGCACAAAGTGCAGGTATCACGATTATTCATCAGGAATTTAACCTCTTCCCTGAACTCACCGTTGAAGAAAATATATTTATTGGCAGGGAGTTTTGCAAAAATAATCGCTGGCGTCTGGATGAAAAACAACAGCGACAGGCTGCTATCGATATTTTGCAAAAGTTAAACCTGAATATCGCGCCAGATACGCTGGTTGCCGATTTGACCGTTGCTCAACAACAAATGGTTGAGATAGCTAAAGCGATATCGGTCAATGCCAAGATTCTTATTATGGACGAACCTACGGCAGCACTTACGGAAACGGAAATCGACAGCTTATTTCAGGTAACCCGTTTATTGAAAGAACAGGGGACTGGCATTGTTTACATCTCGCACCGACTGGAGGAGCTGGCGCTGATAGCCGATCGCGCTACGGTAATGCGCGATGGGCAGTTTATTGCCACCGTGGATTATGATGCGGTCAAAATTAGCGACCTGATTGCCATGATGGTCGGGCGCGACCTCGGTAATATTTATCCTCGCCGTAAACCTTTGGCTCAACGTAAGCCCGTGTTGGAAGTGAGTGGGCTAACGCGCAATGGTGTATTGAACAATATCGATTTCACGCTTTACCAAGGAGAAATCCTGGGCTTCGCCGGCCTGATGGGCGCAGGGCGTACTGAGCTGGCACGGGCGATTTTTGGCGCGGATCCCATTGATGGTGGAACCCTCAAGCTGAACGGTAAAGTTACGGTGATTAAAGATATTCCTGATGCTATCCAACAGGGTATCAGCTATTTAACCGAGGACAGGAAAAAAGAGGGGCTGGCATTAGGACTGTCCGTTGAGCGCAATATTATGTTGGGCAATTACCCTGAGTATTCCGATCGTTTTGGCAATGTGGACAGCACACGTTGCCAGAAAACCAGCGAGGAACAGGTTAAAGCCCTACGCATTAAAACACCACATTTAGAGCAAGCTGCCTTGAATTTAAGTGGTGGTAATCAGCAGAAAATTATTATTGCCCGATGGGTGTGTAAAGACACCGATATTCTCATCTTTGATGAACCCACTCGCGGGATTGATGTGGGGGCCAAACTTGAAATTTATGAATTAATGAATCGGCTGGTGGCAAAAGGGAAATCAATTATCATGATCTCCTCTGAATTACCGGAAGTGCTGGGTATGTGCGATCGCATTTTAGTAATGCGTAATGGGCGTATTACCGGAGAGCTAGCTTCTGATGACGCCACACAAGAAAAAATCATGCAATATGCGACGTTAGAGGACTAACTTATGACTATCTCTGTAACCTCTTCAGACAGCAATAATAAGAAAATAAAAATTAACAAAGAACTTTTAATGCGCCTTGCGCCACTTTTAAGTCTGATTATTTTGGTGATATTTTTTAGTTTTGGTTCGCCATTTTTCTTTAACACTGAAAACATTATGACAATTGCCCTGCAAACCTCGGTGATTGGCATTATGGCGATTGGCGTTACCTTCGTCATTATCACTTCAGGGATCGACCTTTCTCTCGGTTCAGTCGTGGCATTTTCTGGTGTCGCGGTAGGTATCTGCGCCACGCTAGGTCTGCCTCTGCCCGTCTGTATTTTTGCGGGTGTACTGGCTGGAGGATTATGCGGCTATATCAATGGTCTACTGGTCACCAAAATGACTATCCCGCCTTTTATCGCCACGCTGGGTCTAATGATGTCCGTCAGAGGTATCAATATGGTGATGACCGATGGCCGCGCGATTTACTTCGCTGATTACCCCACCTTCAAAATGCTGGCCCAGGGACGGTTGTTTGATGTGCTGCCATATCCTGTCTTTTACCTGGTGGTGGTGGCGCTCATCGCCGCGTACATCCTGAAGAAAACGGTGATAGGCCGCTATGTTTACGCAGTGGGCAGTAATGAGGTGGCGGCACATCTTTCCGGGATTAAAGTGCAACGCGTGAAAATTTTCGTCTACGCCTTTTGTGGTCTGCTGACCGGGATTGCCGGGGTCATTCTGGCTTCTCGTTTGAACTCTGGTCAGCCGACGGTCGGCGTGGGTTATGAGCTGGAAGCCATCGCGGCGGTCGTTATTGGCGGTACCAGCCTGATGGGCGGGATTGGCACCATCGGCGGCACTATCATTGGCGCATTCATTATGAGCGTGTTGAAAAATGGTCTGAACCTGATGGGAGTTTCCCAGTTCTGGCAAATGGTGGCCATGGGTGTAGTGGTCATTGCAGCGGTTTATCTCGACACATTACGCAAAAAAATTCGTTGATTTACGCTCCCGGAAGTCACGGGACATCATAACCCTGACGTTTAGGGTGACTCACTCAGAACGGAGTAAAACAATGAGAACCAGGAATTTTGTCTATGCGTTATCCCTGCTGGCCTGTATGACATCCAGCGTTTTGGCTAAAGATATGAATCTTCCCGTGGTCAGTAAAGGTTTCCAGCATGAATTCTGGCAAACCGTAAAAATGGGGACGGAAGCGGCAGCAAAAGAGTTGGGTGACAAAACCAGCTATGTGGGCCCGGCGGATGAAACTCAGATTGCCGAGCAGATTCAGTTAGTTGAAAACGCGATGGCGCAAAAACCCAATGGACTATTGCTGGCCGCGTTAGATGCCAATGCGCTGGCACCATTAGTTGAGACCGCAAATTCACGCGGCATTAAAGTTGTGACCTTTGACTCCGGTGTGAATTCTGATATTCCGGTCAGTTTTGTCGCCACGAATAACCGTAAAGCCGGGGCTGAAGCGGCAGACGCGTTGGCAGCAGAAGTGGGCAGCAAAGGAAAAGTGGGCATTATTGCGCACGTAGCAGGGACCTCCTCAGCGATTGAGCGTTCAGAAGGGTTTATTGCCCGCATGAAGGAAAAATATCCGGATATCCAGGTGCTACCAGTCCAGTACAGCGATGGCGATCCGCAAAAAGCGATGGATAAAACCATCGATATGATCCAGGCCAACCCGGATATTGCAGGGATTTATGGCACTAATGAAGGCTCAACGCTCGGCGTAGCAAACGCAATTGATAGTCAAAACCTGAAAGGTAAAGTGAAGGTGATTGGTTTTGATAGCACCGAGGCCATTATTGCCTTCCTGAAGTCCGGAGTGATTCAGGGCTTTGTTGTGCAGGACGCCTACCAGATTGGCTATCAGGGTATCAAGACGCTGAATGCGGCGGTATCCGGTCAGTCTGTACCAAAAGAGATTGATATTCCGGTTAAATTCGTTAGTGCGAAGAACATTGATACCCCAGAAATTGACAAGCTGTTACACCCATTCGGTAAAAAATAAGAGCGTTGGGGCGAGGTACTCGCCCCACTATTAGCTAACGTCAGGGAGTTACTATGAGCAGTGGATATTTCCTCGGTGTGGATGTCGGCTCTGCCAGTGTCAGGGCGGGGGTTTTCGATGCCAGCGGCAAACGCCTGGCCTTTGCGACACGCCCTATCTCGCAGTTTCGACCCGGCCCCGCTCGGGTTGAGCAGTCATCTGCAGAAATCTGGCAGCAGGTTTGCGATGCGGTTAAGGGGGCGGTATCGTCATCCGGGATCTGCATTGAGGATATCCGTTCACTGGGATTCGATGCCACTTGTTCATTGGTGGCTCTCGACGAGCAAGGGCAGGGCCTGGCGGTTTCACCAGGCGAACCATCAGACCATAACATCATCATGTGGATGGACCATCGCGCGGTGCAGGAAGCTCAGCATATTAACGCTACGCAGGATCCGGCTCTGCGTTACGTTGGCGGTGAAGTCAGCGTCGAAATGGAGCTTCCCAAGGTGCTGTGGCTAAAAAAACACTTTCCTGCAACCTGGCACAGTGCGCATCGTTTTTACGATTTGGCTGACTACCTTGTCTGTAAAGCCACCGGGAGTGACGTGGCCGGTCTGTGTACGCTGACCTGTAAATGGAACTATCTGGCCCATGAACAACGCTTTAGCCACTCTCTGCTCGACGCCGTAGAGTTAACGGATTTAACGGGCAAAATTCCGTCGCATATTCTTCCGCCTGGTGCCGCCGTGGGAACGCTTAGCGCCGACGCGGCCCAGGCGTTGGGGCTGACGACTGCAGTTGTCGTCGCCAGTGGGATGATTGATGCCCATGCAGGCGGTTTGGCGCTTGCTGGCGTTGAGCCTGCGGGAACGTTAGCGTTGATTAGCGGAACGTCAAACTGCCATATGCTGTGCAGCGAACAGGAAATTTATACGCCGGGCGTATGGGGACCGTATTGGTCTGCCATGCTGCCGGGCTACTGGTTGACGGAGGGAGGGCAAAGCGCCGCTGGGGCATTGGTCGACTGGACGCTCCAGGAATCAGGGGCGAGTGCGGAGCTGTTTCATAAGGCCGAGGCGCGGGGTTGCCATCCGATCGTTTTAGTCAACGAATGGGTTGCGGAACTTGAGAGGAAGGAGTCTGAACCTGGTCGTTATTTGCATGTGCTGGCCGATCACCATGGCAATCGCTCCCCCCGCGCGCGACCCGATGCCCGGGGCAGCGTCTGCGGCTTGACTCTTGAGCGAGGCGAGATGCAGGTGGCTCGCCTGTACCTGGCGACATTACAGGCGATTGCCTGCGGTACGCGGCACATTATGGAAGTGATGCGTGAAAACGGCCATACCATTTCCCGATTGGCGCTGTGCGGCGGCGCAACGCATAACCCGCTGTGGATGCGGGAGTATGCCGATGCTACCGGATGCGATATTCATCTTATGCAGGAGGAAGATGCAGTGACGCTAGGGGCAGCTATCACCGGCGCGGTAGCAAGCGGCGCGTGGGCAAATATTCCATCTGCATGCCAGGCGATGGTTCGCTCCGGCGAGGTTATTAAGGCTAATCCGGCACGGCGGGACTTCTATGAGCGCAAATACCAGGTCTATCTGATGATGTGGGATCAGCAGCAGGCGATTAACCAGCTTATGCAGTAAGACAAAAGTTTAAAATACTTTTATGATTGGAGATTGACGTTTTTGGATGTGGACTGGGGCATATAAATGGCTAAAACAGTAGAACAGATAGCCAGCGATCTGAATTTATCGGTTACGACCGTACGACTGGTGCTGAACGGGAAAGCAGAGCAATATCGAATCAGTGTCAAAACCCAAACGCGTATTAATGAATATGTTGAGCGCTATGGTTACGTCATAAACCATTCGGCCCGCAGCCTGAAATTGAATAAAACGGATACATTGGGACTGATTGTTCCCAATATTTCCAACGTCTTCTTTGCCACTCTCGCCGAGAAACTTGAGCAACGCTGTCGTCGCTCCGGTTATCAGTTAATGATTAGCTGTACCTATGATGATGTTGATTACGAAAATAAATTGACCAAAGCGTTAATCGCTCGCAATGTTGATGGCCTTTTTATTGTTCCCTCAACATTGGAGAATCAGCAACACCATTTACGCCAGGTCAGAAAACCGATGGTGTTACTGGACCGTGATTTTAAGTATACCGATAACGCACTGGTTGAAAGTCATAATATTTTAGGCGGCGAAAAGTTGACGCAAAGTTTGTTTGATGCCGGAAAGGCTCCGATCTGGTTTTTAGTCGGAGATACCGGATTACCCAGTATTGGCGATCGTTTGCAAGGTTACCTTAATTCTTTGAAGAATAATGGTATTCATCACCGTGATTGGGTGCGTGAAGGTCCTGACAACACCCCTGAAGGTGGTTTTCAACTGATGGATAGATTGATTGGTGAACAGGGGCAGCCGCAGGCGTTTATTGCCTCATCATTACCCGTGCTGGAAGGTGCTATTAACGCTATTCGCCATCGTTTCGGCACAATTTCACCTGATATTAATATTGGCACATTCGATGAACATCCGATGCTGGGATTTCTCGCCAATAATGTCTGGTCAATGCAGCAGGATGAAAATGTTTGGGCGGAAAAAGCATTCGATATGATGATGAGTGCCATTGACGACCAACCTATTAAAGAAACTGTAAAAGTACCGATGAAACTTATTAAGCGCGTAAGACAACAATAATACGTTGCTATAAATAAATCGGCCAACTGGATCTGAATAAACACATTCAGTGGCTGCCCATATCTGAAACCTGACCCGTCTTATTCTGCGGCTACATTTTTCGCAATTAAAGACGAGGAGAAACTGTACCCGGAGAATCATTATGGAAAGAATGCGTTTGTCACGAGAAATCATTGAAACCTGTCTTGAAATGACCAGCCTTGGATTAAATCAGGGGACGGCGGGAAATGTGAGTGCGCGATATGAGAATGGGATGTTGATCACGCCCAGCGGTATTCCTTATGAAAGACTTACTGAAAACATGATCGTGTATGTAGATAACGACGGAAAATATGATAAAGGTCAGTTACCCTCCAGCGAATGGCGTTTTCACCTGGCGGCTTACCAGACGCGTCCGGACGCCAATGCGGTTGTCCATAACCATGCTGTGCACTGTACGGCCGTTTCTATTCTCAACCGTCCAATTCCGGCAATCCATTACATGATTGCGGCGGCGGGGGGAAACTCTATTCCGTGTGCGCCTTATGCGACGTTTGGTACACGAGAGCTGTCAGAGCATGTGAGCGTCGCCCTGAAAAACCGTAAGGCAACGCTTTTACAGCACCATGGGCTGATTGCTTGTGAAGCGAATCTGGAAAAAGCACTGTGGTTGGCGCATGAAGTAGAAGTTCTGGCGCGCCTTTATCTGAGCACCCTGGCCATTGTTGATCCGGTTCCGGTGTTAGACGATGAGGAGATCGCGATTGTGCTGGAGAAATTCAAATCTTACGGATTACGAATTGAAGAGTAATTTCGCATAGCGAAAAGGAGAAATACGATGGCGAACAGAATGATTCTGAACGAAACGGCATGGTTTGGCCGGGGAGCTGTTGGTGCATTAACCGATGAAGTCATCCGTCGTGGTTATCGCAAGGCGCTGATTGTGACCGATGAGAATCTGGTGCGGTGCGGTGTTGTCGAGAAGGTGACGTCCCGGATGGACGCTGCAGGTCTGGCGTGGGAAATCTATTCAGGTGTTATTCCTAACCCAACCATTGCGGTGGTACAGGAAGGATTGGAGGTCTTTCAGCAAAGTGGCGCAGACTATTTGATAGCTATTGGCGGAGGCTCCCCGCAGGATACCTGTAAAGCGATTGGTATTATCAACAATAACCCTGAGTTTGCGGATGTACGCAGCCTCGAAGGGTTATCCCCGACGCGCTGCCCGAGCGTGCCGGTTATGGCTATCCCAACCACAGCAGGGACGGCGGCGGAAGTGACCATTAACTACGTGATCACGGATGAAGAAAACCGGCGTAAGTTTGTTTGTGTCGATCCACACGATATTCCGCAGGTGGCGTTTATCGATGCTGACATGATGGACGGTATGCCTGCGGCCTTAAAAGCGGCTACGGGTGTTGACGCCCTGACCCATGCCATTGAAGGATACATCACGCGAGCAGCGTGGGCGCTTACCGATGCGCTGCACATTAAAGCGATTGAAATTATTGCCGGGGCTTTACGCGGATCGGTCGCGGGCGACAGCCAGGCGGGCGAAGCGATGGCGCTGGGCCAGTACGTTGCCGGAATGGGTTTTTCCAACGTTGGCCTGGGATTAGTGCATGGCATGGCGCACCCGCTGGGCGCGTTTTATAACACCCCGCACGGCGTCGCGAATGCCATTTTGCTGCCGCATGTGATGCACTATAACGCCGAATATACCGGGGAGAAATTCCGCGATATCGCCCGGGTGATGGGCGTGAAGGTTGAAGGACTGACGCTGGCAGAAGCACGGAAAGCGGCAGTGGATGCGGTATTTGCCCTTAACCGTGATGTTGGGATCCCGCTGCACCTGCGCGATGTAGGCGTACGCAAAGAGGATATTCCTGCACTGGCGCAGGCTGCATTTGATGATGTCTGTACCGGGGGAAATCCGCGTGAAGCGAGCCTGGGCGATATCGTTGAGCTGTATCATACCGCCTGGTAATCACCCGGGGTTTATCCGGCCTACAGGGTTGTACGGTAAGTAGGCCGGATAAGGGGTTTTACCCACCATCCAGCAATAAGACTACCGCGCCAGCCGTAGCTGCTGTAAATTCCCGTCGATATGTAAGTCCGTTTGCAGTCGCGCGATATCCCGACACAGAAACGCCATTTCTTTATGCATCTCAAGTTTCTTGCGCCACTTTTCCGGGACCTTATCCAAATGTTCATACAGCGCTTCCAGCGTGGGGAACTGCGTCAGCAATTGCGTGGCGCTTTTCGGACCAATACCTGCGACCCCCGGTACTTTAGAACTGCTGATCCCAGCCAGCCCCCAGTAATCGGGCAGTTGTTGCGGCAGCACGCCGAACTCTTTCTCAATGAACGGCGCGTCCAGCCAGCGCTTCTGAAAATAGTCGCGAATACGCAGCGTCGGGGAGAGCAACTGACAGTAGCCTTTATCGGTGGAGACGATGGTGGCTTGATGTCCTGCCTGGCAGACCTTAATCGCCAGAGTAGCGGCTAAATCGTCGGCTTCATTACCGCTGGAGACCCAGCAGCAGACGCCGAGCTGTTCAAAAGCGGCGCGTAAGGCGGGCATTTCCTGATGCAAGTCCTCTGGCATTGGCGGCCGACCGGCTTTGTAGTCAGGCAGTCTTTGGTGACGCCAGCCGCTGTTGCGCGCTTCATCATCAAATACCGCCACGGCGTGTGTGGGCTGACTGTGCACAATTAATTGATCGAGCGCGTGCTGGCACGTTTCCACGCAGGGGGAACCCTGTACGGCGTGAATACGGCGGATAAGATTCAGTGCATCGACAATGAGCAGGTGGACGGCCACGGTGTTCTCCCTAACAGATCAGTCTGTAGGGTAACATTCACGGCGGGGGGAGGCGAATATCTGAAATCAACATTTTGCCGGATGAGGCGTCAGCCGCCATCCGGCAATAGGCAGGGCTTTAATCGCAGGTGACAATCTTCATCGCCAGACCGCCGCGAGAGGTTTCGCGGTATTTGGCATTCATGTCTTTCCCGGTTTCGTACATGGTCTCGATGACTTTATCGAGGCACACGCGCGGTTCACTGGTACGGCGCAGCGCCATACGCGCGGCGTTTACCGCTTTAACCGAAGCAATGGCATTACGCTCAATGCACGGTACCTGAACCTGGCCGGCAACCGGATCGCAGGTCAGACCCAGGTTGTGTTCCATACCGATTTCCGCCGCGATGCATACCTGCGTTGGGCTACCGCCCAGCAGCTCGGCCAGACCGGCAGCTGCCATGGAGCAGGCTACGCCGACTTCACCCTGACAGCCGACTTCGGCGCCAGAGATAGAGGCGTTCATCTTGTACAGCGAGCCGATGGCGCTCGCGACCAGCATGTAGCGTGCCAGCGAGTTAGCGTTCACTTCACGGATAAACTTGTCGTAGTACGCCAGCACGGCAGGAACAATCCCGCATGCGCCGTTGGTTGGCGCAGTCACCACGCGTCCACCGGCGGCGTTTTCTTCGTTGACGGCCAGCGCGAACATGTTGATCCAGTCAACAACCGCCATCGGGTCAGTGGTGGTTTTGTCACTGCTGACCAACATACGACGTAGCGCCGCCGCACGACGCGGAACGCGCAATTTACCCGGCAATACACCTTCGGTGGTGATACCGCGCTCAATCCCGCTACGCATCACTTCCCAGACGTTGGCAAAGTGCTGTTCCAGCTCTTCTTTGCTGTGCAGCGCCAGTTCGTTTTGCATCATCAGACCGGAAAGCGACAGGCCGGTTTCCTGGCAATGACGTTGCAAGTCCGCCGCGGATTTATACGGATACGGCACGTTTACCGGAGAGTTGTTCGGTAAACCAAAATGTTCTTCATCAACGATGAACCCACCGCCAATGGAATAGTAAGTCTGGCTGTAAATGGCTTTTTCGCCCGCCAGTGCGGTAATACGCATCCCGTTTTCGTGCAGGGACAGATTGTCCGTATGGAAATTCATGCACTTGTCGACCGGGAATTCGACCTCATGTTGACCGTCCGCCAGCAGCAAACGCCCATGAGTGTTCACATCCTGGATAAAGGCCGGGATGGCATCAATGTCTACGGTATCCGGCAGATTACCCGCCAGACCCATAATAATCGCGATGTCGGTATGGTGACCTTTGCCCGTCAGGGACAAAGAGCCATAAACATCAACCACTACGCGGGTTACGTCAGTGAGAATTCCGCGTGCAATCAGGTCATCCGTGAATTGTTTGCCTGCTTTCATCGGGCCAACAGTATGGGAGCTGGAAGGGCCAATGCCGATTTTGAAAATATCGAATACGCTAATCATGAGGCGTCCATTGTGTATCGAGGTGCGCCGCCCCGAGGAGCGGCGCAGGGGAATTAACTGAACAGAGAGTAGAAAATAGCGGAGATAGCGATCAGGCCCATAATCACAACGAAGACGTTGCTGATATGGCCGCTGTATTTACGCATTGCCGGTACTTTCTGAATTGCATACATCGGCATCAGGAACAGAATCATCGCGATGATTGGGCCACCCAGGGTCTCAATCATACCGAGGATGCTCGGGTTCAGCGTTGCCACAATCCAGGTGGTTACCAGCATGAACAGCGCAGTGATTTTGTTCAGTTTGTTGATTTCGATGGTTTTGCCTTTGCCGCGCAGAGACTTAATCACCATCCCGTTGAAGCCTTCACGTGCGCCCAGGTAGTGGCCGAGGAAGGATTTGGTGATAGCGATCATCGCGATGATCGGTGCCATCCAGGCAATAATCGGCGCGTTAAAGTGGTTCGCCAGGTAAGACAGGATAGAGATGTTCTGCTCTTTCGCTGCGGCCAGATCTGCCGGAGTCAGGCTGAATACACAGCTGAAGACGAAGAACATAACGGTCAGTACCATCATGATGTGAGCGAATGCCAGAATCTTGGAGCATTTCTTCTCAGCTTCATCACCGTACTCTTCACGCTTCGCCACGGCGAAGGAGGAGATGATCGGGGAGTGGTTAAAGGAGAACACCATTACCGGAATCGCCAGCCACAGGGTCAACAGCAGGCCGTTGCCGGTGGTTGCCGCAGAGTCAAAAGACATGGTTTCCAGAATCGCACCGCTCCACTGAGGGATCAGATACAGCGCCAGCAGCATCAGGGCGGCAACAAACGGGAATACCAGGATGCTCATCGCCTTAACGATCATCTGCTCACCGAAGCGCACGATGGTCATCATACCGACAATCAGGATCAGAGACAGAATGGCACGCGGCGGCGGAGTAATCGCCAGCTGGTGAGCCAGGAAGCTTTCAACGGTGTTGGTGATTGCTACGCTGTAAACCAACAGAATCGGGTAGATAGCGAAGAAGTAGAGCAGGGTAATCAGTTTACCCGCGCCAACGCCAAAGTGTTCTTCTACAACTTCAGTAATGTCTTCACCCGGATTTTTACCGGACAACACGAAGCGGGTCAGGCCACGGTGTGCAAAGAAGGTCATCGGGAAGGCAAGGATCGCCATGATGATCAGCGGGATCATACCGCCTACACCTGCGTTAATCGGCAGGAACAATACACCCGCGCCAATCGCCGTGCCGTAAAGGCCCAGCATCCACATGGTATCTGTCTTGCGCCATGCGCTGCGGGTCTGACCCGTAACGATAGTGCTGGTTTGAGTGTTTTCCATCTATTTCTCCTGGAGGAAGCTTAAAAAGTCGGGTTTGGGGTCAATCCGATGAGAAAGAACCCGACTGTAAATCGAAATTCGTTGAGCGATTTTTTATATAATTTTTCGCCGTAATAATTTGCGGGCGGAAAGATACATTTTAGTAATGAATGTATCAGTGATCGCGATCCCAAATGCAATAATCCACCTTTTATGTGGATAAATTTGGACCATTAATCTGTTAAAAAATAGTCAAAGCGAATTTACGGGCGCAGAGGCTAACATTAACGACATATCTCATGAAAGCGAAGGCGCGAAGATACGAGCGTTGCGCTGTAAAAACTGTTGTTTTTAGAGGATTTTGGCGACTAATAATAATTTCCTAAGATAAATGACGGTTGGTTTTTAAAGGTAATCGTTTGCGTGGCGCGTTATATTTAACGACATATCATTGGTATTTATATAATCGTCTGAGCTATGTGACTGGTATCACTAAAAAAAGCCGGGAGGCGCATGCGCCAAACCCGGCTTTGATATGGACAAAATTGTCACCGCGGTAGCGTCTGCTATCGGGTGTTGAAGGTCAGGCGCAGATCTCGTAGCAAGGGATGTACGCGGAGCCTGGCAACTTCATGCGATGCTGCGCAACGAAGCCCTGCAGGAGATCGTCCATGCGGCGCATCATTTCGCGGTCACCGTGGATTTTGTACGGGCCAAACTCTTCGATGGCGCGAATGCCGACCTCCTTCACGTTACCGGCCACAATACCCGAGAATGCACGACGCAGGTCGGCCGCCAGAACTTCAACGGGTTGATCCGGATACAGTTTCAGGTTAGCCATGTTTTCATGGGACGGCTCGAACGGCATCTGCAAATCAGGTGCGATACGAATCGACCAGTTAAAACTGTAGGCATCTCCGGTGTCGCGACGGTTCTCTTTTACCAGCGGCATCGCTTTTTTCATCAAACGCGCAACTTCCGCCGCATCGTCAATGATAATGCGATAGTGTCGGCGGGCTTCTTCCCCCAGCGTGTGCACGATAAATTCGTCCAGCACGCGGAAGTAATCGGCACTCTCTTTTGGTCCGGTCAAAATCAGCGGTAGCACCTGATCTTTGTTTGCCGGGTTCATCAAGATCCCCAGCAGATACAACAGCTCTTCCGCAGTCCCGACACCACCCGGGAAGATGATAATACCGTGGGCGATACGCACGAACGCTTCCAGACGTTTTTCAATGTCCGGCATGATGATCAGTTCGTTAACCAGCGGGTTAGGCGGCTCAGCGGCGATGATTGACGGTTCGGTCATACCAATAAAGCGGCTGTCTTTGTAACGCTGCTGGGCGTGACCGACCGCAGCGCCTTTCATTGGCGCTTCCATCGCTCCCGGACCGCAGCCGGTACAGATGTTCAACTCACGCAGGCCCAACTGGGTGCCGACGCGACGCGCATACAGGTATTCATTTTCGTTGATTGAGTGACCGCCCCAGCAGACAACCATGTTCGGCGCTTCACCGACGTGTAGCGCCCGGGCGTTACGCAGGATCGAGAACACCAGGTTGGTAATATGCACCGAACTTTCGAGATCCAGATGCTGAAAACGACCCGCGTTATGGATCTGACCATTGACGAACAGAATGTCGCGCAGCACGGCAAAAAGGTTGGCTTGTAGCGCACGAATGATGCGCCCATCAACAAACGCATCTTCAGGCGGATTAATCAGTTCCAGCTTCACGCCTCGTTCGCGGCGCAGCACGTTAATGTCGAAACTTTCAAAGCGGGACAGCAGTTCTTTGCTGTTGTCGGTCAGACTGCCGGAGTTCAGAACGGCAAGTGAACAGTTACGAAACAGTTGATACAGGTCGCTGCTGGCCGTGCGTTTAAGTAATTCGACTTCCAGCTGCGACAACATGTCCATTGAGCCAAGTGGGCTAATATGTGTAATCAAGTAGACTCCTTATGGGACGCAAAACGTCATTCCCTGGTAGTTACAATAGCCCTGGCTGATGGCCTTTCACAACCTTGCGCGCGGAATCCGACACGCAAAATTGAGAAAAAAGATTACTGACGTACCAGTCGGCCCGTAGCTGGCGTGAAATCGGTATTGGTGCGCCATGGGTTAATGTCCAGACCACCACGCCGCGTGTAGCGCGCGTAGACGCTCAGTTTCTCCGGCTGGCAGAAGCGCAGAATGTCATTGAAAATGCGCTCCACGCACTGCTCGTGAAATTCATTATGGTGGCGGAAGGAGACCAGATAACGCAGCAGCTTCTCCCTGTCGATTTTGTGTCCACGATACTGAATTTGTATGGAGCCCCAGTCGGGCTGGTGGGTGATCAGACAGTTGGATTTCAGCAGGTGGCTGACCAGCGTCTCTTCCACCGCTTTTTCGCCGCTCACGGCATTTTCCAGATATTCAGTGCTGAACTGGTAGTTATCAATGACGATATCCTGATTATCGATACAGGTGCCGTTAAAGTAGGCAATCGGTTGTCCTTCCAGCTCGTCAAGGCGGTATAGCGCCACGCTGACATCGCCCTGAGCGCAGGCACGCAGATCGTTTTCCAGCGTCTGGCGTACCGCCTCCCAGGAGTCAAAACGCGTCTGGTTAAAACTGTTCAGGTACAGCTTAAAGCTTTTCGATTCAATCAGATTTACGCTGGTGTAATCCAGCTCCACATGACCGACCGCAACCTGCGGTAAGCCGTTGGCATTCAGCCACGACAGTTCATACAGCGTCCAGATATCGGCACCGTGAAAAGGCAGATTATCGGCCTTTAGATCCAGCGGGTCGCGGTTGAGGCTGCGCGGAACGCCCTGCAACAGACTGGCATCGTAATTGTCCCGATAATCCGTTGATTTACCGAGAGTCAGGCCGTCAAGCGCCCGATGATTTTCATAAGAAGACATGTTTCACCGTCATAAACCAGATACACTATGCGACAAGTGTATCCTGGCTTTTGTGAAGAGAGAAATCAGTGGACGAATTGACAGTGCAGGCGTTGACAGCCTTTACGACGCGTTATTGCGACGCGTGGCATGACAAAAACAACAGCTGGCCGCTCAGCGAAGAGCTGTATGGTGTACCGTCACCGTGCATCATTTCTTCCACTAACGATGCGGTTTACTGGCAACCGCAGCCTTTTGTCGGTGAAAAAAACGTCAATGCGGTTGAACGTGCCTTTGACATTGTGATACAACCTGCCGTTCACGCTTTTTACACCACCCAGTTTGCTGGGGATATGCACGCGCAGTTTGCGAATGAAAAGCTGACGTTGCTGCAAACCTGGAGTGAGGATGACTTCAGGCGCGTTCAGGAAAACCTGATTGGTCACCTGGTTACGCAAAAGCGACTCAAGCTCTCGCCTACGCTTTTCATTGCCACTCAGGACAACGAACTTGATGTCATCTCGGTGTGCAACCTGTCCGGTGAAGTTTGCAAAGAAACGCTGGGAACCCGTCAACGAACGGTGCTGGCAGCCTCGCTTGCGGAATTCCTCACTCAACTTAAGCCAGTTCTGTAATCCTGTTTGCCCTTAATCGTGTGAGAGATCTCTTACAAACCCTGTAGGACATTGCCAGGTAATAAGTGAAGACTTAATGAATTGAAAAACTATTAATTACTTACAATTCAACTTGTTAGTATTTTATTGTCAACTTTCATATGAAAATTACCTTAAGTGTTTGTCTGTAAGTATCTTGTAAGACAAAGCGAAACAAGCGATTCTATATCTGTCGACAAGGAGTCGCACAACGAAGTGAACATCAGGATGATGGCTCTTCGGCAGGACACACCAGGATGGTGTTACAAGGACAGGCTTCAGGATGAAGCAAAGCGGAAAGCGCGGGATGCGTTAAAGGACACCTCCAGGATGGAGAATGAGAGCCGGTCAGGATGTTCGGCGGGTCAGGATGGCCAGGACACTTCAGGATGAAGTTTTCACATCGGGGTGATGTGAGCAGGATGCAAAAGTTCAGGATGAACAAGGTCGCAAGACCACAGGAAAAGTTGTCACGGATGAGCAGGGAGCACCAAAAGTAGCTGGAATGCTGCGAAACGAACCGGGAGCACTGTTTTTACAGTGCTCCCTTTTTTTATTTCCTCTTCACTAGTGCTATTCTTCGCGCCAGATTTTTCATCATTGAGGTTAATTTCATGACGACTCATGACCGTGTGCGCCAGCAGTTACACGCGCTTGAAGCGCTACTGCGTGAACATCATCACTGGCGGATGGACGAGCCAGCGGAGCATCTGTTTACCAGCACGCAGCCTTTTTGTATGGATACCATGGAGCCGGTCGAATGGCTGCAGTGGGTGTTGATTCCCCGTATGCATACCCTGCTTGATAATGCGCAGCCGCTGCCGCAGGCTTTTGCCATCGCACCGTATTACGAAATGGCGCTGACGGCCGATCACCCACAACGCGACATTCTCCTGACGGCGTTGCAGGAACTGGATGCGCTATTTACAAGTGATAACGCCTGATGCTGGAGATCCTCTATCAGGACGAATGGCTGGTTGCGGTCAATAAACCTTCTGGTTGGCTGGTTCACCGCAGTTGGCTCGACCGCGATGAGAAAGTGGTGGTGATGCAAACGGTGCGCGACCAGATTGGTCAGCACGTGTTTACCGCCCACCGGCTCGACAGACCGACCTCCGGCGTGCTGCTGATGGGGCTGTCCAGCGAAGCCGGGCGTTTGCTGTCTCAGCAGTTTGAACATCATCAAATGCAGAAACGCTATCATGCGATTGTGCGTGGCTGGCTGATGGACGACGCCGTGCTGGATTACCCGCTGGTGGAAGAGCTGGATAAGATAGCCGATAAATTTGCCCGCGAGGATAAAGAGCCGCAGCCTGCGGTCACCCATTATCGCGGTCTGGCGACGGTTGAAATGCCGGTGGCGACCGGGCGCTATCCCACCACCCGTTACGGGCTGGTGGAGCTGGAGCCTCAGACCGGTCGTAAGCACCAGCTCAGACGCCATTTGGCTCACTTGCGCCATCCGATAATTGGCGACAGCAAGCATGGTGATTTACGGCAAAACCGCAGCGCCGCAGAGCATTTCGGCTGTCAGCGCTTGATGCTGCATGCTAGTCAGCTTGAGCTGACTCATCCCTTTACTGGCGAACCGCTGGTTATTCGCGCCGGGCTGGATGAGGTCTGGATGCAGGCGTTATCACAGTTTGGCTGGCGCGGACTTCTCCCTGAGAATGAAAGGGTTGAGTTCAGCGGGCTGTCAGGTCAGGATGAACAGATAGATTCTTAAGTCCCTGGAGATAAAGGTTATGGCGGAAATTGGAATTTTTGTCGGCACGATGTATGGAAACGCGCTGTTGGTTGCCGAAGAGGCCGAGGCGATTTTAACTGCGCAGGGCCATAAAGCCACGGTATTTGAAGACCCGGAGCTTACCGACTGGCAGGCTTATCAGGATAAATATGCATTGGTGGTGACCTCAACGACCGGGCAGGGCGATCTGCCGGATAGCATTGTGCCGCTGTTTCAGGGAATCAAAGATAATCTCGGTTTCCAGCCTAATCTGCGTTATGGCGTCATTGCGCTTGGCGACAGCAGCTACGTTAATTTTTGCAATGGCGGCAAGCAGTTCGATGCGCTGTTACAGGAACAAAGCGCGCAGCGCGTAGGTGAAATGCTGCTGATTGATGCCAGCGAGCATCCTGAACCGGAAAGCGAATCTAATCCCTGGGTAGAAAACTGGGGAACCTTGCTTAAATAATCCCTCGCCCGCACGGGCATGCAACCCCACTCATTAGAAAACCGTAGGCCGGGTCAGGCGAAGCCGCCACCCGGCAATAAAACCCCAATTACGTGAACTAACTTCCACTGCTTTGGGCTTATGCCCCAAACAACTTCTCACTGCCTCCCTAATGTTGTGTTCATGCACGGTGAGGGAAAGTGGCACTCCTTCATATACTTTTCCCGTCAGTTCCCGGAATGGCAGCGAGTCAGAATAAAACGGCCCTGAGCTGTACCAAAACTGCCACACACTAACCTCTCATTCTGATCACCCTACAGGTGCTGTACAGAATGAACTGGCGCAAGCCAGGATTCAGGAGTGCAACAATGAGTTCATTAAGTCAGGCGGCGAGCAGCGCGGAAAAACGCACTAACGCTCGCTACTGGATAGTGGTGATGCTGTTTATCGTCACATCCTTCAACTACGGCGATCGCGCCACCTTATCCATTGCCGGTTCGGAGATGGCCAAAGACATTGGCCTGGATGCGGTAGGCATGGGGTATGTATTCTCCGCTTTCTCATGGGCGTATGTCATCGGCCAGATCCCCGGCGGCTGGTTGCTCGATCGCTTCGGCTCCAAACGTGTTTATTTTTGGTCCATTTTTATCTGGTCCATGTTTACCCTGCTGCAGGGCTTCGTCGATATCTTTAGCGGCTTTGGAATTATCGTCGCGCTGTTTACCCTGCGTTTCCTCGTGGGGTTAGCCGAAGCCCCCTCCTTCCCCGGCAACAGTCGTATTGTGGCGGCGTGGTTCCCGGCGCAGGAAAGGGGCACGGCGGTCGCTATCTTTAACTCGGCGCAATACTTTGCCACCGTTATCTTCGCACCAATCATGGGTTGGCTGACCCATGAAGTGGGTTGGTCACATGTGTTCTTCTTTATGGGCGGTCTCGGGATTGTTATCAGCTTTATCTGGTTAAAGGTGATTCATGAACCAAACCAGCATCCGGGCGTAAACCAAAAAGAGCTGGAGTACATTGCCGAAGGTGGGGCGCTGATCAATATGGATCAGGCGGCCGCCAAAGCTAAAGTACCGTTCAGCGTGAAGTGGGGGCAGATCAAACAGCTGCTGGGTTCACGGATGATGATTGGTATTTATATCGGCCAATACTGCATTAACGCGCTGACCTACTTCTTTATCACCTGGTTCCCGGTTTATCTGGTGCAGGCGCGCGGTATGTCTATTCTGAAAGCCGGTTTTGTTGCCTCGGTCCCGGCCATTTGCGGATTTGCGGGCGGTGTGCTCGGCGGCATTATTTCCGACTGGTTGATGCGCCGTACCGGTTCACTGAATATCGCGCGTAAAACGCCAATCGTCATGGGGATGCTGCTATCGATGGTGATGGTGTTCTGTAACTACGTCAACGTCGAGTGGATGATCATTGGCTTTATGGCGCTGGCCTTCTTCGGCAAAGGCATCGGCGCGTTGGGATGGGCGGTGATGGCCGACACCGCGCCAAAAGAGATCAGCGGTCTGAGCGGCGGCCTGTTCAATATGTTTGGCAACATTTCCGGCATCGTCACGCCAATTGCCATTGGCTACATTGTGGGCACTACCGGCTCGTTTAACGGCGCGTTGATTTACGTAGGGGTACATGCGCTGATTGCGGTCGTCAGCTATCTGGTGCTGGTGGGTGATATTAAACGTATCGAACTGAAACCTGTCACAGGACAAGGACGATGACAACACAATCGAGTCCCGTTATTACCGATATGAAGGTCATCCCAGTGGCCGGGCATGACAGCATGCTGCTCAATATTGGCGGTGCGCATAACGCATATTTTACTCGCAATATCGTGGTGCTCACCGATAACGCTGGCAATACCGGGGTTGGTGAAGCGCCGGGCGGTGAAGTGATTTATCAGACGCTGGTGGATGCAATCCCACAGGTGTTGGGACAGGAAGTCGCGCGTCTGAATAAAGTGGTTCAGCAGGTGCATAAAGGCAACCAGGCCGCTGATTTTGACACTTTCGGTAAAGGCGCCTGGACCTTTGAACTGCGGGTTAATGCGGTGGCCGCGCTGGAGGCCGCATTGCTCGATCTGCTGGGCAAGGCGCTGAATGTTCCGATTTGTGAACTGTTAGGGCCGGGCAAGCAGCGCGATGCGGTCACTGTGCTCGGCTATCTGTTCTACGTAGGCGATCGCACGAAGACCGATCTGCCGTATCTGGAAAGCACGCCGGGCAACCATGAATGGTACCGCCTGCGTCACCAGCAAGCGATGACCCCGGATGCGGTGGTGCGTCTGGCGGAAGCCTCGCAGGATCGCTACGGTTTTAAAGATTTCAAACTCAAAGGCGGCGTACTGCCAGGCGAGCAGGAAATCGACACCGTACGCGCGCTGAAAAAAAGCTTCCCGGATGCGCGTATTACGGTTGATCCCAACGGGGCCTGGCTGCTGGATGAAGCCATCTCTCTGTGTAAAGGGCTGAACGATGTTCTGACTTATGCCGAAGATCCGTGCGGTGCCGAACAGGGTTTTTCCGGTCGCGAAGTGATGGCGGAGTTCCGCCGTGCTACCGGGCTGCCGGTCGCAACGAACATGATCGCCACCAACTGGCGTGAGATGGGCCATGCGGTAATGCTGAACGCTGTGGATATTCCGCTGGCCGATCCGCACTTCTGGACCCTTTCCGGCGCGGTGCGCGTGGCACAGTTATGCGATGACTGGGGCCTGACCTGGGGCTGCCATTCCAACAACCATTTTGATATTTCGTTGGCGATGTTTACCCACGTCGGCGCAGCGGCACCGGGCAACCCGACGGCTATCGACACCCACTGGATCTGGCAGGAGGGCGATTGCCGTCTGACCAAAAATCCGCTGGAGATTAAAAACGGAAAAATTGCGGTACCTGATGCGCCCGGTTTGGGCGTGGAGCTGGACTGGGATCAGATACAGATAGCCCATGAGGCCTATAAGGCGCTGCCTGGCGGCGCGCGTAATGACGCAGGCCCAATGCAGTATCTGATTCCCGGATGGACTTTTGACCGTAAACGTCCCGTTTTCGGCCGCCACTAATTTTGAATAAGGATTTAATTATGAGCGCACAATTTACTACCCCCGTCGTGACCTCTATGCAGGTGATCCCGGTTGCAGGCCATGACAGCATGCTGATGAACCTGAGCGGTGCCCATGCCCCGTTCTTCACACGTAATATTGTGATTATTAAAGATAACTCTGGTCATACCGGGGTAGGGGAAATTCCAGGCGGCGAGAAAATTCGTCAGACTCTGGAAGATGCCATTCCGCTGGTGGTGGGGAAAACGCTGGGTGAGTACAAAAACGTACTGAACGCGGTACGCAATACGTTTGCCGATCGTGATGCCGGTGGCCGTGGTTTGCAGACCTTCGATTTACGTACCACTATTCATGTGGTTACTGGGATCGAAGCGGCGATGTTGGATCTGTTAGGTCAGCATCTGGGCGTCAACGTCGCATCTCTGCTGGGCGATGGTCAGCAGCGTAGCGAAGTCGAAATGCTGGGTTATCTGTTCTTCGTTGGCAACCGTAAAGCGACGCCGCTGCCGTATCAAAGCCAGCCGGATGAGAAATGCGATTGGTATCGCCTGCGTCATGAAGAGGCGATGACCCCGGATGCGGTAGTACGTCTGGCGGAAGCCGCGTATGAGAAATATGGTTTCAACGACTTCAAACTGAAAGGCGGCGTACTGGCCGGGGAAGAAGAAGCGGAGTCTATTGTCGCGCTGGCGAAACGCTTTCCACAGGCGCGCGTCACGCTCGATCCCAACGGCGCATGGTCGCTGAATGAAGCGATTAAAATTGGTAAGTACCTGAAAGGATCGTTGGCCTATGCGGAAGATCCGTGCGGCGCCGAGCAGGGCTTCTCCGGTCGTGAAGTGATGGCGGAGTTCCGTCGAGCTACTGGCTTGCCGACCGCCACCAATATGATCGCCACCGACTGGCGACAAATGGGGCATACGCTGTCGTTGCAGTCCGTGGATATCCCGCTGGCGGACCCGCACTTCTGGACGATGCAGGGTTCTGTTCGCGTGGCGCAGATGTGTCATGAGTTCGGGCTGACCTGGGGCTCTCACTCTAACAACCACTTTGATATTTCGCTGGCGATGTTTACTCATGTCGCGGCGGCAGCGCCTGGGAAAATTACAGCTATCGATACCCACTGGATCTGGCAGGAAGGTAACCAGCGGCTGACCAAAGAACCTTTTGCAATCAAGGGCGGTATGGTGCAGGTTCCGGCGAAACCGGGCCTGGGCGTGGAGCTGGATATGGATCAGGTGATGAAAGCGCATGAGCTGTATCAGCAACATGGACTGGGTGCACGTGATGATGCGATGGGAATGCAGTATCTGATCCCGAACTGGACGTTTGATAATAAGCGCCCGTGCATGGTACGCTAAGCGAACTGGGACCGCTCCCATGGGGTGGAGTGGTTTTCCTCCTGGTGTATGCTTAACACAGTCAACATGCGTAAGGATGCTTTATGAAAATAGTGATCGCACCGGATTCCTATAAGGAAAGTTTGAGTGCGCTTGAAGTGGCAACGGCTATTGAACTGGGATTCCGTGAGATTTGGCCTGAGGCGGAATACGTGAAGATCCCGGTTGCAGATGGCGGTGAGGGAACGGTCGAAGCGATGGTTGCCGCAATGCAAGGTCACCTTGTGCATGTTGATGTTACCGGCCCGTTGGGCAATACAATTCAGGCGTTTTATGGTTTATCCGGCGATGAGCGCTCGGCGTTTATTGAAATGGCAGCCGCCAGCGGGCTGGAGCAGGTTCCTGCGAATTTACGCGATCCGCTGAAAACCACCTCCTGGGGAACCGGGGAGCTAATTCGTCATGCGCTGGATGCGGGCGTGGAACATATCATCATCGGGATTGGCGGTAGCGCCACCAATGATGGCGGTGCTGGTATGGTGCAGGCGCTGGGCGCAAGGTTGCTGGATGCGCAAGATGAAGATATTGCCCATGGCGCGATGGGCCTGGAATCGCTCGCCCGAATTGATATCTCGCAGTTAGATCCGCGTCTTGCCGGATGCCGTATCGAAGTGGCCTGCGACGTCACTAACCCGTTGACCGGTAAAGAAGGAGCCTCAGTGGTCTTTGGTCCACAAAAGGGGGCGACGGCGGAGATGATTCCGCGTCTTGATCGGGCGCTTACGCACTATGCGCAACTGATCGCGCGCGATCTGGACGTAAATGTGCTGGAGCTGGCCGGCGGTGGCGCTGCTGGCGGCATGGGGGCGGCGCTGTATGCGTTTTGCGGCGCACAGCTACGCCGCGGTATTGAGATCGTGACGGATGCGTTACGCCTGGATGCCTGCGTTGCGGATGCGGACTTAGTGGTGACGGGGGAAGGGCGTATCGATAGCCAGACTATTCACGGTAAGGTTCCGGTTGGCGTGGCGAAGATCGCAAAGCGTTACAATAAACCGGTGATCGGCATTGCCGGTAGCCTGACGGCGGATGTCGGTGTCGTACATGAGCATGGGCTGGATGCGGTTTTTAGCGTCATCTATACCATTTGTTCGCTGGATGAGGCGCTGAAGAATGCGAGTGAGAACGTACGAATGACGGCGCGCAACGTGGCTGCGACGCTGAAAGCGGGCCAACTGTTACGCTGAGTTGTAGGCCGGATAGGGCGGTCACGCCGCCATCCGGCGAATATCAGCCCAACAACTTCTTCGCTTCGCGCGCAACGTTGTCCATTTCATCCAGCAGCTCTAAAAATTCAGGCTCCAGCTCTTCTTCTTTAGTCCCGCTACGTAATTGTTGCTCAATGAGCTGGCACAGGTTTTTCATGCGGGGGACGCCGCTATAGCCGCAACTACCGTGCAGCTTATGAATCATATCCACCAGACCTTCAGGGTTTTCGCCTACCAGCTGTTCTTCAATTTTGTTGCGCACTTCGGGTAGGAAATCGAGCAGCATTTGCAACATATCCCGCGCCAGATCGTTTTTCCCCGCGGCTTGTCTTAATGCCAGTTGCCAGTCGAGCGTGGTATTCAGATTGACGACCGGCTCCAGAGGTTCAACTGCGAGCGCCCTAAGCGATGTGGTCGCGCCGGGTTTGTAGCGTAACAGGAGATTGTGCAGCTTATCTTCTTCGATAGGCTTCGCCAGGTAATCGTTCATCCCGGCGCTGAGCAGCTTCTCTTTTTGCCCCGCCATGGCATGCGCGGTAACCGCAATAACCGGCGTCTGTTGTTGATGAGGCAACTGGTGGATTAGCTCGCAGGCGCGAATACCGTCCATGTCGGGCATCTGAATATCCATCAGGATCAGATCAAACTGCATCTGTTTGGCACGATCCACCGCCTGGTGTCCACTGTCGCAGAGCACGACGTGCTGTACCTTATCTTCCAGCAGTGCGCCAATCAGCTTGAGGTTTGCCGGGTTGTCGTCCACCGCCATAACGGTCATGGCAATTTTGCTCTCATCTGGCAACGGCTGATCCGCGCTGTAGTTCAACTGGCAATACTCTGTCAGCGCAGGCAGCAGACGGGTTGAGGTGAGAGGCTTCAACAGACACGCCGCTGCGCCGCCTTGTTTCAATTTCTCGGCGTTAATCTGTGCGTGACAGGGCAGGGCTAATAACAGGAAATCGGTCATCGCCGCTGCGCTTGCCAACCGCTCATGTTGCATGGTGAGCGGTTCGCGTAAAGTGACCGGAATGCCAATCAGCAGAATATCGTAGTGATCCTTCGGCAGCCCGGAGAATGAAGGGCTGTAAATCACCTCCAGCGGCGTTTCACTTAATATATCTAACGTGCATTGCGCGGCAGTGGCGTTAGGTTCGACATAGGCCAGTCGTTTACCCGCAAGGCACCGGGTTGTTGAGCGATCGATGAGAACGTTAGGGTTGAGATCGAGACTGATATGGAACCAGAAGGTGGAGCCACGGTTCGGCTGGCTGTGGAAGGAGATATCCCCGCCCATTTCGTTGACCAGTTTTTGCGTAATGACCAGACCCAGTCCGGTACCGCCATGGCGGCGGGAAATACTGGCGTCCGCCTGACGGAAGGCCTGGAACAGGCGTGACTGATCGCGCTCAGGGATACCGATGCCGGTATCGCGGATTTGCACTTCAATTTGTACTTTCGTGTTACTGAGGGCGCGTTTCTCGACCAGAATGTCGATATTACCGCCCTCGGTAAATTTGATGGCATTGCCGACCAGATTGGTAATGACCTGCTGTAAGCGCAGCGGGTCGCCGATGACGTTGTCCGGCACATCATTCTTAATATTCAGCGTCAGCTCAAGCCCTTTATCATGGGATGAGTGCGCTAACAGCGTGACGACGTCATCCAGCGTGCTGCGAAGCGGGAATGGGATGCTTTCCAGAATGAGCTTGCCCGCTTCCAGTTTGGAGAAGTCGAGCACATCATTGATGATGGCCAGCAGATTGTTGGCCGATCGCTCAATCGTATTCAGGTGATCGCGCTGCGTGGTGTTAAGCTCGGTTTTCAGCGTCAGGCGCGTAAAGCCAATCACGCCATTCAGCGGGGTGCGTAGCTCGTGCGACATGTTAGCCAGAAACTCAGACTTAATTCGGGCCGCCTCCTGGGCGCGTTTTTTCGCCAGATCCAGTTCGACGTTCTGGATTTCCATCTGCTCCAGCGTTTCACGCAGGTCGGAAGTCGCCTGATCGATATTGTGCTGCATCTCTTCATGGTAGGCTGCAAGAGACATCGCCATCGAGTTGATACCGTTTTTGAGCATATCCAGCTCGCCCAGCATGAAACCCTCCACACGGCTGTCGAGCTGCCCTCTACGTATACGGTCAACGGTATTCACCATGTTGCGAATCGGGCCGGTTACGTCGCGCATCAGACGCCAGCCGAAAATTAACGCAATACCAATACAAAACAGCATCATTACGCTGGAGATAAAGATCTCTTTATATTGCTGCAGTCGAACCGACTTGAGGTCCAGCTCAAGCGCTACATACCCCAGCATGTTTTGCGTATTTTTGGCGTCGCTTATGGCAGATTCATCCGGCGAATAGCTTTCCGATATAATTGGAGTTCGTAGGATCATGATATCCCCGAGCCGGGTGACGCTCAGCTTACGGGGAAACGGTGAACCGGTCGCCAACTGCATTTCAGATGGATCGAGATGAAAATTGGAGGTGACAAACAGCCGGTTATTCTCGTCATAGACAGAAATTGCCCGCACGATATCGGAATGGCGGCGATGCAGTACGCTGATAAGCTGGCCAATGGATTCCCTGTTTTGCAGGTTCATGCCATATTCGCTGGAGACCGCCAGTGGCTCTATGATGCTGGCGCCGGCATCTTCCAGTTGACGCTGCAAGTCGTTATAGCGATGCACAACAAAAAAGATACTGAGCAGCAAACCAATCAGGACGGTCGGGGCCAGGATCAGAATCATCATGCGTGCGCGCAGGCTGTAGTTGGTCATGGAGTTCCGTTATGGGACAATTAGGGTCACACTGTTAAATAGAGAAATATCTCGTCGATGGCGCAATTCTACTCTGCAAAACGACGCGTGACGACGCGTCAGATCATAACCGTTACCGTCAATGACCTCGATCCTTTTGGTCTGGGTGTCGCTCGCCATAACGGAAAGGCGTTGTTTATACCGGAATTGCTACCCCAGGAAAGCGCAGAGGTGGTGATTACCGAAGATAAAAAACAGTTCGCCCGCGCGCAAGTAAAACGACGTTTAAACGACAGCCCGCAGCGTGAAGTGCCACGTTGCCCGCATTTTGGCGTCTGTGGCGGTTGCCAGCAGCAGCACGCCAGCATCCCGTTGCAGCAGCGTAGCAAAAGCGCGGCGTTAGCGCGTTTAATGAAATGTGAAGTGTCGGATATTATCGCTGATACTCCATGGGGCTATCGTCGTCGCGCACGTTTGAGCCTTAACTATCGGCCAAAAGAACAAAAATTGCAGATGGGGTTTCGCAAATCCGCATCCAGCGACATTATTGATGTCAAACAATGCCCTATTTTGGTGCCCCAACTTGAAGCGCTATTGCCCCATATCAGGGCGTGTCTGGAGAGTTTGCAAGGGTTACGTCATCTGGGGCATGTTGAACTGGTGCAGGCAGGGAGCGGCGCGTTGATGATTTTGCGCCACACGGCACCATTAAGTGCTGCGGATAAAGAAAAACTGGAATGCTTTTCGCATTCTCAGGGGCTGTCTTTGTTTCTGGCCCCGCAAAGCGAGATACTTGAATCAGTATCAGAAGAATCGCCCTGGTATGACTCAAATGGACTACGGTTAAGCTTCAGCCCGCGTGATTTTATTCAGGTCAATGCAGGGGTAAACCAAAAAATGGTCGCCTGCGCGCTGGAATGGCTGGATGTGCGACCTGAAGATCGCGTGCTCGATCTGTTCTGCGGTATGGGGAATTTCACCCTGCCGCTGGCAGTAAGGGCAGCAAGCGTGGTAGGGGTTGAAGGGGTTCCGGCGCTGGTCGAAAAAGCCCGGGAAAACGCGCTGAATAACGGATTACACAACGTGACATTCTTTCATGAAAACCTTGAGGAGGATGTTACCCGGCAGCCGTGGGCGAAAAACGGATTCGACAAAGTATTGCTCGATCCTGCGCGTGCGGGGGCTGCCGGTGTAATGCAACATATTATAAAATTGGAACCTATACGCGTTGTTTATGTATCCTGTAATCCGGCAACGCTGGCTCGTGACAGCGACGCTTTGCTCAACGCGGGATATGCCATACGGCGACTGGCGATGCTCGATATGTTCCCGCACACTGGACACCTGGAATCAATGGTCCTGTTTGAGCGTTTGTAATGAAATTTGTACCCATTGGATTTCGGGTTGTAATGCAGCATGAAAGACAATGGGTAAGGCTTGTCGACTTCGACAGGCCTGGCCCCTAAAGGAGAGGACAATGGTTGCGGTAAGAAGTGCACATATAAATAAAGCTGGTGAGTTTGATCCCAAGAAATGGATCGCGAGTCTGGGAATCTCCAGCCAGCAGTCGTGTGAACGCTTAGCCGAAACCTGGGCGTACTGCCAGCAGCAAACACAGGGACATCCTGATGCAGATCTGCTGTTATGGCGTGGCGTGGAGATGGTAGAAATACTCTCTATGTTGAGTATGGACATCGACACACTGCGTGCAGCAATGCTGTTTCCTCTGGCGGATGCCAACGTGGTCAGTGAGGATATCCTGCGTGAAAGCGTGGGTAAATCGATTGTGCATCTTATCCATGGTGTGCGCGATATGGCGGCGATACGCCAGCTGAAAGCCACGCATACCGACTCAGTCTCTTCCGAGCAGGTCGATAACGTCCGCCGTATGCTGCTGGCAATGGTGGATGATTTCCGCTGCGTGGTCATCAAGCTGGCAGAGCGGATCGCGCATCTGCGTGAAGTGAAAGACGCGCCGGAAGATGAACGCGTTCTGGCGGCAAAAGAGTGCACCAACATCTATGCGCCGCTGGCCAACCGTTTAGGCATCGGGCAATTAAAATGGGAGCTGGAAGATTACTGCTTCCGCTACCTGCACCCGGCCGAATACAAACGCATTGCCAAGCTGCTGCACGAGCGTCGTATCGATCGCGAACACTATATTGAAGAGTTCGTTGGACATCTGCGTTCAGAGATGAAAACGGAAGGCGTCAAAGCCGAAGTGTACGGGCGTCCGAAGCATATCTACAGCATCTGGCGAAAAATGCAGAAAAAGCAGTTAGCCTTCGATGAGCTGTTTGATGTGCGCGCGGTGCGTATCGTGGCGGAGCGCTTACAGGACTGCTATGCCGCGCTCGGGATAGTACATACTCACTATCGCCATCTGCCGGATGAGTTCGATGATTACGTCGCTAATCCGAAACCCAACGGCTATCAGTCAATCCATACGGTTGTACTGGGACCGGGTGGAAAAACCATTGAAATCCAGATCCGCACCAAACAGATGCACGAAGATGCCGAACTGGGCGTGGCGGCACACTGGAAGTACAAAGAAGGGACTGCATCAGGCGCGGCGCGTTCTGGGCATGAAGACCGCATTGCGTGGCTGCGTAAGCTGATCGCCTGGCAGGAAGAGATGGCGGATTCCGGCGAAATGCTGGATGAAGTCCGCAGCCAGGTCTTCGATGACCGGGTTTACGTCTTTACGCCAAAAGGTGACGTTGTGGACTTACCTGCAGGCTCCACGCCGCTGGACTTTGCGTACCACATTCACAGTGATGTAGGGCATCGTTGTATTGGCGCGAAAATTGGTGGGCGCATCGTGCCGTTTACCTACCAGTTACAGATGGGCGATCAAATTGAAATTATCACCCAGAAACAGCCAAACCCAAGCCGTGACTGGTTGAACCCTAACCTTGGCTATGTAACCACCAGTCGTGGTCGTTCGAAGATCCACGCCTGGTTCCGTAAACAGGATCGTGACAAAAACATCCTTGCGGGCCGCCAGATCCTCGACGATGAGCTTGCGCACCTGGGCATTAGCCTGAAAGAGGCGGAAAAACATCTGCTGCCGCGCTACAGCTTCAATGAACTGGATGAACTGCTGGCGGCGATTGGCGGAGGAGACATCCGTCTCAACCAGATGGTGAACTTCCTGCAGGCGCAGTTTAATAAGCCGAGCGCTGCTGAGCAGGATGCTGCCGCGCTGAAACAGCTTCAGCAGAAAACCCAAGCGCCGCAGAGTCGCCGTAAAGACGATGGTCGCGTCGTGGTGGAAGGGGTTGGTAACCTGATGCACCACATTGCCCGCTGCTGCCAGCCGATTCCTGGCGATGAAATCGTTGGGTTTATCACTCAGGGGCGCGGTATTTCCGTGCACCGGGCCGATTGCGAACAGCTGGCAGAGCTGCGTTCACACGCGCCGGAGCGGATTGTTGATGCGGTATGGGGCGAAAGCTACTCGGCGGGATATTCGCTGGTGGTTCGCGTACAAGCCAACGATCGCAGCGGTTTATTGCGTGATATCACCACCATTCTTGCCAACGAGAAAGTGAACGTGCTGGGGGTTGCCAGCCGGAGCGATACCAAACAACAGTTGGCCACCATCGATATGACCATCGAAATCTATAACCTGCAGGTGCTCGGGCGCGTGCTTGGTAAGCTGAACCAGGTGCCGGATGTGATCGACGCCCGGCGGTTGCACGGTAATTAATACGAGCGTAGGCCGGATAAGGCGAAGCCGCCATCCGGCCTACAGTTATTCAAATCTCCAGGATTTTCACATGAACCAAATCGATCGACTGCTCGGTATTATGCAGCGCCTGCGCGACCCGGAAAACGGCTGTCCGTGGGATAAAGAGCAGACATTCGCCACTATTGCCCCTTACACCCTCGAAGAAACCTATGAAGTACTGGATGCGATTGCGCGTGAAGACTTCGACGACCTGCGTGGAGAGCTCGGCGACCTGCTGTTCCAGGTGGTGTTTTACGCCCAGATGGCGCAGGAAGAAGGCCGTTTTGATTTCAATGATATCTGCGCCGCCATCAGCGATAAGCTTGAACGCCGGCATCCGCATGTATTCGCTGATGTTTCTGCCAGCAACAGTACTGAAGTGCTCACCCGCTGGGAGCAAATTAAAAGCGAAGAACGCGCCGAGAAAGCACAGCATTCCGCGCTCGATGATATTCCCCGCAGTTTACCGGCGCTAATGCGCGCCCAGAAAATCCAGAAACGTTGCTCTAATGTTGGCTTCGATTGGAAAACAATAGGACCGGTTGTCGATAAAGTTTATGAAGAGATCGACGAAGTCATGTTTGAGGCAAAGCAGGCTGTTGTCGACCAGGCTAAACTGGAGGAAGAAATAGGCGATCTGCTGTTTGCCACAGTCAACATGGCTCGTCATCTGGGGACAAAAGCAGAGACCGCATTGCAAAAAGCGAACGAAAAATTTGAGCGACGTTTTCGTGAAGTTGAGCGAATTGTCACTGCACGCGGTCTGGAAATGACGGGTGTGGATCTGGAAACAATGGAAGAAGTCTGGCAACAGGTAAAACGGCAGGAAATTGATCTCTAAGGGATTTCGTCGGTCAAGGGCGTTTTGTGTGATTTTTTAAATAACAAGCGCTTGATTTACGTCAAAAACATTTACCCCAAAGGGGCTATTTTCTCACTCCCGATGTTAATGTGAGCCTGGTGAAGAGGAGGGATAATGAAAGTTTGTGGCGCTCGTCATGTTCGGGTATACTACTTTCCCGTCTTGGTAATTCCATCGTTTCACCCTAACTTCTCAGGTCCAGCATGACAACGAACTATATTTTTGTGACCGGCGGGGTCGTATCCTCTCTGGGAAAAGGCATTGCCGCAGCCTCCCTCGCAGCCATTCTTGAAGCCCGTGGCCTCAACGTGACCATGATGAAACTGGATCCGTACATCAACGTCGATCCGGGTACTATGAGCCCAATCCAACACGGGGAAGTGTTCGTTACCGAAGACGGCGCTGAAACCGACCTGGACCTGGGTCACTATGAGCGTTTCATCCGTACGAAAATGAGCCGCCGCAACAACTTCACCACGGGTCGTATCTACTCTGACGTTCTGCGTAAAGAACGCCGTGGCGACTATCTGGGCGCTACTGTTCAGGTTATCCCGCATATCACCAACGCAATTAAAGAGCGCGTTCTGGAAGGCGGTGAAGGTCATGATGTTGTTCTGGTCGAAATCGGCGGAACCGTTGGGGATATCGAATCTCTGCCGTTCCTTGAAGCGATTCGCCAGATGGCCGTAGAAATTGGCCGTGAGCACACGCTGTTTATGCATCTGACGCTGGTTCCGTACATGGCGGCGGCAGGTGAAGTCAAAACGAAACCGACTCAGCACTCTGTAAAAGAGCTGCTTTCTATCGGTATTCAGCCAGATATCCTGATCTGCCGCTCCGATCGCGCAGTTCCGGCTAATGAACGTGCGAAAATTGCATTGTTCTGTAACGTTCCGGAAAAAGCGGTGATTTCTCTGAAAGATGTCGATTCCATCTATAAAATTCCGGGCCTGTTGAAATCCCAGGGCCTTGACGATTATATTTGTAAACGATTCAGCTTGAACTGTCCGGAAGCTAATCTGTCAGAATGGGAACAGGTTATCTACGAAGAAGCGAATCCGGCAGGTGAAGTGACTATCGGTATGGTCGGCAAGTACATTGAACTGCCGGATGCCTATAAGTCAGTGATTGAAGCGCTGAAGCACGGTGGTCTGAAGAATCGTGTCACCGTCAACATCAAGCTGATCGATTCGCAGGATGTCGAAACGCGCGGCGTTGAGATCCTGAAAGGTCTTGATGCTATCCTGATCCCTGGCGGCTTTGGCTACCGTGGTGTTGAGGGTAAAATCGCGACGGCGCGCTTTGCGCGTGAGAACAATATTCCTTATCTGGGCATTTGCCTGGGTATGCAGGTTGCGTTGATTGAGTTTGCGCGTAACGTAGTGGGTATGGACAACGCCAACTCCACGGAATTTGTGCCAGACTGTAAGTACCCGGTGGTGGCCCTGATTACCGAATGGCGTGACGAAGACGGCAACGTCGAAGTCCGTACCGAGAAGAGCGATCTGGGTGGCACCATGCGTCTTGGCGCGCAGCAGTGTCAACTGAGCGATGAAAGTCTGGTCCGTCAACTGTACGGCACGCCGACAATCGTTGAACGCCATCGCCACCGCTACGAAGTCAACAATATGCTGTTGAAACAGATTGAAGCTGCTGGTCTGCGTGTTGCAGGCCGTTCCGGTGATGATCAGTTGGTCGAGATCATCGAGGTACCGAATCATCCGTGGTTCGTGGCCTGTCAGTTCCACCCGGAATTTACTTCCACGCCACGTGATGGGCACCCACTGTTTGCCGGCTTTGTGAAAGCCGCCAGTGAACATCAGAAGCGTCAGGCGAAGTAAGAAGTAAAAAGTTAGAACGGCAATGCACCCATTCGGGTGCATTGTTTGTCTGGAGTTTTAGTTTAACTTGTACTGAGGAAAACCTAATGTCCAAAATCGTTAAAATCATCGGTCGTGAAATCATCGACTCCCGTGGTAACCCGACTGTTGAAGCCGAAGTACACCTGGAAGGTGGTTTCGTTGGTATGGCAGCAGCTCCGTCAGGTGCTTCTACTGGTTCCCGCGAAGCACTGGAACTGCGCGATGGCGACAAATCCCGTTTCATGGGTAAAGGCGTACTGAAAGCTGTTGCAGCTGTTAACGGCCCAATTGCTCAGGCTCTGCTGGGTAAAGATGCTAAAGATCAGGCTGGCATCGACAAGATCATGATCGATCTGGACGGTACTGAAAACAAATCCAACTTCGGTGCAAACGCCATCCTGGCTGTGTCCCTGGCGAACGCCAAAGCAGCAGCTGCTGCTAAAGGCCTGCCGCTGTATGCGCACATCGCTGAACTGAACGGTACTCCGGGCAAATACTCCATGCCGGTTCCGATGATGAACATCATCAACGGTGGTGAGCACGCTGACAACAACGTCGACATCCAGGAGTTCATGATTCAGCCGGTTGGCGCTAAGACTCTGAAAGAAGCCGTACGTATGGGTTCTGAAGTGTTCCACAACCTGGCTAAAGTTCTGAAAGCTAAAGGTATGAACACTGCAGTTGGTGACGAAGGCGGCTACGCGCCGAACCTGGGTTCCAACGCTGAAGCTCTGGCTGTAATCGCTGAAGCGGTTAAAGCAGCTGGCTACGAGCTGGGCAAAGACATCACTCTGGCGATGGACTGTGCAGCTTCTGAATTCTACAAAGACGGTAAATACGTTCTGGCTGGCGAAGGCAACAAAGCATTCACCTCCGAAGAATTCACTCACTTCCTGGAAGAACTGACCAAACAGTACCCGATCGTGTCCATCGAAGATGGTCTGGACGAGTCTGACTGGGACGGTTTCGCATACCAGACTAAAGTTCTGGGCGACAAAATCCAGCTGGTTGGTGACGATCTGTTCGTAACCAACACCAAGATCCTGAAAGAAGGCATCGAAAAAGGCATCGTTAACTCCATCCTGATCAAATTCAACCAGATCGGTTCTCTGACCGAAACTCTGGCTGCGATCAAAATGGCGAAAGACGCTGGCTACACTGCTGTCATCTCTCACCGTTCTGGCGAAACTGAAGACGCTACCATCGCTGACCTGGCTGTTGGTACCGCTGCAGGCCAGATCAAAACTGGTTCTATGAGCCGTTCTGACCGCGTTGCTAAGTACAACCAGCTGATTCGTATCGAAGAAGCTCTGGGTGCACAGGCTCCGTACAACGGTCGTAAAGAGATCAAAGGTCAGGCGTAATCCTGTTCTTTAACTCTTAACGTAAAAACCCGCTGCGGCGGGTTTTTTTACGTCTGTAATTTATTCGTAATTGAAAATTTTCATGAACGATTTGATCTTTATCACTTTGTTATTATTTTACTAAGAGTAATTTAATGATGTGATTATTTTTGTATGTATTTTTTATATTTATCATGAACAATAATAGAAATATTGAATGAATAACGAATTGGAAGACATACTGGCGAAAGCGGGCATGAAAAAAAAGGATGCTGCTATCCTGATAAAGTTGGCAAAACTGAAAAATATCAGCTTAAGTCGGGCATTTTTTCTCTATGCCTGGAGATATTATGCCTGGTGTACGGTTTTGCTATTGGCTGTAATTTTTTCATCACTTTCTGAGGGTATAGATTTCTTCATAGTAAACATTCTCTTCTGTATTGGTGTAGGTCTCATTTCACTCTTCTTTACTCCCTTTGTCATAAATTTAATCTGGAGCATTAAGATTCAATGTAAATTGCTCGGGAAATAACAGGAGGTTATTTTGAGTAGTTATGGATTAATGAATTTGCAACGTGAAAAAGAAAAGATCGACCGGCTTGTCTATGATATTATTTTTCAATATCTTCATGATCCGGCTATACGTTCGAAATATATGAGAGAGGAACGCAGATTCACATCAGATTGCCTTGATGAATATCGGTATGGAAAATTAGACTTCGGCAGGTCTATGGATAGATTACGTGAATATCATATGTCTTTAACTAAATATCATATGCAATTAAGGATGGGGGCTATTAAATTATATGCAATAGCTGAGCGTGAAAGAGAACGGCATTCTACGCTTACAATAACATTAAAG
This sequence comes from Citrobacter sp. wls714, assembly GCF_005281025.1. Taxonomy (NCBI): domain Bacteria; kingdom Pseudomonadati; phylum Pseudomonadota; class Gammaproteobacteria; order Enterobacterales; family Enterobacteriaceae; genus Citrobacter; species Citrobacter sp. wls714. Next base: position 190,732 of record NZ_SZWZ01000031.1, on the reverse strand, counting down.
CGAGTTGGATTGATTAGTGGAGCAATGCAAGTTATCGGTGGGTTTGGTTTATGTAAAGCAAGCCTTGGTGCTGCATGTAAAAATTATGGAGTTCCTTTAATGATGCAAGGAAGTGAGAATGTATGGGAAAATGGTTATTATTTACTATATCATGAAGACTCCAAAAAAATGCCTTTGAGGTATACCTACCGCCAGGCAGCAAAGCTTTTGGGTGGAGATGACAAGGATGGTGATATTGCTTTTTCAACGGGAGATCTTATTCTGTCTTTCGGTTCAGCCTCAACGCTGACGTTGAGAATAGATTCATGGAAATTATTCCACTATATACAGGAAGATTATATTCGCAGCTGGAGAACCCTGGGCGCTGTTGGGGGGACTAATGAATTAATCGGCGATGCAGTTAGCGGATTTACTATTTATCAACTTCTTGGTGGAGAAAGTACTAACTGGGCCGAATTGAGGGAATAAGGAAATGTTCTTCAAAATATATGATCAGAATGATAAGGCTTTAATTGAAAGTATTAAACTTGCGGGTTTTAGTGACTATAAAGTACAGAAACTTATTCGCTTTGCTAATGAAAATAAAGTAAATATACAGAAAGCCTATTTATTGACAGATGCAAATATCATTAAAGCTGATATTATCCTGTTTTTAGTTATATCTTTTTTTGTATTTTCGATTACACAAGAATACTCCAGGGAACTATGGGCTTTTTTTTAATATTCGGGTTATTGTTTTTTGTTATTGAGTTAACCTGTCGGTTTCACAAAAATTATTTTAAAGTATGGAGAATTTATATCAAGTTACGAGGGATTTAAATGAGAACCGGGAATTTTACCTTAAACAGTTGCAGCGTATAACCCGTTCCCGGATTCTGTGAGAATTATTGCTTATCTTCATACTGAGAACGCTAGCAGTATTCATTCACGAGATGTTCCAGGCTTAGCAAGAAGGGGGGAACTTTGCCGGCGTCCCCATCATTATTATTTGTAATCCTGTTCTTTAACTCTTAACGTAAAAACCCGCTGCGGCGGGTTTTTTTATGTCTTTAAAGCAGTAGCGGTAGGGTCGCACTCGCCGTTTGCTGGCTCACATCGCTGTACTTTTCATCCAGCGCAATCAGCGACGTGGTGAGCAGTTCCACTAACAGCATGACACCCACCTTGGCGTTTAGCGCACCAGCACTCAATGGACCTTCCGGTTTGGCTGCGACCAGTTGAATATCACTCAGCGAAGCCAGCGGACTACGCGGTGTATTACTCAGCGCCAGTACGCGTACGCCTTGCTTACGCGCCATCTTTACGACATGCAGCAGATCGCGCGTGGAGCCTGAGCTGGATATCGCCACTACCAGCGTATCTTTGCTTAGCGTTGTAGCGTTCATAGCTGCACGGTGCATGTCACTGAACAATTGCGCGGGTTTGCCGAGGCGCAGGAGTTTGTAATGTAAATACTCACCCAGAATAGCGCTGGCCGCTACGCCATAAATTTGTACCGACTGAGCCTGATGCAGCGCCAGAGCGGCTGCTTCCAGTAATGTTCTGTCGAGTAATTTTGCCGTGTCCTGCAGCGCTTGCACGGATTCATTGACGACATTGTCAATCTCATCACCGCTGTGCTCTACCGGCTCTCCTTGCCGGAGATCGAGTGCCAGCGCCATCTTAAATTCGTTATAGCCCTTACACCCCAGCGTACGGCACAGACGCGTGACGCTCGCCTCGCTGGTGTCGCTTTCACGCGCCAGTTCGGTAATCGTCAGATAGACCACTCTTGCCGGATCGCTAAGCACAAACTCTCCCAGCTTTTGTTGAGTTCGACTATATCCATCAACGCCCTGGCGCAATCTCAGCAGCAGGTTTTCATTTTCTGACATGCAAAATCCTTAATGCGTTTCTCTGCCGATAGTGTGGCGGAAAGCAGGGGAGAGATGCCAGTCATTTTAAAAAAGTATGATCGGCTTCCTGGTTTTTGATGGTAATTTTCATTTTTATAATTAATTATGGTAAAAATTTTCATCAATGATCGGGGAGATGAAAAAATGATGCAAATATTTAGCGGCGCTTCGTCAGGCGCATGGTTTGAAAAGGCGCAAAGGTTCGGCAAATCGTTCATGCTGCCGATTGCGGTATTGCCCGCAGCGGGGTTGTTGCTGGGGATTGGTGGGGCTTTGTCGAATCCCAATACGCTGACGGCCTACCCATTCTTGAATGTCGACTGGCTGCAGGCAATCTTCACGATCATGACCAGCGCGGGTTCTATCGTGTTTGCCAACCTGTCGGTGCTTTTTGCGGTTGGTGTTGCCGTGGGGCTGGCGAAAACGGATAAAGGCACGGCGGGCCTTGCGGCCTTGCTGGCATTTCTGGTGATGAATGCCACCATCAACGCTTTGTTAACGCTCAACGGAACGCTGGCGCACGAGAATCCAGGTGCTGTGGGCCAGGGGATGACGCTGGGCATTCAGACGCTGGAAACGGGCGTGTTTGGTGGGGTAGTGATTGGTCTGGTCACCTGCGCGCTGCATAGTCGTTTCAATAAAGTCTCACTCCCTCAGTTTCTTGGTTTTTTCAGTGGTTCGCGTTTTGTACCGATTATCAGCTCGCTTGCCGCGATTGTGGTGGGGGCGATCATGACGGTGGTGTGGCCGCATTTCCAGAAGCTCATTTTTGGACTGGGCGGTCTGGTGGATGCGACGGGCTATCTGGGGACGCTGCTGTACGGCTTCATCCTGCGTATGCTTGGTCCACTGGGTTTACACCATATTTTTTATTTGCCGTTCTGGACGACGGCGCTGGGCGGGAGCGAAATCGTCAACGGTCAACTGGTCGAAGGCACCCAGCGTATTTTCTTTGCCCAACTTGCCGATCCGAATACGCAGCAGTTTTATGCCGGTACCTCGCGCTTTATGTCCGGGCGCTTTATCACCATGATGTTTGGCCTGCTTGGCGCATGCCTGGCGATGTACCACACGGCAAAACCGGAGAACAGAAAGCTTGTCGCCGGACTGTTGCTGTCGGCGGCTCTGACCTCTTTCCTGACGGGCATCACTGAGCCTATTGAGTTCTCCTTCCTGTTTGTGGCTCCGGTGTTATATGTCATTCACGCCTTCTTCGATGGGCTGGCGTTTATGATGGCGCATATTTTACATATCACTATTGGGCAAACCTTTTCGGGTGGGCTGATCGATTTCCTCCTCTTCGGCGTGCTACAGGGGGAAGCGAAAACCAACTGGATGTACGTCCCTCTGGTTGGGGTTCCGTGGTTCTTTCTTTACTACTTCACCTTCCGTTATTTGATTAACCGCTTTAACTGGCTGACGCCGGGACGTGAGAACGCTGCCCAGGTGGAGTCCGGTCTGCCTCAGAGCGAACGCGCAGCGGCAATCATCGCCGGGCTGGGAGGCAAAGAGAATCTGGAAGAGGTGGACTGTTGCGCCACACGCTTACGCGTGACGGTGAAAGAGAGCAGCAAGGTAGATGAAGCGGGGCTGAAAGCGACCGGAGCGCGCGGCGTAATTATTCGCGGCAACGGTGTTCAGGTGATTTATGGCCCGCATGTCACCATCATTAAAAATGAAGTCGAAGAGATCTTATCGTGATGAAAACTGTACTGGATTCCCTGAAAGGTAAGTTAATTGTCTCCTGCCAGGCGCTGGAAAATGAGCCCCTGCACAGCCCGTTTATTATGTCTCGTATGGCGCTGGCGGCAGCGCAGGGCGGGGCGATAGGTATCCGTGCGAACAGTGTGGTAGATATTCGCGCGATCAAAGAGAGCGTGTCCCTGCCGGTAATAGGAATTATCAAGCGCGATTATCCGGGCAGCGAGGTGTTTATTACGGCCACCCTGCAGGAAGTGGATGAGCTGATGACCGTTGAGCCGGAAATTATTGCTCTGGATGCGACAGCGCGACCGCGTCCTGGTGGGCAAACGCTGGAAGAACTGGTCACGCAAATCCGCGCCCGCTACCCGTCCGTACTGCTGATGGCGGATATCGCCACCGTTGATGAGGCGGTAACAGCAGAGCGGCTGGGGTTTGACTGCGTGGGCACCACGCTCTATGGCTATACTGCGGACACTGCCGGGCATGTGCTGGCGGAAAACGACTGCGGTTTTTTACGTGAGGTGTTGGCGGCGGTCACCATACCGGTCGTGGCGGAAGGTAACGTCGATACCCCGGAACGTGCCGCACGTTGTCTGGCATTAGGCGCACATACCGTGGTGGTTGGAGGCGCTATCACGCGTCCGCAGCAGATAACGGCACGCTTTGTCGCGGCAATCGCCTCGTAAAGCATCGATGGGGCATGATACTTTGGCGGGGATCTGCGATAATTAGCGTTTATCCCCATATTGAGAACGCTATGCAGTACCCGATTAACGAGATGTTCCAGACCCTGCAAGGTGAGGGTTACTTTACCGGCGTCCCCGCCATTTTTATTCGTTTACAGGGATGCCCGGTTGGCTGTGCCTGGTGCGATACCAAACACACCTGGGATAAGCTTGAGGATCGGGAAGTCTCCCTGTACAGCATCCTGGCCAAGACTAAAGAGAGCGATAAGTGGGGCGCGGCGAGCAGTGAAGATCTGCTGGCTGTTATTCAGCGTCAGAGCTATACCGCCCGTCATGTGGTGATCACCGGCGGTGAGCCCTGCATTCATGACCTGATGCCGCTGACTGACCTGCTGGAAAAGAACGGCTTTAGCTGCCAGATTGAAACCAGCGGTACCCACGAAGTACGCTGTACGCCGAATACCTGGGTGACCGTGTCGCCAAAGGTGAATATGCGCGGCGGTTATGATGTGCTGTCACAGGCGCTGGAGCGCGCGAATGAAATCAAACATCCGGTCGGCCGCGTTCGCGATATTGAAGCGCTGGATGAACTGCTGGCAACGTTGAGCGATGACAAGCCACGGATCATTGCCTTACAGCCAATCAGCCAGAAAGAAGATGCGACGCGTCTGTGCATTGATACCTGTATCGCGCGTAACTGGCGTCTGTCGATGCAGACCCATAAATACCTGAATATTGCCTGATAAATTTTGCCGGGTGGGCTACGCATCGCCATCCGGCAAAGTCACTATCACTCGCCGCGATACACGCAACCCGCCGTGCAGGTCTCTTTCACCATTACTGCGCTCAGCAGAGGGACAACAGGTTTAACCTGATCCCAAATCCATTTTGCCAGCACTTCGCTGGTTGGGTTTTCTAAGCCTGGAATATCGTTCAGATAGTAGTGATCGAGTCTGTCGTAAGTCGGCTTAAACGCCGCCTTTAACTCTGCGAAATCCATGATCCAACCGGTATGCGGATCGACTTCACCGGTAATTTCAAGACGCACCATAAATGAGTGACCATGCAGGCGACCACACTTATGCCCTTCCGGTACATGCGGCAGGCGGTGAGCGGCTTCGAAGGTGAAATCTTTAAACAAGGTGGTGGACATTTTTTACTCTCAAGAATGCGAAAAACCGCCGTAGGGTACCGTAAAGAGCAAATTTTATCATTAGTTAAAAGGGCGCAGAGTATCAGAACAATCCATTCATAAAGATAATGCTTAATAAATTTTTATATATCATAGGCTTATTAAATCGATTTTGCTGTTAATAACTATAACTAAAACAGGTTAGTTCATTTGGTTATTTGTTATTTCTATCCCTTCTTTAGTTGTTACTATGCCCGCCGTTAACCTAATACTCGTCATACTTCGAGCTGCATGTGTGTTGGCTTCACTCTCTTATCCCAGTCACTTACTTCAGTAAGCTCCTGGGATTCGTTCACTTGCCGCCTTCATGCAACTCGAATTATTTAGAGTATTTTCATTTCTTTTTTTGGTGCCATTTGGGCGCGAAAAACAGCTTTGCTTACTGGAACATGACAACGCATGACGACACAGGCCCCACCTTCCGCTCTGCTACCGCTAAACCCGGAGCAACTGGCGCGCCTTCAGGCGGCCACTACCGATTTCACTCCCGCACAGTTGGCGTGGGTTTCTGGTTACTTTTGGGGTGTGCTGAATCAGCAGCCAGCCAGCAATGTGACAGCCCCTGCGCCTGCGGCAGAAATGCCAGGGATTACGCTTATCTCCGCCTCGCAAACCGGTAATGCGCGCCGTGTGGCGGAAGCGCTGCGCGATGATCTGATTGCCGCGAAGCTCAATGTCACTCTGATCAATGCCGGCGACTACAAATTCAAACAAATCGCCAATGAAAAGTTGCTGGTTGTGGTGGCATCGACTCAGGGAGAAGGCGAACCAGCGGAAGAAGCCGTCGCGCTGCATAAGTTCCTGTTCTCGAAAAAAGCGCCGAAGCTGACCGATACCGCCTTTGCGGTGCTGGGTCTTGGCGATACCTCTTACGAATTTTTCTGCCAGGCCGGGAAAGACTTCGACAGCAAGCTGGCCGAGCTGGGCGGTGAGCGCCTGCTCGACCGCGTCGACGCCGACGTGGAATACCAGGCTGCCGCCTCCGAATGGCGCGCGCGTCTGGTCGATGTGCTGAAAGCGCGTGCGCCTGCTGCCCCGTCTGTACAAGTTGCAGCGAGCGGTGCGGTAAATGAAGTACATACCAGCCCCTACACCAAAGAAGCACCGCTGACTGCGTCCTTGTCGGTGAACCAGAAAATTACCGGTCGTAACTCGGAAAAAGACGTCCGCCATATCGAAATCGACCTTGGCGATTCCGGTCTGCGTTATCAGCCGGGCGACGCGCTGGGCGTGTGGTATCAGAACGATCCGGCTCTGGTGAAAGAGCTGGTTGAACTGCTGTGGCTGAAAGGGGATGAACCGGTCACGGTCGAAGGAAAAATCCTGCCGCTGGCCGAAGCGCTGGAGTGGCATTTCGAGCTGACGGTCAACACCGCGAATATCGTGGAAAACTACGCCACGCTGACGCGCAGTGAATCGCTACTGCCGCTGGTGGGCGATAAAGCCCAGCTGCAGCAGTATGCGGCTACCACGCCAGTTGTCGATATGGTGCGTTTCTCGCCGGCACAGCTTGATGCCGACGCGTTAATCGGCCTGCTGCGTCCACTGACGCCGCGCCTCTATTCTATCGCCTCCGCGCAGGCGGAAGTTGAAAGCGAAGTCCACGTGACCGTCGGCGTTGTGCGTTACGAGATTGAAGGCCGCGTCCGCGCCGGCGGAGCTTCCAGCTTCCTCGCCGACCGTGTGGAAGAGGAAGGGGAAGTGCGCGTGTTCATCGAGCACAACGACAACTTCCGCCTGCCGGCTAACCCGCAGACCCCGGTGATTATGATTGGTCCGGGTACCGGTATCGCGCCGTTCCGGGCCTTTATGCAGCAGCGCGCCGCCGACGGTGCGGAAGGCAAGAACTGGCTGTTCTTCGGTAACCCGCATTTCACCGAAGACTTCCTGTACCAGGTCGAGTGGCAGCGCTACGTAAAAGAAGGCGTGCTGAGCCGGATCGATCTGGCCTGGTCACGTGACCAAAAAGAAAAAATCTACGTACAAGACAAACTGCGCGAACAGGGCGCAGAGCTGTGGCGCTGGATCAATGACGGTGCCCACATTTATGTCTGCGGCGACGCTAATCGCATGGCGAAAGACGTTGAGCAGGCGTTGCTGGAAGTGATTGCTGAATTCGGTGCAATGGACATCGAAGCGGCGGATGAATTTTTAAGTGAGCTGCGCGTCGAGCGCCGTTATCAGCGAGATGTCTACTAATGAGCGAAAAACACCCAGGGCCTTTAGTGGTCGAAGGCAAACTGACTGACGCCGAGCGCATGAAGCGTGAAAGTAATTTCCTGCGCGGCACCATCGCGGAAGACCTGAATGATGGCCTGACCGGCGGTTTTCACGGCGATAACTTCCTGCTGATCCGTTTCCACGGCATGTACCAGCAGGATGACCGTGACATTCGCGCCGAGCGCGCCGAGCAGAAGCTGGAGCCGCGTCACGCGATGCTGCTGCGCTGTCGTCTGCCGGGCGGAGTGATCACCACTACCCAGTGGAAGGCGATCGACAAATTCGCCGCTGACAACACAATTTACGGCAGCATCCGTCTGACTAACCGTCAGACCTTCCAGTTCCACGGTATTCTGAAGAAGAACGTCAAACCGGTGCATCAGATGCTGCATTCGGTGGGGCTGGATGCGCTGGCGACTGCCAACGACATGAACCGTAACGTGCTGTGTACCTCCAACCCGTATGAGTCGCAGCTGCACGCGGAAGCCTATGAGTGGGCGAAAAAGATCTCTGAACATCTGCTGCCGCGCACCCGCGCCTATGCGGAGATCTGGCTCGATCAGGAGAAGGTCGCGACCACCGACGAAGAACCGATCCTCGGCGCAACCTATCTGCCGCGTAAATTTAAAACCACGGTGGTGATCCCGCCGCAGAACGATATCGATCTGCACGCCAACGACATGAACTTCGTGGCGATTGCCGAAAACGGCAAGCTGGTGGGCTTTAACCTGCTGGTTGGCGGCGGTCTGTCTATTGAGCACGGTAATAAGAAAACCTACGCTCGTACAGCCAGCGAGTTTGGCTTCCTGCCGCTGGAGCATACCCTGGCGGTAGCCGAAGCGGTGGTGACGACCCAGCGTGACTGGGGGAACCGTACCGACCGTAAAAACGCGAAAACCAAATACACGCTTGAGCGCGTCGGTGTCGACACGTTCAAAGAAGAAGTTGAGCGTCGCGCGGGGATCAAATTCGAGCCGATCCGCCCGTATGAGTTTACCGGTCGCGGCGATCGCATCGGTTGGGTGAAAGGGATCGACAACAACTGGCACCTGACGCTGTTTATCGAAAACGGTCGTATTCTGGATTACCCAGGACGTCCGTTGAAAACCGGTCTGCTGGAGATCGCGAAGATCCACAAAGGTGATTTCCGCATCACCGCTAACCAGAACCTGATCATCGCCAGCGTGCCGGAAAGCCAGAAAGCGAAGATCGAGAAGCTGGCGCGTGACCACGGGTTGATGAATGCGGTGAAACCGCAGCGTGAAAACTCGATGGCCTGCGTGTCGTTCCCGACCTGTCCGCTGGCGATGGCGGAAGCCGAGCGTTTCCTGCCGTCGTTCACGGACAAAGTCGAAGCGATTCTGGAAAAACACGGTATCCCGGACGAGCATATTGTGATGCGCGTGACCGGCTGCCCGAACGGCTGTGGCCGCGCGATGCTGGCGGAGCTGGGGCTGGTGGGCAAAGCGCCGGGTCGCTACAACGTGCATCTGGGCGGCAACCGCATGGGGACGCGTATTCCGCGTATGTACCGCGAAAATATTACGGAATCAGAAATTCTCGATTCTGTTGACGAACTGGTTGGGCGCTGGGCGAAAGAGCGTGAAGCGGGTGAAGGCTTCGGCGACTTTACGGTGCGTGCGGGCATCATTCGCCCGGTGCTCGATCCAGCGCGTGATTTCTGGGAATAAGTTCCCTTTGCCTGGTGACGCGACGGTTTTGTAGGCCTGATAAGCGTAGCGCCATCAGGCATAAGATGAGGTAATTATGTCCGTACTCGATCTACACGCATTGAACGATCTGTCGAAAGTTGAACGCGTTATGGCCCTGGCTGAAACTAACAGCCAACTGGAAAAGCTGGACGCCGAAGGCCGCGTGGCGTGGGCACTGGAGAATTTGCCGGGAGAATATGTGCTTTCTTCCAGCTTTGGTATTCAGGCCGCAGTAAGTCTGCATCTGGTCAATCAGATCCGCCCGGATATCCCGGTAATTCTGACCGATACTGGCTATCTGTTCCCGGAAACCTACCAGTTTATCGATGAGTTAACGGACAAGCTCAAGCTAAATCTCAAGGTTTACCGCGCCAAAGAGAGCGCAGCCTGGCAGGAAGCACGCTATGGCAAACTGTGGGAGCAGGGCGTTGAGGGTATTGAAAAATACAATGACATCAACAAAGTTGAGCCGATGAACCGGGCGCTAAAAGAGATTAACGCGCAAACCTGGTTCGCGGGTCTGCGCCGCGAGCAGTCAGGCAGTCGTGCGCATTTGCCGGTGCTGGCTATCCAGCGCGGCGTGTTTAAAGTGCTGCCGATCATCGACTGGGATAACCGCACGGTTTACCAGTATTTGCAGAAGCACGGTCTGAAATACCATCCGCTGTGGGATCAGGGCTATCTGTCGGTGGGTGATACGCACACCACCCGCAAATGGGAACCCGGTATGGCGGAAGAGGAGACACGCTTCTTTGGCCTGAAGCGTGAGTGTGGGTTGCACGAAGGGTAATATGAGCCTCGGTAAGCGTTATGCATTACCGAGGCTCTTTTTCTTCAGGATTACCCTGCCTTCGCCAGCTCTTTTACCAGCGGCAGCATAATGCGTACCACGTCGCGGCTGCGGTGCTCAATCCGGCCCGGTAACGCTTTATCGATATGCTGTTGGTTGTCCAGCCGTACATCGTGCCAACTGTTGCCGTCGGGGAACGAGGGGCTTTTGGCGCGTTGTTGATAGCCATCTTTCTTGCCCAGGCTCCAGTTGGTCGCTTCAACGGACAGGACGGCAATTCCCGCGTTATCGAACACCTCTGCGTCGTTACAGCAGCCGGTACCTTTTGGATAGTCTTTGTTCAGCCCGGGGTTGGTGCTGGCGACAATACCGCGGCTGCGCGCGATGGCCAGCGCCCGGTCGCGCGTCAGTTTTCGTACGGCTTCCGGGGTTCTTTTCCCGCTGTTGAAATAGAGCTTATCGCCAACGATCAGGTTATCGAGGTTGATAACCAGCAGCGTATTTTTCTTCTCGGCGGCGCTCATTCGCTTCAGGATGTTCTCTGCGCCCAGTTTGCCTTCTTCTTCGCCGCTGGTGGCGATAAAGCGAATGCCGTACTGCGTCGGCACATTTTTGAGCCGTTCAGCCAGCTCCAGCATCACGCCCACCCCTGCGGCGTTGTCGTCGATACCCTGCAGGGTTAATCCACCCAGATTGGCATCGGAATCGGCGTCACTTTGTGCGGCGTAGGTGTCGAGGTGCGCCATGATAATAATCTGCTGTGGCACCTTGCCTTCATGGGCTGCAATGACGGTACTGCCCGTTACGTTATGCCAGTTTTTACGATTATCTTTGGCGGTATAAATATAGCGACTGTTAAACGTCCGAATATCACTGCTATAGCCCATCTGTTGAAATTGCTGACGTATATAATCAGCAGATAACATTTCTGCCGGAGAACCCGTCACCCGGCCTGGGAAGAATGTGGCGATGTAGCGTGCCTGGGTATTTGCGATATCTCCGGGCTTCGAAGATGTTGCCTGTGCGGGAAGGATAAAGCACGCGCCGAGCGCCAGGGCGGTAATCAGGTGGCGCAATGCGGAAAACATAGTGAGTCCTTAAATACCAAGCAGAAATTTTTAGCCGCTAGTATGAAACCGTGATCGCGGTAAAACAATTTCATTTGCTCCTAAATGCCCGAAATCCGGTGGCTTAAGCACTTTTTGATATTTGCTTTTCCAGATCGTTATTCCTTTGAGGAACTACTCATTCCAATTCGTAATTTCATTCGCCTCCTTGCCCTCCCTATAGTCAGGTTATCTGAGCATCGCTAGCAAAATAACGGCATTACATAGGAACGGTTATGGATCAAAAACGACTTACCCACTTGCGGCAACTGGAAGCGGAAAGCATCCATATCATTCGTGAGGTGGCCGCCGAGTTTTCTAATCCGGTGATGATGTATTCCATCGGCAAAGACTCCAGCGTAATGCTGCATCTGGCGCGCAAAGCGTTTTATCCTGGTACGCTGCCGTTTCCCTTGCTGCACGTTGATACCGGTTGGAAATTTAGCGAGATGTATGAGTTTCGTGACCGCACGGCGAAAGCCTACGGCTGCGAACTGCTGGTGCATAAAAACCCGGAAGGGGTGGCGATGGGCATAAACCCGTTTGTTCACGGCAGTGCCAAGCATACCGATATTATGAAAACCGAAGGGCTTAAGCAGGCGCTGAACAAATACGGTTTTGACGCCGCGTTCGGCGGCGCACGCCGTGATGAGGAGAAATCGCGCGCCAAAGAGCGCATTTACTCCTTCCGCGATCGCTTCCATCGCTGGGACCCGAAAAATCAGCGTCCGGAACTGTGGCACAACTACAACGGACAAATTAACAAAGGCGAAAGCATTCGCGTATTCCCGCTCTCTAACTGGACCGAACAGGATATCTGGCAGTACATCTGGTTGGAAAATATCGACATCGTACCGCTGTACCTGGCGGCTGAGCGTCCGGTGCTGGAGCGCGATGGTATGCTGATGATGATTGATGACGACAGAATCGATCTGCAACCCGGCGAAGTGATTAAAAAGCGCATGGTGCGTTTCCGCACGCTTGGCTGCTGGCCGCTGACCGGCGCGGTGGAGTCTAACGCGCAGACGCTGCCGGAAATTATTGAAGAGATGCTGGTCTCAACCACCAGTGAACGTCAGGGCCGCGTGATTGACCGCGACCAGGCGGGCTCCATGGAGCTGAAGAAACGTCAGGGGTATTTCTAAGGAGCCGCCATGAATACGACACTTGCACAACAAATTGCTAATGAAGGCGGCGTTGAAGCCTGGATGGTTGCCCAGCAACACAAAAGCCTGCTGCGTTTTTTAACCTGCGGTAGCGTGGATGACGGCAAAAGTACCCTGATTGGCCGTCTGCTGCACGATACCCGGCAGATCTATGAAGATCAGCTCTCATCGCTGCATAACGACAGTAAACGCCACGGCACCCAGGGCGAAAAACTCGATCTGGCGCTATTGGTTGACGGCTTGCAGGCCGAGCGTGAGCAGGGCATCACCATCGACGTGGCTTATCGTTATTTCTCCACCGAGAAGCGCAAATTTATTATTGCGGATACCCCCGGTCACGAACAGTACACCCGCAATATGGCGACCGGTGCGTCGACCTGCGACCTGGCGATCCTGTTGATCGATGCGCGTAAAGGCGTGCTGGATCAGACCCGTCGTCACAGCTTTATCTCCACGCTGCTTGGGATCAAGCACCTGGTGGTAGCCATCAACAAAATGGATCTGGTGAGCTTTAGCGAAGAGATATTTAACCGCATCCGCGAAGACTATCTCACGTTTGCTGAACAACTGCCGGGCAACCTGGATATCCGCTTTGTGCCGCTCTCTGCGCTGGAAGGCGATAATGTGGCTTCGCAAAGCGTCAGCATGCCATGGTACAGCGGCCCGACACTGCTCGAAGTGCTGGAAACCGTTGAGATCCAGCGCATTGTCGATACCCAGCCGATGCGTTTCCCGGTGCAGTATGTGAACCGACCAAATCTGGATTTTCGTGGTTATGCCGGAACGTTGGCCTCCGGTAGCGTGCAGGTAGGGCAACGCGTCAAGGTGTTACCGTCCGGCGTTGAGTCGAGCGTGGCGCGGATCGTTACCTTTGATGGTGATTTACAGCAAGCGCATGCAGGTGAAGCGATCACCCTGGTGCTGAAAGATGAGATTGATATCAGCCGGGGCGATCTGCTGCTGGATGCTGGTGAAGCGTTGCCAGCGGTACAAAGCGCTGCCGTTGATGTGGTGTGGATGGCGGAACAGCCGCTGTCGCCGGGGCAGAGCTACGACATCAAAGTTGCCGGCAAGAAGACCCGTGCACGCGTGGATACCGTGCAGTATCAGGTCGATATTAATAACCTGACCCAGCGTGAGGTCGACGCGTTACCGCTGAACGGCATTGGTCTGGTTAATCTGACGTTTGATGAACCGCTGGTGTTGGATACCTATCAGCAGAACCCGGTTACGGGTGGGCTAATTATCATTGACCGCCTGACTAACGTCACCGTTGGCGCGGGGCTGGTGCGCGAGCCTATCATTCAGGAGCAGGCCGCCGCTTCTCAGTTCAGCGCGTTTGAACTGGAGCTGAATGCGCTGGTGCGTCGCCACTTCCCACACTGGGGTGCGCGCGATCTGCTGGGAGGCAAATAATGGCGCTGCATGACGAAAACGTCGTCTGGCATGCCCATCCTGTTACACCGCAACAGCGGGAGCAACGCCACGGTCACCGTGGTGTTGTGCTGTGGTTTACCGGACTGTCTGGCTCCGGTAAATCTACGGTAGCGGGCGCGCTGGAAGAAGCGCTGCACAAGCTGGGCGTCAGCACTTATCTGCTGGATGGCGATAACGTGCGTCACGGCCTGTGTAGCGATCTGGGGTTTAGCGATGCTGACCGTAAGGAGAATATCCGGCGCGTTGGCGAAGTGGCGAACCTGATGGTGGATGCCGGTCTGGTGGTGTTGACCGCGTTTATCTCTCCCCATCGCGCCGAGCGAAAAATGGTCCGCGAGCGCCTTGGCGCAGGGCGTTTTATTGAGGTTTTTGTCGATACGCCATTAGCAACGTGCGAAGCGCGCGATCCAAAAGGGCTGTATAAAAAAGCCCGGTCGGGGGAGTTGCGCAATTTCACCGGAATTGATTCGGTATACGAAGCGCCTGAATCGCCAGAGATTCATCTTGATGGTGAACAATTGGTAACAAATTTGGTTCCCCAATTATTAGACCTGCTGAGGCAGGAAGATATTATCAGATCCTGAGACACCCGAGCTTGCATGCCCGGTCAGTCACGGTCACAGGATTAGATATGCGTAACAGCCATAACATTACTATCACAGAGTCAGAGACCTTCGCCGCCGCCGACGAAACCACCTGGTCCCTACCAGGGGCCGTGGTCGGTTTTGTAGCGTGGCTGCTGGCGCTGGGGTTCCCATGTCTGATGTATGGCCCTAACACACTGTTTTTCTTCCTTTATACCTGGCCTTTCTTCCTCGCGTTGCTGCCCGTGGCGATTGTGGCGGGTATTGCCCTGCACTCGCTATTAAAGGGAAAGCTGCTGCTGAGCATTACCAGCACCCTGCTGGTGGTGGGTGGAATGTTTAGCGCCCTATTCTTTTGGCTTTTGGGCTAGGCTAAGTGCGTTTTAAACGATCGCCGATGTCGTTCACTGTCTGGTCATAATTCAAACCGTAACCAACAATGAGATTATGTTCTCCTTACACGGGGTATACGTAACAACGGGCAAATGTGGTACATTTGCCCGCGTTGTCGCGGCATTCCCGTCCGTTGATGTAAAGTCGTCTACGGAAGTTATGGGATGTTAATGCCGTTTTTCAGGGGGCAGGATGGGTAAACTTACGCTGCTGTTGCTGGCTTTATTAGTCTGGCTACAGTATTCGCTGTGGTTCGGTAAGAACGGCATACATGACTATAGTCGCGTCAACGATGATGTTGCTGCGCAGCAGGCTACAAACGCGAAACTTAAAGCGCGTAACGATCAGCTGTTTGCCGAAATTGACGATCTCAATGGCGGACAAGAGGCTATTGAGGAGCGCGCGCGCAACGAACTCAGCATGACTAAGCCGGGCGAAACCTTTTATCGTCTGGTGCCTGACGCGTCTAAACGCGCCCAGACTGCAGGGCAAAATAATCGATAAACCGTCCAGGGATCTAACATGGCAGCCACTTTATTGGACGTTTGCGCCGTGGTGCCGGCTGCCGGATTTGGCCGCCGAATGCAAACAGAGTGTCCTAAGCAGTACCTCTCAATTGGCAATAAAACCATTCTTGAACACTCGGTTGATGCGCTACTGGCCCATCCCCGGGTGACACGAGTCGTCATCGCTATCAGCCCAGGCGACAGCCGCTTTGCCCAACTTCCACTTGCCGCGCATCCGCAAATTACCGTTGTGGATGGCGGCAATGAACGTGCCGATTCTGTCCTTGCCGGTTTGCAAGCCGCAGGAGATGCCCGTTGGGTACTGGTGCATGACGCCGCGCGGCCGTGTCTGCATCAGGATGATCTAGCGCGTTTGCTGGCAATCAGTGAAACCAGCCGCACTGGCGGGATCCTGGCCGCACCCGTACGCGATACGATGAAACGCGCTGAGCCGGGCCGCACAGACATTGCCCATACGGTCGATCGCACCGACTTATGGCATGCGTTAACGCCGCAGTTTTTCCCTCGCGAACTGTTGCACGACTGCCTGACCCGTGCGCTCAACGAAGGCGCAACCATTACGGACGAAGCCTCGGCGCTGGAATATTGCGGCTTTCATCCGCAACTGGTCGAAGGACGCGCTGACAACATCAAAGTCACCCGCCCGGAAGACCTGGCGCTGGCGGAATTTTATCTGTCCCGAACAATTCATCAGGAGAATGCATAATGCGAATCGGACACGGTTTTGACGTACACGCTTTTGGCGGCGTTGGCCCAATTATCATTGGTGGCGTGCGCATCCCGTATGAAAAAGGACTGCTGGCGCATTCTGATGGTGATGTGGCGTTACATGCGCTAACCGATGCCTTGCTGGGCGCGGCGGCGCTGGGTGACATCGGTAAACTCTTCCCGGATACCGACCCGTCCTTTAAAGGTGCAGATAGCCGCGAATTATTGCGTGAAGCCTGGCGGCGTATTCAGGCTAAAGGCTATACGCTTGGTAATGTGGATGTGACGATTATTGCTCAGGCACCGAAGATGCTGCCGCACATTCCGCAAATGCGTGTATTTATTGCCGAAGATCTCGGCTGCCATATGGATGATGTTAACGTGAAAGCGACCACCACGGAAAAACTCGGTTTCACCGGGCGTGGGGAAGGGATTGCCTGTGAAGCGGTGGCGTTACTCATTAAGGCAACGAAATGACTGCGTTTGAAAATCTGACATATCTTCATGGTAAACCACTGGGCCATGGTGTCCTGAAAGCGAATCCGGAAGACTTTGTCGTCGTCGAAGATTTAGGTTTCGAACCGGATGGCGAAGGCGAGCACATTTTGGTGCGTATCCTGAAAAACGGCTGTAATACCCGTTTTGTCGCTGACGCGCTGGCGAAGTTCCTGAAAATTCATGCCCGTGAAGTGAGCTTTGCCGGGCAAAAAGATAAGCATGCGGTCACGGAACAGTGGCTATGCGCGCGCGTGCCGGGCAATGTAATGCCTGATTTAAGCAAATTTGAGCTCGAAGGCTGTAAAGTGCTGGAGTACGCGCGCCACAAGCGTAAGCTGCGTTTAGGGGCGCTGAAAGGCAACGAATTTACGCTTGTGCTACGTGAAGTGAGCGAGCGAAATGACGTAGAAGCGCGTTTACAGGCGATTAGCGAGCGCGGCGTACCGAACTATTTTGGCGCTCAACGTTTTGGGATCGGCGGCAGCAATCTGCAAGGGGCACTGCGCTGGGCGCAAAGTGATGCGCCGGTGCGCGATCGCAATAAACGCAGTTTTTGGTTGTCGGCGGCCCGTAGCGCGTTGTTTAATCAGATCGTCAGTGAACGCTTGAAAAAAACAGACTTTAATCAAGTTGTTGACGGCGATGCGCTACAATTATCGGGACGCGGAAGCTGGTTTGTCGCCACGCAGGAAGAACAGACTGAATTACAGCGTCGCGTCGATGATAAAGAATTGATGATTACAGCGGCATTACCGGGTAGCGGTGAGTGGGGAACTCAGCGCGACGCGCTGGCGTTTGAAGAAGGCGCTGTTGCGGATGAAACCGTGCTGCAGTCCCTGTTATTGCGCGAGAAAGTCGAGGCATCGCGACGCGCTATGTTGCTGTATCCACAACAATTAAGCTGGAACTGGTGGGATGACGTAACCGTTGAGTTACGCTTCTGGCTACCGGCAGGTAGCTTCGCCACCAGTGTAGTAAGGGAACTTATTAACACAATGGGTGATTATGCGTATATTGCTGAGTAACGATGATGGGGTCCATGCACCCGGTATACAAACGCTGGCGAAAGCGCTGCGTGAGTTTGCTGACGTACAGGTGGTTGCCCCGGATCGTAACCGCAGTGGCGCGTCTAACTCGCTGACGCTGGAATCTTCACTTCGCACGTTTACCTATGATAACGGCGATATCGCCGTACAAATGGGTACGCCCACCGACTGCGTCTATCTGGGCGTGAACGCATTAATGCGTCCGCGTCCGGACATTGTCGTTTCTGGTATTAACGCAGGTCCTAATCTCGGGGATGATGTCATCTATTCCGGTACCGTTGCGGCGGCAATGGAAGGTCGTCACCTTGGGTTCCCTGCGCTGGCTGTCTCGCTTGATGGCCATAAGCACTACGATACTGCCGCGGCAGTAACCTGTCGTATATTACGGGCGCTGAGTCGTGAACCGCTGCGCACAGGGCGTATTTTGAATATCAACGTTCCGGATATACCGCTGGATCAGATTAAAGGTATTCGCGTCACCCGCTGCGGCAGTCGCCATCCGGCGGATCAGGTTATCCCACAGCAGGATCCACGCGGGAATACGTTGTACTGGATTGGGCCGCCGGGGGAAAAATGCGACGCCGGGCCAGATACAGATTTTGCCGCCGTCGATGAAGGCTATGTTTCCATCACGCCGCTGCATGTCGATTTAACCGCCTACGGTGCGCATGAGGTGGTTTCGAGTTGGTTGGACAGCGTGGGAGTCGACACGCAATGGTAAGCAGACGCGTACATACTCTTCTTGAACAATTACGTGCCCAGGGCATCAGAGATGAGCAAGTCCTCGATGCTCTCGCTGCCGTGCCGCGTGAGAAATTCATTGATGAGGCGTTTGAACATAAGGCCTGGGACAATATTGCCTTGCCGATTGGTCAGGGGCAGACGATTTCGCAGCCTTATATGGTTGCACGTATGACTGAGCTGCTTGAGTTAACGCCGCAATCGCGGGTGCTGGAAATTGGCACGGGCTCAGGCTACCAGACGGCGATTCTGGCGCATCTGGTGCATCATGTATGCTCCGTTGAGCGCATTAAAGGCCTGCAATGGCAGGCGCGTCGTCGCCTGAAACAGCTTGATTTACACAATGTTTCTACCCGTCACGGTGATGGATGGCTGGGCTGGCAAGCGCGGGCACCGTTTGACGCTATCATTGTAACGGCAGCGCCGCCTGAGATCCCAACTGCACTGATGATGCAGTTGGATGAAGGCGGCATTCTCGTCTTACCCGTGGGCGATGAGCACCAGTTCCTGAAGCGGGTGCGTCGTCGGGGAGGCGAATTTATTATTGATACCGTGGAGGCAGTACGTTTTGTTCCCTTAGTTAAAGGGGAGCTTGCGTAGACACTGGCTCTGAATACCTGGAGTTTTCCTGGATATTCTGGAATTAGTCAGCGTATCGTGTCGATGCTTTTACACGGTGATTACGTTACGGGTTTTAACCAAATTTTCCTGGGGGATAAATGAGCGCGGGAAGCCACAAATTTACCATTCGCCGTATTGCGGCATTGTCACTGGTTTCATTATGGCTGGCAGGTTGTTCAAACACCTCGAATCCACCAGCGCCGGTCAGCTCGGTTGACGGCGGTGCATCCACGAACACCAGTTCCGGCATGCTGATTACGCCTCCGCCAAAAATGGGCTCGACGTCGACAGTACAACAGACGCCACAGATCCAACCGGTGCAGAGTCCGACTACGCAACCAACGCAAATTCAACCTGTTGCAGAACAGCCTGTACAGATGGAAAACGGTCGTATCGTGTACAACCGTAAGTATGGGAATATTCCGAAAGGTAGCTACACGGGCGGCAGCACCTATACTGTCAAGAAAGGCGACACGCTTTTCTATATCGCCTGGATTACCGGGAACGATTTCCGTGACCTCGCACAGCGCAATAACGTTCCGGCCCCGTATAGCCTGAATGTCGGCCAAACTCTGCAAGTGGGCAACGCCTCGGGTACACCGATTACCGGTGGGAATGCCATCACCCAGGCGGATGCAGCACAGCAAGGAGTTGTGACCAACCCTGCACAAAATTCCACCGTTGCTGTTGCTTCGAAACCAACAATTACGTATTCTGAGGATTCAGGTGAACAAAGTGCTAACAAAATGTTGCCGAACAACAAGCCTGCTGGGACAGTTGTCACAGCGCCAGTAACGGCTCCAGCAGTTAGCACAACCGAAACAACTGCAAGCTCAACGTCGACCAGCGCGCCAATCTCTACCTGGCGCTGGCCAACTGACGGCAAAGTGATCGAAAACTTTGCGGCTACCGAAGGTGGCAATAAAGGGATCGACATTGCAGGCAGCAAAGGACAGGCTATTGTCGCGACCGCAGATGGACGCGTCGTCTATGCCGGTAACGCGCTGCGTGGTTACGGTAACCTTATTATCATCAAACATAACGATGATTACCTGAGCGCCTACGCCCATAACGATACAATGCTGGTCCGGGAACAACAAGAAATCAAGGCGGGGCAGAAAATAGCTACCATGGGTAGTACCGGAACCAGTTCAACACGCTTGCATTTTGAAATTCGTTACAAGGGGAAATCCGTAAACCCGCTGCGTTACTTGCCGCAGCGATAATTCGGCGGAACCAGGCTTTCACTTGCTAGTTCCGTTAGGGATCACGGGTAGGAGCCACCTTTATGAGTCAGAATACGCTGAAAGTTCATGATTTAAATGAAGATGCGGAATTTGATGAGAACGGAGTAGAGGCTTTTGATGAGAAAGCCTTGAGTGAAGAGGAACCCAGTGATAACGACCTGGCTGAAGAAGAGCTGTTATCGCAGGGGGCCACACAGCGTGTGTTGGACGCGACTCAGCTTTACCTTGGTGAGATTGGTTATTCACCACTGTTAACAGCCGAAGAAGAAGTTTATTTTGCGCGTCGCGCACTGCGTGGAGATGTCGCCTCTCGCCGCCGCATGATTGAAAGTAACCTGCGTCTGGTGGTGAAAATTGCCCGCCGTTATGGCAATCGTGGTCTGGCATTGCTGGATCTGATTGAAGAGGGCAATCTGGGACTTATCCGTGCAGTCGAGAAGTTTGACCCGGAACGCGGGTTCCGCTTTTCAACATACGCAACGTGGTGGATACGTCAGACGATCGAACGGGCGATTATGAACCAAACCCGTACGATCCGACTGCCGATTCACATTGTAAAAGAGCTGAACGTCTATCTGCGTACCGCGCGTGAGTTGTCGCATAAACTGGACCACGAACCGAGCGCAGAAGAGATTGCTGAACAACTGAAACCGGTTGATGACGTCAGCCGTATGCTCCGACTCAACGAGCGCATTACCTCGGTAGACACCCCGCTGGGTGGCGATTCCGAAAAAGCGTTGCTGGACATCCTGGCCGATGAAAAAGAAAACGGTCCGGAAGACACCACGCAAGACGATGATATGAAACAGAGTATCGTCAAATGGTTGTTCGAACTGAACGCCAAACAGCGTGAAGTGCTGGCACGTCGTTTCGGTCTGCTGGGGTATGAAGCTGCAACACTGGAAGATGTGGGTCGCGAAATTGGTCTCACACGTGAACGTGTTCGTCAGATTCAGGTTGAAGGTCTGCGTCGTCTGCGTGAAATTCTGCAGACTCAGGGGCTGAATATCGAAGCGTTATTCCGCGAGTAAGCACAAGTTCCATCAAGAAAGGCCGGTCTCATCGAGACTGGCCTTTTTCTTTGTGTAGAATATTGCCAGGCGGGTCATTCCATCATTTTGCGCACCAGACGAGTGAACTGTTCGCGTTCTTCCTCGCTAAGTCTGCCCAGAAACTCATCATCCACGCGATCTCCCAGCGGGGTTGCGCTAACCAATAATGCTTCTCCTTGCGCAGTCAAATAAACAAACCGTCGACGCTTATCCGCCGGGTCGTGATCCCGCCTGACCAGCCCACGCTTTTCCATCCGGCTCAGCATTTCCGCAAGTGTGGCTTTGGTGCAGACCGCTGCCTCCATCAGGGCGACCTGTTCAATGCCGGGCTGTTCGGCAATGGCGCGCATCACCGCGTACTGCGGTTTGGTTAGCTCTGGTAACTCATGTTGCCAGCGAGCCGTATGCTGCTGAAAAAGCTGACGTAAAAGATGAAATGCTTTATTTCGTAACGGCATGAGAGCTCCGGGATTGCTGTCAGTCTCTATCATAACGGGTTACCCCTCCTTTTTTAATCATTGCTGTTTTAGCGATCCGTGCGCGGTGGCCTTGCCCACAATGAATTGTGGGAGTATTTTAATCAAAATGTTCGTACACGAACAAATTGAGGGGTTGAATGAGACTGATCGTAGGAATGACGGGGGCTACCGGCGCGCCGCTCGGTGTGTCGCTACTGCAGGCGCTGCGGGAAATGTCGGAAGTGGAAACCCATCTGGTGTTGTCGAAATGGGCCAAAACGACCATTGAGCTGGAAACGCCGTACAGCGTCCGCGATGTATCCGCACTGGCAGACTATTGCCACAACCCCGCGGACCAGGCCGCGACCATCTCCTCCGGATCGTTTCGTACTGACGGCATGATCATTATCCCCTGCAGCATGAAAACGCTGGCCGGTATTCGCGCAGGTTACGCGGAAGGGCTGGTGGGGCGCGCCGCTGATGTAGTGCTGAAAGAAGGGCGCAAACTGGTGCTGGTTCCGCGTGAAATGCCGCTCAGCACTATTCATCTGGAAAACATGCTCGCGCTTTCTCGCATGGGCGTGACGATGGTCCCGCCAATGCCCGCGTTTTACAACCATCCGCAAACCGTTGATGACATCACGCAGCACATTGTCGCGCGCGTGCTCGATCAGTTTGGGCTTGAACATCCTAACGCCCGTCGTTGGCAGGGATTACGACAGGCGCAGAATTTTGCACAGGAGAACGAATGATGGCATTTGATGATTTGCGCAGCTTTTTGCAGGCGCTGGACGACCAGGGACAATTGCTGAAAATCAGTGAGGAAGTTAACGCCGAGCCGGATCTGGCGGCGGCGGCCAACGCGACCGGACGTATTGGTGATGGCGCGCCTGCGCTGTGGTTTGACAATATTCGCGGTTTTACCGATGCCCGCGTGGCGATGAACACCATCGGTTCATGGCAGAATCACGCCATCTCTTTGGGACTGCCGCCAAATACCCCGGTGAAAAAACAGATTGATGAGTTTATCCGTCGCTGGGATAAATTTCCGGTTGCCCCGGAACGCCGTGCGAACCCGGCATGGGCTGAAAATACCGTCGACGGCGAAGACATTAATCTTTTCGACATTCTGCCGCTGTTTCGCCTGAACGATGGCGACGGCGGTTTCTACCTGGATAAAGCCTGCGTGGTGTCGCGCGATCCGCTGGATCGGGACAACTTCGGCAAGCAGAACGTCGGCATCTACCGTATGGAAGTGAAGGGCAAACGCAAGCTTGGCCTGCAACCGGTGCCGATGCATGATATCGCGTTGCACCTGCATAAAGCGGAAGAGCGCGGTGAAGATCTGTCGATTGCCATCACGTTGGGTAATGATCCCATCATCACTTTGATGGGGGCCACGCCGCTGAAATACGATCAGTCTGAATACGAGATGGCGGGGGCGCTGCGTGAAAGTCCGTATCCGATCGCTACCGCGCCGCTGACCGGTTTTGACGTGCCGTGGGGATCTGAAGTGATCCTCGAAGGGGTCATTGAAAGCCGTAAACGCGAAATCGAAGGTCCGTTCGGCGAGTTCACCGGCCACTATTCCGGTGGACGCAATATGACCGTGGTGCGTATCGATAAAGTCTCTTATCGCAGCAAACCGATTTTTGAATCACTCTATCTCGGTATGCCGTGGACCGAAATCGACTACCTGATGGGCCCGGCGACCTGCGTACCGCTTTATCAACAATTGAAAGCCGAATTCCCGGAAGTGCAGGCGGTGAACGCCATGTACACCCACGGACTGCTGGCGATTATTTCCACCAAAAAACGCTACGGCGGCTTTGCCCGCGCGGTGGGGCTGCGTGCTATGACCACGCCGCACGGCCTGGGTTACGTGAAGATGGTGATTATGGTTGATGAAGACGTTGACCCGTTCAACCTGCCGCAGGTGATGTGGGCGCTCTCTTCGAAGGTCAATCCGGCGGGCGATCTGGTGCAACTGCCGAATATGTCGGTGCTGGAACTTGATCCGGGTTCCAGTCCGGCGGGGATTACTGACAAGCTCATCATCGATGCCACGACACCGGTTGCACCGGATAATCGAGGTCATTACAGCCAACCGGTATGCGATTTACCGGAAACAAAAGCCTGGGCTGAAAAGCTGACTGCCATGCTGGCCAACCGTAAATAAGGAGTAGCAGATGATTTGTCCACGTTGTGCCGATGAACATATTGAAGTGATGGCGAACTCGCCGGTCAAAGGTGTCTGGACCGTATATCAGTGTCAGCACTGTCTGTACACCTGGCGCAATACCGAGCCGTTGCGCCGTACCAGCCGCGAGCATTACCCGCAAGCGTTTCGCATGACGCAGAAAGATATCGACGACGCGCCAATGGTGCCGAGTATCCCGCCGCTGCTGGCGGAAGATAAGCGCTAATCAAAAATGCCGGGTACGGCTTCGCCTTACCCGGCCTATAATTGCTTAAATTCTTTTTTGCAACATGACAGCAAGGACATCATCAAAAATATGTCATTCTACCGGCGGGTCGTTTTATTATTTTTGCTGGGAATAAGTTCTGGCGCGCAAAGCGCATCACATGAACAAATTATGCAAATCTATAATAGCGAGTCCGTCGGCTCCGTTATTAAATGTCAGGCCCACATGGACGTTAAGAGTGGCGATGGCACAATTCCGATCCAGATTATGTCTGTAATGACGGTAACTGGTCGGAAATTTAATCATCTCTATTATAATAGCGAGATAACCTATTTACTCGTTAATGCAGCAAAACCCTATATGTATGTGTCTGTTTCGGTAGAAGGAAACATTCAAGAAGAGCAGCGAAAAATACGTACTGAGCTCGATCTTTCAACCCTGCGGGTCGATTTTCCTGGAAATCCTGAAATGGCAAATACTGTGCGTGAACTTTTCCGGGAACAACGCGTTACGTACGCTGATTATACAGATATTACCGTCAATGAACCGCCAAGCTATGCGGTAAGGCAATATAGCAAAGATTCTATTTCTGGCGTCATTCTCCAGAGTTGTACGCCGATGGCGCAACGCTGAGGAGGTGAACCTGACAGTATTCAGATATCTTTCCCAGCGGAAGTTTCCGGTGAGATTGTTCAGAATTATTACTTACTGACGAAATAGTATATGTTTCCCCAATAGCATCATGCTATCAGGGGGATATCAATTGTTTTTTTTAGCAAGAATATCGTCGATTTCCTTTTCAGTTATGGCATTTGCATCTTTTGCTTTATTTAACCAGAACATCGCTTTTTCTTTATCAATACCCTTTTCATCGAATCCCCAGGCATAGAACCTACCTAATGAAATCTGGGCTTCCGGAAGATTTTGCTGAGCTGCTTTTTCAAGCCAAATTTTTGCCTGAGGGAGATCTTTTTTGAAGCGATCATCTGATAAGAAAAGCGTACCATAATTATATTGACCTATACGGTAACCTTTCTCAGCGGCAAACTTAAGATGATATGCCGCCAGTTTAAAATTCTTATTATCGGCAGCAATAATTCCCAGGTTAGCATGGGCGATGGGATCGTTTTGTTCTGCTGCTTTTGTTAGCCAGAACGTTGCTTTATCAATATTGCGAAACGCTTCGGGGCCAAACTGATAGATGTTAGCGCAGTTAACCTGAGCCTGAAGTTGGCCTTGATTTGCGGCCTTTTCATACCAACTTATGGCTTTGCCATAATCCGGTGGTGTTTCATTGTCGCCATTATGGTATAACGTGCCCAAATAAAATTGTGCATCACTGTTGTTCTGTTCGGCGGCCAGATTAAACCAATAAAATGCTTTGTCGCGATTAATAATTCCGTTGATACCCTCTTTGTATGCAATACCTAGCATAAGCTGCGATTTGGTATCACCACTTTGTGCTTTTTCGATAATATTTTTTAGGTTTTCCTGTTTGGTTTGGGAATAGCGCTCTTCCGCTTGAATAAGATCATCAAGCGAAGGAGACGATTTTGCATAGCAGGTAATTGAAAGTTGAAAAATTAATGTTATAAATAAAAATATCCTTTTCATAAATTCCTTGAATAATTACGGTGGTGGACTGAATTTATTATACTCTCCTGTATTAAATAAAAAATAGAATGCGATATCCCAGCAGGCAAAAATTGCCTACTGGGATATAATTTTTACACCAGACTCTTCAACCGATAGATCCACTCCAGCGCCTGGCGAGGCGTGAGTGAATCCGGATCGAGGTTTTCCAGCGCTTCAACGGCGGGTGACGTTTCTTCCGCAACCGACAGCAGCGACATCTGCGTTCCATCGACCTGGGTTGCGGCCACATTCGGCGCGATGCTTTCAAGTTCACGCAGTTTTTGCCGCGCGCGTTTGATCACCTCTTTCGGCACACCAGCCAGGGCTGCTACCGCCAGGCCATAGCTTTTGCTCGCCGCACCATCCTGTACGCTGTGCATAAAGGCGATGGTATCGCCATGCTCTAACGCGTCCAGATGTACATTCGCGACGCCTTCCATCTTCTCCGGTAACTGAGTCAGTTCGAAGTAGTGGGTCGCGAACAATGTTAATGCTTTGATTTTATTAGCCAGGTTTTCTGCACACGCCCATGCCAGCGACAGGCCGTCGTAGGTTGAAGTGCCGCGTCCAATCTCATCCATCAGCACCAGGCTGTTCTCGGTAGCATTATGCAGAATATTGGCGGTTTCGGTCATCTCAACCATGAAGGTGGAACGACCGGATGCCAGATCATCCGCCGCACCTACGCGAGTAAAGATACGGTCGATAGGCCCTATCTCGACTTTTTGTGCCGGAACATAGCTGCCGATATAAGCCAGTAGCGCAATCAACGCGGTCTGGCGCATATAGGTACTTTTACCCCCCATGTTCGGTCCGGTAATGATCAGCATCCGGCGCTGTGGGGATAGGTTGAGCGGGTTGGCGATAAACGGCTCTGTCAGTACCTGCTCCACCACCGGATGACGCCCCTCGGTAATACGAATACCAGGTTTATCGGTAAAGGTCGGACAGGTGTAATTCAACGTATAAGCACGTTCTGCCAGGTTGACCAGGACGTCCAGCTCCGCCAGTGCGCTGGCGCTCTGTTGTAAATCAGCCAGATGCGGCAGCAGCATATCGAACAGCTCGTCGTATAGCTGTTTTTCCAGTGCCAGCGCCTTACCTTTGGAAGTCAGAACTTTATCTTCATACTCTTTCAGCTCTGGAATAATGTAGCGTTCTGCGTTTTTCAACGTCTGGCGACGCACGTAATTAATTGGCGCCAGATGGCTCTGTCCACGACTGATCTGAATGTAGTATCCGTGAACGGCGTTGAATCCGACTTTCAGCGTATCGAGCCCCGTGCGTTCGCGCTCGCGGATCTCCAGTCTGTCGAGGTAGTCGGTTGCGCCATCGGCCAGCGCTCGCCACTCGTCCAGCTCTTCGTTATAGCCAGACGCGATGACGCCGCCGTCGCGTACCAGCACCGGTGGAGCTTCCACGACGGCGCGTTCCAGCAGTTCACGCAGCTCCGCAAACTCCCCCATTTTCTCACGCAGCATCTGCACCGGGGCGCTGTCTACGTTTTCCAGTTGCGCGCGTAGTTCTGGGAGTTGCTGGAAAGCGTGGCGCATGCGGGCCAGATCGCGCGGGCGCGCGGTACGCAGAGCGAGACGCGCCAGAATGCGTTCCAGATCGCCCACCTGACGCAGCACGGGTTGCAATTCGCTGGTGGTGTCCTGTAGCGCGCCGATGGTCTGTTGGCGCTCGGTGAGGATTTTGGTGTCGCGGACCGGCATATGCAGCCAGCGCTTGAGCATACGGCTGCCCATAGGTGTTACGGTGCAGTCAAGTACCGAAGCTAATGTGTTTTCAACGCCGCCCGCCAGGTTCTGGGTGATCTCCAGATTGCGGCGCGTGGCGGCATCCATAATGATGCTGTCCTGTTGACGCTCCATAGTGATGGAGCGAATATGCGGCAACGAGGTGCGCTGGGTATCTTTTACATATTGCAGCAGACAGCCGGCAGCGCATAACCCGCGTGGGGCGTTCTCAACACCAAAGCCAATCAGGTCTCGTGTGCCAAACTGCAGGTTTAATTGCTGACGGGCAGTATCAATTTCAAATTCCCACAGCGGACGACGGCGCAGGCCGCGACGTCCTTCAATCAGTGAGGTTTCTGCGAAATCTTCGGCATACAGCAGTTCAGCCGGGTTAGTACGCTGCAGTTCGGCGGCCATGGTCTCGCGGTCGGCAGGCTCGCTAACGCGAAAACGCCCGGAGCTGATGTCCAGCGTGGCATAACCGTAGCCTTTACTGTCTTGCCAGACGGCAGCCAGCAGGTTGTCCTGGCGCTCCTGTAACAGCGCCTCATCACTGATGGTGCCAGGCGTGACAATACGTACCACTTTACGCTCAACTGGACCTTTGCTGGTGGCTGGATCGCCAATCTGTTCGCAAATAGCGACGGATTCCCCCTGATTGACCAGCTTGGCGAGGTAGTTTTCTACCGCATGGTGGGGAATACCCGCCATTGGGATGGGCTCGCCTGCGGATGCGCCGCGCTTAGTCAGGGAGATATCAAGCAGCTGAGACGCGCGTTTCGCATCGTCATAAAACAGTTCGTAAAAGTCGCCCATGCGGTAAAACAGCAGTATTTCCGGGTGCTGAGCCTTCAGCTTGAGATACTGCTGCATCATGGGGGTGTGGGCGTCGAGATTATCGATTGTACTCATGGAGTTGTGTCCAGTTCCCTGATTTTCAATGGGTTGCGATATTCTTGTTTTCGTTGTTATCACATAAGAGACACATGATAACGGAGATATGCTTTTCAGGGAAAGCGGGGAAGGATGACTTCTCGATCCAGGTTCCGCTCCGGGGCAAATCAGACGATGACAATGTATTCTGGGGAGGGGGGAGCGATAAATTCATCCACGGACATTCCCCCGTAGGTTTGGCCGCCAGAACGCTTACTTATTATTCATTTTGCGGCAACGCATAATTCTGGCAGTACAGGTAAGGGATCCCCTCTTTGGTAATCAGATACGTCTTGCTATTTAGCGCAAAATAATCGACGTTGGATACGCTGGTATTGGTCAGGAAAAAGTCGGGGAGCAGTTCCTGAATAAGGCTGGCGGGGGCTGTTTCGCGATTGGATATTTGTATTTTCTGTGAAATCCAGACCGGACTTGAGCCGTAGCTGGATTGTGTAAACAGGACCATGCGTTGCACGGTTTGCTCATTATTTCTGGCATCTTTGATGATGCCATCAACATTCACAATGCCTTTACTCCCGCCGATTTTAATATCAATAATCCCACGAAATGAGCTTGTATTACGTACTATTTCGATGGCTGAACGACAGGTCAGATTATGAAGTTCACCTGTGTTTTTATTGAACCGATAGACGGCAGTAACCATGAGCGCAGCAAAACAGATCAGCAGGATAACACCTGTCTGGATGCGGGATGTTCGCGGATATAAATTCATTAGCTATCATACCGGGGGTAATAAACCGACTGACAGGCGTTTTCTTGCCTGGTTTTCATCGGTGAGCGACATAAAAGCACTGACAATTTCTTTGACTCAGGGTAGGTCGTAATATAGATGAATTTATTGCTCTGACACAGCTCTGGATTTTTGTCGACAAACGCCGTATGCCGGGAGAAATTACTGGCATCGTTATTGAAATAATACTGACAGTCAGTTGGCGTTTTGCTGTCCTTGATATAGTCGGAAAAATAATCATCGCTGGCCTGCCATGGGTATAATATCAGCGCGCAAATTATAAGCGTCAGCGTCGCCATGATT
This sequence comes from Citrobacter sp. wls714, assembly GCF_005281025.1. Taxonomy (NCBI): domain Bacteria; kingdom Pseudomonadati; phylum Pseudomonadota; class Gammaproteobacteria; order Enterobacterales; family Enterobacteriaceae; genus Citrobacter; species Citrobacter sp. wls714. The sequence continues at coordinate 161,159 of NZ_SZWZ01000031.1, read as the reverse complement.
ATTTCTGCGGTGGTGAACAAAGATTGACGCGGTGTCCCAGGCAGCAGTTCCTCTGTAACGGTATCCGGGGCTACGGACTCTTCACCTGAAGAAGAGATACTCTCTGGCGTCTCAATCGCCTGAATGTCAAACGACTCCTGAATAATCAGCCCCTTACGAGGGATTGTTGTGATCAGTGGTTGTTCCAGATCCAGCTGCTGCAAACTTTTACGTAGGGAGAGAATGCTTTGATAAAAGGCATTGAAACTAACCTGACGATGATTTTTACCCCAGCCGAACTCCAGTAGTTCATTTTGTGAAACCACCTGACCGCGATGCTGAATAAGTAATAAAAGACATAATGAGGCTGAGTGTTTGAGTTTTATCTGCTGATTGGGTTGAGCTACTCGCGCCAGAGATTGTGTGTCTGGCGTAAATATGATTCTATTTTCAATCAGATAACTGACATTGCCAGTCTCAGACATAGTGTCTCTACTCTTAATGGTGCGCCAGGCGGTTGGTAAGTCATGATACCACTTAGCCCATAATAGCTACCAGCATGGACCCGATCCTACAACGAAGATCGCGAAGTGTTTCAAATTAGTATCATAATATACTAACAATGATAACTTTTTAATTAAAATAAAGTGAATATAAATCAATTGGTTGTGTCTTTTTGGCTATGCTGCAAAGAAGAGAAAGATGAAAGAGTGACCGCAAAGATGATTGCCATTAATTCTTTATGGACAGCGCAATATACTGCCTGACGCCACCACGCGAAAACATCATGTGTCTGAACGCGTCACGGCACCAGGGAATGCCGGTGGTAGATGTAGAGAAAGGATAAATGTCAGCCTGCTTGAAGGCTGACATTTATTTTGATGTTAAGTGAATTTTGATAAAGCCATAATTTGCGGTAGAGAGTCCCATGTTCCAGAAAGAAATTGAAAATGCTGTAGTACTTGTGGGTGATGAAATGAAGAAGTCAGAGAATGCCTGGCTGTCGTTACGCAAAAAACGCCAGCGTATTGATCTGAAGGTTGATGGAAATATCTTGTTTCTGGAGAAAGGGACCGTCTCTGTTTATCGTGTGGAAAATGACTTAGTCACCGTGAGTATTTCTGCTCCGGCCATACTCGGTTTGCCGCAAATGCGTACTGAAGTTGCCGGGCACTATTTACGTTGCGATACCGATTGCGAAATGTGGGCGATGAGCGTGCAGAATGCAGATCATATGTTTACCGCTAAAAACTTATGGAAGCAGGCGTTTGATATCTTAACGCATCACCTGCAACGCTATTTTCAGCGTGAAGCGTTGCAGTCCCATCGCACCATTCGTGAGCAGATTATTGAACACGTAAAATATATTTGGTCGATGGAACCTGAGGTGCGTGAGAAAACGTCCGTATATACCTTTATTTTGACCCGTAATCATATCTCCCGCAGCGCCATCCACAAGGTTTTACAGGAACTGGTTAATGACGGGAAAATCACATTAAACCGGGGAAAACTTTCCTTCTGTACTCCGTTATAAATTTATGCGCTCCCTGACATGATGAAAGGGAGCGCAGGCGATTAACGTTCTCTGAGTGCCTCCGCGCGAGCGCGAATAATCGGTTTTAACAGATAGCTGAGAATCGTTTTCTTGCCAGTGAGAATATCGACGCTCGCTACCATGCCGGGGATTACCAGCATCGGATGTTCTTTCGTTCCCAGGTAGTTTTTGTCCGTTTGCAGGCGAACAATATAAAAGCTTCGCCCCTGTTTATCGGTGACGGTGTCCGGACTTATCTGCACCACTTCGCCTTGCAGACCGCCATAGATGGTGTAATCGTAGGCCGTAAATTTCACCATCGCGTGCTGGCCCGGATGAAGAAAGGCAATATCGCGCGGCTGTATTTTGGCTTCGATTAACAGCTTGTCATCCAGCGGAACGATTTCTACCAGATCGCTGCCAGGCTGTATGACGCCGCCGATAGTATTCACCATCACCTGCTGAACGATACCCCTCACCGGTGAGGTGACCATCGTCCGGTTCACCCGGTCTTCCAGCGCTTTAACGCTGGCCTGTGCCTTGCTCAGGTTCGTGCGCGCCTCGTTGAGTTGCGCCAGCGCATCGCTCTGGAAACGGCCACGGCTTTCACCGATTTTATTCTCAATTTCGTTAATTTCTGATGCGGCCTTGGGCAGCGACAGGCTAATAGAATTGAGCTGCCCGGCTGTTTCCACTTCGGTACGACGCAGACGCAGTAGTTCAACTTTTGAAATGGCGCCCGAGGCGAGCAGCGGCTCGGACATTTTGATTTCCTGGCGTATTAGCCCAAGGCTGTGCTTGAACTGATCTTGCTTAGATTCAAAATCGCGCAGCTCCTGTTTTTTCTGCACCAGTTGTTCTTCCAGCCCGGATATTTCGTTATGAAACTGCTCCCGGCGGCTGTTGTACAGTTCGGTTTCTCCCCGTGCGACATCCGGCGCTTTGCTGGCAATCTCTGGCGAAATAACAAAGTCCTGGTTTTCAACCTCCGCCGTCAGACGTTCAACCTTTGCACGCAAGCCGAGTTTATCCGCTTCTGTTTCGCCGACGTTAGAGGCAAAGCGCGTGTCATCCAGGTGCAGTAATGGTGTTCCGGCGTTAACGATTTGCCCTTCATGAACATACAGCTCGGTGACGATCCCACCTTCCAGGTTCTGGATTTTTTGCAGTTTGGATGAAGGGATCGCTTTACCTTCCCCGCGGGTGACTTCATCGATTTTCGCAAAGCCAGCCCACACGAAAGACAACACCACCAGCGCGAGGATCGTCCACAGCGTCAGTCGAATCACTCTCGGGGAGTCATCAATAATGGCCTGGCTGACTTCATTGATACTGTCAGTTTGATTTTCATCACGGCCATGAAAGTAGTGCTGCATAGCACGGCGGGCACGAGCCAGGAAATCAGCGAGATGCATTAATTTGCCCCTTTTTCAACGCATCCATCACCACCGCTTTCGGGCCATCCGCGATGATGCGTCCTTTATCGACAATAATCAGGCGGTCAACCAGCGACAGCATGGAAGCGCGGTGCGTAACCAGTAATAACGTTTTGCCCGCGATGCAGGGGACCAACGCGTGTTTGATCTTCTCCTCGCTGGTGTTGTCCATCGAGCTGGTGGGTTCATCCAGTAACAGAAGAGGCGGATCCAGCAAAAGCGCGCGTGCAAGTGCTACCGCCTGCCGCTGTCCGCCGGAAAGTCGGGAGCCGCGCTCGCCAACCTGCAGGTTATAGCCGTCAGGATGCAAGCGCGCAAAATCGTTGACGCCCGCCAGTTCTGCTGCCCGCAGCATGGTTTCGTCATCGATATAACGCGCCCCGCACAGCAAATTGTCGCGTAGCGTGCCATTGAACAACTGGATATCCTGCGGCACGTAGCCGATGCTGTGGCGCAGATCGTTCACATCCAACTGACGAGAATCGATACCGTCGATCAGAATATTACCGGCGCTGGGTTGGTACAGATTGACCAGCAGTTTGCTGAGCGAACTTTTACCGGAACCACTGCGTCCGATGATGCCGATTCGTTCCCCAGGCTGAATGGTCAGATTAATTTTTTGCAGCGACAAGTTCTGTTGTTCCGGGTAGCTGAAATCGACATCGCGAAATTCTATGCTGCCCTGTAGCTGCTCACGTTTGAGCGGATTTTCATCCGCGCGACGCTCCTGCGCCAGCGACATCATTTTCTCGGTATTTTTGATGGTGAGCTTCGCCTGTTGATAGCGGGCGATAAGGCCGGTTAACTGACCCAGCGGCATTAATGCCCGGCCGTTGAGCATGTAGCAGGCGATAAGTCCCCCCATACTCAGTTTGCCGCCGATAATCATGTACACCCCGACGATAATCATCACCACCCCGGAGATTTGCTGGAACCAGCCGGTCAGGTTGCTCGCCAGGCTGGACAACGTTTTCACCCGTAACTCCAGGCGACTCAGGCTGCCCAGCGTTTGTTCCCACTGATACTGGCGCTCGCTCTGGGCATTATTCACTTTGATGGCATCCAGACTGCTCAGGGTTTCAATCAGCAATGCCTGGCGTTCGCTGGCGAGACTCATGGTTTTAGTGACTGCCGCGTTGACCGGTTTTTGTAACGCCCAACTGCACAACAAAGCAATCGGCAGCGTCAGGATCGGGATCCAGGCCAGCGCACCGCCAATAATCCCGATGACGATCAGCAGCAGCAGGGTGAAGGGCAGATCGATAATCGTCGTCAGCGTAAGTGATGAGAGGAAATCGCGCAGTGACTGAAACTCGTGAATATTCTGCGCAAAGCTGCCCACTCGCGCCGGACGTTCTTTCATCTCCATGCCGATAATGCGCTCAAACAGCGTTGAAGAGATGATGAGATCGCTTTTTTTCCCCGCAATATCAAGGCAGATACCGCGCAGCATTTTCAATATCAGATCAAAAACAAAAGCCAGGCAGATACCGACTGCCAACACCCACAGCGTGACCGTTGCCTGGTTAGGCACAACCCGGTCATAGACGTTCATGGTGAAGAGCGGTGTGCCGAGCGCAATCAGGTTGATCAGCAGGCTAGCCAGCACCGCATCCATATACAGGAAACGTGACAGCTTCAGCGTGTCTTTAAACCAGGATTTGGTACGTGGCAGAAAAGCTTCCGCCTGCAAATCGAATTCGTGACGGGGGTGGGCGAAAATGACCTTCCCGGCATAATTCTGCTCAAGCGTGACGCTGTCGATCCGAATTTCCCCACCTTCGCTTTCGCTGGGCATAAACCGGGCGCTGCCGTCATCGTTCCATGCCAGTAATACTCCGGTTCCGCCAGAACGCAGTAACAGGACCGCAGGCAGAGACATGACCGGAATTTTATCGAGTGCGCGCGTGACAACCCGCGCCTTTAAACCGGCCCTTGCCGCCGCGCGTGGAAATATATTCAGCGTGAGCCGATCGTTTTCTAATGGCAGCCCACTGCTTAATGTTGAACGACTCGCCGGTTTACCGTGTAACGCACACAGAATGAGTAAGCTATCTAATAGCGGATCGTCATTATAACTGCGGGGATCGTGATGTTGAGAATTAGGGCAGGCATAATTCCCGGATACTTCATTTAATAATTCAGCTTGTGCACTCATTTTCGCAACCATTACTGACCGTGCACGTTGAAATAATAGCAAGCTAATTATCAGCGTGCAGGTCAGAGATTTATTTTGGATTAATAATTATTAATGCAGATCCGGTAAGCTATTTTCTTCTTGTGAATCCACCGGTTGTTCTGATGGCGGCGGTGTGATTTTTAGAATATTCATTAATTCACCCGTGCGTTCGCTAATACGGTAGCCGCTGGTCATCGCCAGATAACGCAGTTCAACAAGGCGACGTTTAGAAGAAAAAACTTCATTTTCACTGTCGAGCAAATCCAGCAGCGTACGTTCGCCAAGACTGAATTGATCCTGATAAGCGGTGCGCACTTTGACGCTACGGTCGGCATATTCTTCCGCTGAAGGAAGCTGAGCGCGTGCGTTTTGTAACGCCGTCCAGGCCAGGCTCAGCTCCTGATTCAGCTGGCGTAGCGTGTTATTGCGTACGTCCTGCGCCTGTTTATGCAGATACGCGCGGGAGTTCATATTGGCTTTGTCGCTGCCGCCCTGGTACAGGTTGTAATGCAGTTTTACCATCGCTTCCCACTCTTCAGTATGGGCGCGGGTGGTGTCGGTGTTATTACTAATCCCGCGGGAAAGCTCAACGTCCACGCGCGGATAGAAGGTAGATTTCGAAGCCTCATACTGCTGATGCGCGGCTTCGATATCCGCATTGGCGGATTTCAGTAATGGGCTGTTTTTTTCCATCCGACTTTTGGCGTCTTCCAGCGAGGTGGGTAACTGAGAGTCAATACTCTCGGGCAGGCTTAAACCTTGCGGATCCATGCCTGTCACGCTGACAAAAGTGGTTTTCGCGTCTTCGAGATTCGTCTGTTCGGTCAGCAAATTATTACGCGCCTGCGCCAGACGCGCTTCGGCTTGCATAAAGTCCCCGGAGCGCCCAACACCCTGATCGGTAAGCAGTTTTATCTGGTCGTAAATGCGTTCGTGGTTCGCCAGATCGTCCTCAGCAAGGCGAACAAACTCTTCGCGTTGTAGCACGTCGAAATAGGCCTGAATGACCGCATAAGCGGTGCTTTCGCTGGTGTTCATCACGCTCCAGGCGCGCGAGTCAACGGTCGCTTTTTGCCGTGCAACTTCGCTGGAGGTGGCAAAGCCATTAAACACATTTTGCTCAAGGCTCAACGTCGCTTCGTTAGGTGACTGGGTCAGACCGTTATTACGTCCTGCCGCACGGGTGGTAGCATCATCAACATTTTTTCGCCCGGCTTCTGCGTTTAAATTGAGTGAGGGTAAATAGCCACCTTGAGCGGCCCGCAGTTCTTGCTCTGAAGAATAACGGCTATTTATTGCGGCATTAACTTCAGGATGATTAGCTAAAGCGTTTTTAACGGTATTTTGTAAGTCTTCTGCATTTACTGAGGATATTGAAAAGCATGAAAGCAGAAAAACTAAAAACTTCTTCATGACATGAATGCCTTATATGACACGGTTATGACATCCTGCTGTCGTCGCTATCATCCATTTTTACAAACACGTTATATTAATTAACAAAGGTAAATTGTCTTAATTGAAGCTTGTGGTCAGCTATTCTCAGACATGTTTTGTCACATCGTGTTTTATTTTTGGTTATTTTTTATTATATTCATTTGCCAGTCAAGTCTCATGTAATTGCATTCTTTAAAATGTGTTTTTTTCTACATTGAGATATTAATGTTTACATTAAATGAATGTGATATTTGTTCGTTAATATATTAACGATTTTATAAAAATAATGATGGTAATTAAGTGAGGTTACGGTGAGCAAATTACTCGGTGTGATCAAAGCAATCATTGGGCAGGTATACGTTGTCGATGCTAGTGGCACACAACGACTTGTTCATGAGGGCGACAGAGTATATAGCGGTGAGGAAATTGTGACCGGCGCCAGCGGCGCGGTGAGTCTCTCTTTACCAGACGGGAAGACGCTGGATATTGGCCGTAACAGCCATTGGGGCGAACACGGGCTACAGGTCAACCATAATCCAGAGCATGATGCCCAGGATATTGCCGCCGTACAAAAAGCCATTGCCGACGGCGCTGACCCGACGCAGGTGCTGGAAGCTACCGCGGCGGGTAATGACGCGCCGGTACAGCTTGAGGGCGGTGGCGGTGGTCACACCCTGGTTCAGCTTGAATTAACCGGACAGGTGGTTGATCCTACGGCGGGTTTTAATACCAAAGGTCTCGGCAGCCCGAACTGGGATATCAACTTGCCAGTTGGGGGAGCAGGCTCGGCGAGCGTTTTCCCGCCTGAAGTACAAATTACCGAGTTTGCCGGTAATGACGGTTTTATTAACAAAAGTGAATTCCACCAGACCCATTTAAGCGGCACCAGCAATCAAAATCACGTCACGCTTACCTTCACCGATAGCCAAAAAAACACATTCACCGTTGAGGTTCCGGTGAATAACGGTCACTGGAATATTAATACCGATCTGGGCGGATTAGTGCCAGGAAATGTCACCGTAGTGGCAATAGCGACCGATGTCACAGGACGAACGGCAGAAAGTGTCGATCATGCGCTGATTGATATTACCGGACCAGACATCAACATTAGCGTTGAAAGCGTCACGCCGGATAACCTCATTAACTACGCCGAGTCCCGCCAGCCGCAGACGATGATCCACGGGAGTGTCGGCGGAGATGCCAAACCAGGTGATCTCGTTACCTTATTGGTTGATGGTAAAGAATATACTGGCGTCGTTACTGACCCGGGCAATGACGCTCTGATTTATACCATTCCGGTAAAGACTCAGGGATTGCTGAACGACCCAAATATTCACGCCACGCTGACCTCTTTCGACGATGCCGGTAATCGCACAACGGTTTCTACCGATCATCATGTCGATAACGACCTATCCGCGCAAAACGCCGTGACTATTGAAGCAGTAGCGACTGATGATGTCGTCAATGCCAATGAGTTTCGTATGCCGACCGTCATTTCTGGCGTCGCCAGCGGCGATGCGCAAGCGGGCGACCCGGTCACGCTGACCCTTCAGGGCAAAGAATTTCATGGCACGGTTTTCGACGACCATGGACAGGTACGCTATGAGATCGTGGTGCCTTCAGCCACCCTGAAAGAGGGCGCGAATGAGGTGCAGGTGACGCTGGTCAGCCACGACGCACCAGGCAATGAAGCCATCTCCGTGACGCACCGTACCGTGGTACTGGACACCCAGGCGCACAACGCCCTGACGATTGATGACGTCACCGACGATAACACCCTGAACCGCGCTGAACTGTTTGCGCGCAACCAGCTTATCTCCGGAACCGTCAGTGGCGAAGACGCGAAGGTGGGTGACCCGGTACAACTGGAGCTTAACGGTCACCAGTACAGCGGTCAGGTGATCGCTCTTGGCAACAATACGCTGGGCTACCGTATTGCGGTTAACGCTTCCGACTTTGCCAATAACAGCATTCCGGTTGATGGGAACGTGGAAGTGAAGGTCACGGTTACCTCTCACGATGCGGCGGGAAACCTGGCGATCGCCACCGACACCCACAGCGTGCACATTGATAATCTTGCGACCAATCAGGTCAACATTGACGCGGTGGCGACGGATGATGTGGTCAACGCGATTGAACACCGCATGACCACGCTGATTAGCGGTGTGGCAGGCGGTGATGCCAGAGCGGGCGATGCGGTCACCGTCAGCGTACAGGGGCAAAACTATGCCGGAACGGTGGTCAATGATAACGGTCAGTTGCGCTATGAAGTGGCATTACCGAAAGGAACGCTGCTGGAAGGTAAAAACGATGTGGTGGTCACGCTGGTCAGCCACGATGCGGCGGGTAACGAAGTCACCGCGCTCGCGCACCGTACCGTCACGCTCGATACTCAGGCGCATAACTCGCTGACAATCAATGATGTAGATAGTGATAACACCCTGAATCGTAGCGAGCTTTACGCACGTAACCAGGTGATCTCCGGCACCATTGGCAGCAATGAAGATGCTAAACCTGGCGATCCGGTACAACTGGAGATCAACGGTCACCAGTACCGGGGGGAGGTAATCGATTTAGGCAATAACACGCTGGGCTACCGTATCACGGTAAACACCGCAGACTTTGCCAACAACAGCGTGCCGGTCGACGGTAACGTGGACGTGAAGGTCACGGTTACCTCTCATGATGCGGCGGGTAACCTGGCGATCGCCACCGACACCCACAGCGTGCACATTGATAACGTTGCCACCAATCAGGTCAGCATCGATGCTGTGGCGACGGACGATGTGGTCAACGCCATTGAAAACCGTATGGTAACGCTAATTAGCGGGGAAGCCGGTGGTGATGCTAAAGCGGGCGATGCGGTCACCGTCAGCGTCCATGGGCAAAACTATGCCGGAACAATCGTTGATGATGACGGGCAGTTGCGCTACGAAGTCGCGTTGCCGAAGACGGCCTTGCAGGAAGGTAAAAACGACGTAGTGGTGACGTTGGTCAGTCATGACTCGGTGGGAAATGAAGTTACCGTGCTGGCACACCGCACCATCACGTTAGACACGCAGGCGCATAATACTATCCGCATACATGACCTCACTGCAGATAATGCGCTGAATTACGAGGAACTGCTTGCGGCTAAACAGACGATTACCGGTTTTGTTGGCGGTGAGGATGCGAAGGTCAACGATCCGGTCTTACTGGAGATAAATGGTCATCAGTACAGCGGTAAGGTGGTTGATTTTGGCCGCGGTAAGCTGGGTTATCGCATCGATGTGGACTCTTCTGCATTTGCCGATAACAGCGGCCATGTTCTGACGAATGTGAATATTACCACAATGGTGACTTCTCATGATGCGGCGGGAAACCTGGCCATCGCCACCGATACGCATAAAGTTCATATCGATAACTATGCGGAAAACACCCTCAAGATTGACACAGTAGCGACGGACAATGTGGTGAACGCCAATGAAAACCGGATGCCCACCATTATTAGTATCGTAGCCGGTGGCGATGCCCGGGAGGGGGATGCGGTAAAAATAAGCGTTCATGGGCAAGACTTTAACGGCACGGTGATCAACGACAATGGTCAGTTACGCTATGCAGTGGTTCTGCCGCATGGAACCTTGCATGAAGGTAAGAATGCGGTAGTTGCGACCCTGCTCAGCCATGACGCGCTGGGCAACGCGGTGACCAGTGAATCGCACCGTATTATCACCCTCGATACGCATGCGCATAACGCTATCTCGTTGGATAACATTGCCACGGACAATGTCATCAATTACCAGGAACTGTCCGCGGCGACACAGCGCATTACGGGCATCGTCGGGGGGGAAGATGCGAAGGTCGGCGACCCGATCCAACTGGTGGTTAATGGTCATCAGTACGAGAGTCAGGTCATTGACCTTGGTCAGGGGAAGCTGGGTTACCGCATTGATGTGGACTCATCAGCGTTTGCGAACAATAGCGTTCATGTGCTGACAGATATCGACGTACAGGTCACGGTTACCTCGCATGATGCGGCGGGTAACCTTGCCATCGCGACTGACAGCCATAAAGTGCATATCGATAATTTTGCTAAAAACGTGGTGACAACCGCAGTGGTGGCATCCGATGACGTGATAAACGCCATTGAAAACCGCATGCCGACGCTGATTAGCGGTATCGCGAAAGGTCTGGATGCCAAAGCGGGTGACGTGGTGACTGTTCACGTGCAGGGGCAAAATCAGGACTTTCGCGGCACGGTGGTTAACGATCACGGCGTTCTGCGCTACGAAGTGTTTGTTCCAACGGGCGTGCTGCAGGAAGGCAGCAACGACGTAATGGTCAGGCTGGTAAGCCACGACGCTGCGGGCAATCAGGCGGTTGCTGTGGAGCATAGAACCGTCACGCTGGATACCCAGGCGCACAGCACCGTGGCTATTGATAAGGTTACTGACGACAACAACCTTAACCACCAGGAGCTGGATACGCCGATGCAGCTCATCAGCGGCAAGGTGGGAGGAGACGCGCAGCCTGGCGATGCGGTGATCGTTGAGATCAATCACCAGACGTTTAACGGCAAGGTCATCGACCTTGGGGGCGGACATCTGGGCTATCAAGTCCCCGTTGATTCAACGGCGTTCAGTGATAATAAGGGGCTCCAGGATAAAAATGTGTCCGTGAGCGTCACGGTTATCTCCCACGATGCGGTTAAAAATGAGGTCATTACCACCGCAACCCATGACGTCCATATTGATAACCATGCCGGGGCCAGTATCACCGTTGATACGGTGGCGGGCGATGACAAGCTCAACGGCGCAGAAGCCGCGAAACACCTCACTGAGGTGATGGGGACGGTTGGGGGCGGCGATGTGCATGTCGGGGATAAAGTTCAGGTTATCGTACATGGACATACCTACGAAACAACCGTTCAGCGACTCCCGGAGCATAACAATGCGCTGGGATATAAGCTGGACGTTCTGAGCCGCGATCTGGTCAAAGACCCGCATATCGTGGCCCGCGTAGTCGGCGAAGATAATGTGCATAATTTCCAGCAAGCGGAGATAACGCACGACCTGCTGGTTGATTTACATGCCAAAGCCATGCTGACAATTGATCCCGTCACTGGCGACAATATGATTAATGGTGATGAATCAAAACAACCATTCACGTATGTAACCGGGAAAGTGGCTGGGGATGTTCATGTAAATGACGTCGTTTATCTCACCGTGAATGGTCACGTCCTGACGGGGAAAGTGGGTGATACTGGAGGTGGGGTTCTCGGCTATAGCATTAAAGTCAGTACCGCCGATCTTATCTCCGATCCGCATCTGACCGCGACGGTCAGCACCACCGATGGCGCGGGCAACCCGGCGACCGCCAATGCAGAAACCACAGTGATTATCGATACCCGTGTCGATGCGCAGATAACCATTGATGCCGTGACGCCGGATAATACTCTGAACCTCGCTGAGCAGATGCATGGCTATACGATGGTGAGCGGGACGGTGAGCGAGGAAGTTCACCCCGGCGATCCGTTCTCCATGACCATCAACGGCCATACCTATTCCGGTGTGGTAGAGGATCGCGGTAATCAACAAATGGGATTCCACGTTCCCGTTGCGACGGCCGATCTGGTTGCCGATCCGCATATCAGCGTCACCATGGATATCACGGACGATGCTCTGAACCATGCGCAAATTACAGCGCATCATACGGTTACGCTGGACGCGCAAGCGCTGGCCTCAATCACCATCGATCCGGTAACGGGCGACGATGTATTGAATAAGATCGAATTGGGGCAAACCACGACGATCGTCAGCGGTACGGTGGGCGGTGATGCCAGGGTTAATGATGTGGTGCACCTGAATATCGGCGGCCATATGGTTGATGCGACGGTGACGAACCTGCCAAATCTGGGAACCTTGGGTTATTCCATTGGCGTGGATACGCAATGGCTGCAAAACGATCCGCATATCACCGCAACCATCACCACCACTGATGCGGCAGGAAATAACGCCACGGCAGATGCGCACAGCACCGTGATTATCGACGACCAGATTGACGCGATTGTTCATATTGATCCGATCTTCACTGGCAGCGGTGATGCGGTGATTAACCACGACGAAGCCCTTAAGCCGCAAACGACGGTTAGGGGTACGGTGGGAGGCGATGTCAAAATCGGTGATACGGTTGAACTCACCATCAACCATCAGATCTACTATGCGCAGGTGGAAGATCACAACGGCCAGCGGGCTTTCAGCACGAAGGTGTCGACTCTGGATCTACTAATGGATCCGCATATTCATGCCGAAGTGACGGCCAAAGATGACGCCGGCAATATTGCACACGGGCACGATGACATGCCGGTGCTGGTTGATACCGTTGCCGATGCCGGGATCACGATTGATAAGGCTTCCACTGGTTTACCGCCAGGTCAGACGGTCGCGAATAATCTGCTTCCTGGCTCCAGACCTGACTTTATCTCTGTATCCGGACATGTAGACCCCGATGCTATTTCGGGGGACACGATAACCATTACTGTCGGTCACGGAGTTGTCTATACCACCCATGTTGTGACTCTGGCTGATGGCACACTCGGTTACCAGGCAAACATTGGTACTGGTGATCTTGACGATAATGGCAATATTTTGGTTGCCATCACTACTCATGATAATCATGGCAATACAGCCACGGCGACGGAGCATAAATTTATCGATCTGCCCTGGTTACACCATACGGCAGTAATCGGCAATACCCCTTACGGATTCACTACGCCACCTGCGATCACTGTCCCCACCACGGGGACGGGAACCACGCAACCTCACCAACCGACCGTGCATCTTACCGTTGATAAGGTGGCGGGCGATGACGTTCTCAACCACGATGAAGCGCAAAAGGCGACGACGGCAATCCGTGGCCTGGTCAGCGGCGACGTTCAGGCCGGGGACGAAGTGATTGTCACCATCAATCATGTGCAGTACACCGGGCATGTTATGAGCATTCCGACGATGCCGGGACAGCTGGCATACGAAGTGGATGTGCCAACGAATGAACTGCAGGCGCACCCGATGTTTGATGTCTCTATCACGGCTGGGGCAGCGACAGATACGATGCAGAAAACCGTCACCGTCGATACGGATAACCTGCTGCAGATAACGATGGATAAGATCGCCGGTGATGATGTTATCAATGCGGCGGAAGCGCAAAGCGGTAAAACCACCATCAGCGGCACGGTCAGCGGCGAAGGGATCCACGATGGCAGCGTGGTGAGTCTGCAGGTCAATGGCAATACGCTAACTGCAGTCGTGCATGATGATAAACATGGTCACCTGGTCTGGTCGAAGAAGGTCAGTATCAACGATCTGCACAATAACCCGGATATTATCGCGACGGTCATGGCGACGGATGATAACGGCAACCTGGGTAGCGCCTCTGTCAGCAGCCATGTCGTGGTCGATCTGAGCGCTAATGCTGGCGTGACGATAGATAACATTGCCGGTGACAATGTGCTGAACGCGCGGGAATCGTTGCAACCTAAGATGACAGTAACGGGGTCGGTATCCGGAGATGTGCATCCCGGCGATAAGGTGACGCTGACGGTTAACGGAAACCCTTATGCGGCGACTGTCGATAATAACCATCACTACTGCGTCGATATTTACACCAAAGACCTGCTGGCCGATCGCACGATTGTCGCGACAGTCTCAGGATATGACGATCACGGCAACGTGCAGCCTGCCAGCTTCACGCAGGGCTATGCGATTGATAAGTCGGCAAGCGGCAGCGTGACCATCAACACCGTCGGCGGCGACGATATTATCAATGCTGATGAAGTGAAAGCCGGAAGCGTAGAGGTGAGTGGTACGGTGGATGGCGACGTGCATCTCGGTGATAAAGTCGCCATTCTCGTCGATGGCGTCACAGTACATACGCGTGTCATTGAGCTGCCGCATATGAACGGGCAACTGGGCTACAAAGCGATGGTGAGTACGGTCGGGCTGCAAAATGACCCGAATATTCACGTCAGCGTAGAAGGGCAGGATTCGGCGTTGAACCCAATGCATGCCGTAAACGACAAAACGGTCACTATCGATACGCAGGTTGATGCCAGCATCGTGCTGGATAAGGTGTCAGTCGATGATGTGCTGAATAACGAGGAAACTCAGCATGCGAAAACCACCATCAGCGGTTATGTGACCGGGGATGTGGATGTTGGCGATCGGGTGACCATCACGGTTAACGGTAAAGATCTGGTGGCTGATGTGAAAAACAGCGGCGGACAGAAGGTATTTAGCGTAGATGCCAGTACGGTTGACCTGATTCACGATCAAAAGATAACCGCTCACGTCACCGCCCATGATGATGCAGGTAACCGTGATGAGATCCAGACCGATAAGACCATCACTATCGACAGGACCGCTGCAGGAACGATGGATATTGATAGCGTCACCCAGGATAACGTCCTGAATCATCAGGAACTCCAGGGAACGATGGTGAGGGTAACCGGGCATCTTGGCGGCGATGTGGATGTATGGGATTCGATCAAATTAAAGATTGGTGGTCATGAATATACAGGTTCGGTAGATACGTTGGGGGAATGGTGAGCGGGTTTATCATGTCGATGTAGACAGCGATGTGATGAAAGCGAACACCGCATTCTCGGTTGAGGTCAACGGTCATGATGCGCCAGGTAACCCGTACTCAAAGACAACGTCCCACACCTATGCAGTGGATCAACAGGCAGACGCCACGCTTATCGTGGATAAACTCACCGGAGATAACCACATCTCACGTGCGGAAGCACAGGGGGCTATCACCCATATCACCGGCAGCGTGAGCGGTGATGTGCATGATGGGGAGCATATTAAAGCGCTGGTTAATGGGCATCAGTACGATGCGATTCTTCATCAGGGCAATAATGGGCTGACCTATGACATTGAGGCCGAGACCTCAGCGTTCCGGGCAGGTCATAACCGAGTGAGCGTATTGGTCGAGGCGCATGATGACCACGGCAATATTACACCGTATACGCAAACGCTGAATGTGACGATGGACGATCCGGCACCACACAAAGGGCATACGGCGGATAAAGGAAATCATGCCGCGATGAAACATGCGCTGCACAACCTGTTCGACGATAGCGCGTTATCACTCTCTTACGCCCCTGAAGCGACCGGACACGGGCAGGCAACTGCCGTGTTGAGCGCTGACGATAAGGCGAAGGCCATGCTCGATAAAGTCGATCTCAGCGATCTGGCGCGTGAGCTGCACGAAGGCGTGGATATTGCGAAGTACATTCAAAGCGGCGGCGATCATCATCAGATCGCCAGTCCGGCGAAGGTCGCGCATGGCATTGATACTGCGCTGTCTACTCATGCAAGCGGCGATCTGCATTCTGCGACCTACTCGTTGGATCACCTGATAGCCAAACCCGATCACAACCCGACTCACTAATCGTTGCTTGCTGCCCTGTGCGAACAGGGCAGCGGCATCAGGGTATACGAAATGAAAGACACTGATATGAATTCTGGACCACACGCGCAGGCAGCAGGCGCTGGTAAAAATGCTGAAAATGACACCCAACAGACGTTAGAGATGCTGCAAAAAAGCGACCTGGAGATGGTCCGCGTGCTCGACGATCTGATTTACCTGCTGATCCGTAAAGGCGTGATTGCCATTACCGATCTTCCGCCGATGGCGCAGGTTAAATTAATGAATCGCGCGAACGCGCGTCAGGAACTCGGTGGACTGGAACAACTGCTTGGTAGTGATGACCGTATTTTTTAGCTGATGCAGGCAGCCGGTTTGTAGGCCGGATAAGCGAAGCGCTGTCCGGCGATATACAGGCTGCCTGCTGTTATCACAACGGCGTGGGTTCACCTAATAATTGACCCATTGCGCCATCAATCCCTAACTCCTGCAGTACCTTAAGCTCGCCTTGTGTTTCAACACGTTCGGCAATCAGCGGCAAATCAATACTGCGCGTGGCGCTGCACAACACTTCAATAAACAAACGTTTATCGTTTTCTTCATCAATATTACGGATATAGCTGCTGTCGATTTTCAGATAAGCAAGCCCCCACTGCGACAGATGACCGATCATGTTGAAGCGACTGCCGAAGTGTTGCAGACCGAGCGCGCAGCGATGCTGGCTTACAGCTTTGACAAATGCTGCCATCTGATGTGGCCCAGGAAGCTGATTTTCATCCAATTCCAGAATCAGCTGGGTGGCTATACGCGGTGCATAGCGCAGCGGATTGAGCAGGTCAGCAATGGCGTTTGCGCTGGCGACAGAACTGCCTGAAATACTCAGCGCTAATTTCCCCGGTGCAGTTTTTAGTTGGTTCAGCGTCAGTTTCAGCATCACTTTATCGAGGCGATGGCTCCAGCCAAAGCGGTGGATCCACGGCAGGAAACGACCGGCGGTAATGGTATTGCCCTGTTCGTCAATAATGCGCGACAGCACTTTGTAATGCAGGATTTTGTCGGGCGAGCAGCAATCCACAACGGGTTGATAAACCAACTGGAATTGCTGATTTTCCAGCGCATGCTCGAGGCGAACAAACCACAAATGCTGATCTTCGGTAGCCGCTGGCACCTCGGTGGTGGGTACCACCTGATGGTCGGTATGTGTTTCTGCTTCCACCAGCAGGCGATCGGCCTGGATCAGCAATGACTGCGCGTTATCTCCGGCGCTGAATGGCACCATGCTGGTATAGGCGACCGGCTGTTGGTCTGACATACCGGTGGCATAAAAGGCCGTCAGTTTCTGACACAGCGAATTGCCCATGTCCAGCATTTCACCGTGCGTAACCCCCGGACAGAGCAGGGCGAACTCGCCGCCGCGAATGCGGGCGAGGGTGCTGTCGAGAGAGGCATATTTTTCTTTATGCGCGTCCAGCAGGTTAGCGATGTTGAGCAACAGCTTATCGGTATGCGGTCCGCCAAAACGCTGATTCAGACCGCCTAAATCCTGAACGCGAACCAGCATCAGATACCCTGGCGCCGTATCGGCATCACTTAGCCGCGCCTGAAACTGCATATCGAACGCGCGGCGGTTGGCAATTCCGGTCTGGCTGTCGAGATAAGCTTCATTGTGCAGACGTTCGCTATAGACAGCTTGCTCTTCAAATAACGACTTGAGCTTCGCTGCCATCAAATTCATGGCGTTAACGACACGGCGTAATTCCGGCGTTTTTGGCAGTTCCTGTAGCGTCAGAAACTCGCGGCGGGCAATGGCTTCTGATTGTTTTGCCAGATAATTGAGCGGGCGCAGCAGTTTGCGCAGCAGCAGAATGCCAGCGATTAAACAGGCGAGACTACAGGACAGCATCCACAACAGATTGCCTAAGGTATTGTCCCACAGACGCTGTACGGCAAAGATCGGATCGCTGGTCACTTCTACGCGAGCGGCCTGCTGCCAGCCGCGCATAATGGTCGCCTCGCCGGTTTGCGGAGTTACATCCACCAGATTAACAAACCAGCCGGGAACATCGGGAATCGACGCCGCTGCGCGGCGCTCAAGCATCGTTTTACCGTTTTGCAGATCGACAATACGGATTTTTTTGTAGTAACCGCTGTCGAAAATGGAGCTCACCATTAGCTCGATCATCGCCGGATCGTTGACGTTGGGCGTCAGCGAAACGCCCAGCGCAGTTGCTGCATCCTGGGCATGTGAAAGGAGTTGGTTATTGGACTGATCGCGAGAGCTTTCTAACGTCACGATAAAATTGCCGCTAAACACAACCATCATAAAGAGAGAGATTGTCAGGAGTAACTGTTTAAAAAGAGACACAGGTGATTCCTATTTATCCATCGGGAAGCCCTCTTCCCGCATTTTGATGAAAACTTGCTGCCAGCGAGAAAGTCTCTTGCTGTCCCCAACGCGCTTATTGTTCTGATTGCCCGGAAGCCAAAGGCCAGTGTTGTTAAAGGAGTACACGGGTAATAAATCCATACGCTGCGTAGCTGGTGAAATGGTATTGGTCAGGCTGTCGAGTACCAGAGGAATTGCTTCAGGCGTGAGGTACCAGGCCAGTACCATATGCGCCCGGTTATAACGCAGGGCCTTAACATAAGTGATGCGTAGTTTGTCTTCGGAGATGCCCAACTGGCGGAGAGTGAAATATTTAGCGATCGCGTAGTCTTCGCAATCCGCTTCGCCTTTGCGCAGTGATTCAATGGGGGTTGCCCAGTAATCGACGTCATGCCAGGCATCAATATCTTCGGTATAACGGAGCTTATCGTTAAAAAATTGGTTTACGGCGTGTAATTGTGTTTGTTCGTCTGCATTACGCAACTGGAGCAACAACTGCTGCCAGGCCTTGATCCGCCGTTGCGCTTGCGGACTTGCGGGACCGTAAAGCGCGTCGGATTTCTGCTGGATGCTGGCAAAATCCCAGGCGGCGCGCAGCGAATGGACCGTCAATAGCAACAGCAGCACCCCAGGGATTTTCCACAGGCGCAGCAAGCGGTGGTGTAACGAGCGGCTGATAGTGTTCAATTATTATGCTGACAGCTGGCTGGCGACAGGATTTTCATCTTTTCGCAGGACCAGGGAGACAGCCACTTTTTGCGTAACTGCGCGTTGATCGGTGAGGCGAAGAAATCTTTCAGCGTGCTGTTAACAAACGTCACGAACTGCGGATCGTTTTTCCTCATCATAATGGCATAGTGCATATCATTGCCGATGCTCTGTGCCGACACGCTGAACAGTTCCGGTTGCTCGCTATCCTTAATTAACGGCCAGGCCAGCACATCATCAAGGAATAAGGCGGCGGCTTCATTATGCGCCATCTTGTCAAACGCACCGTTTATCGTGGTGGTAGTAATTGTCGAAATATTAAGATGCTGCTCTCTGTTGGTTTTATTAAACTCCAGCAAATCTTTTGAGCTTCCTGGCAGGCTCACCGTGCGGCCTTTAAGGTCGTCAATCGAGTGGATATTATTTTTACGTAACGCAATGATGCGCATTTTTGCGATGTAATAGTTGAGAGAAAATGAGACGCTGGACATCCGCTCCGGCGCATTGGTATTTACGCTACAGTCCATATCAATTTTGCGCGTGTTTAATGCGGTAAAGCGTTCCCCAAAGCTCACGGGAATATAATGAATAGTTAAGCTGTTGAGCTTAAGATACTGGCGCAACTTATCGGCAATTATGTTACATACCGCAATGGTATAACCCGTGACCTTGCCATTGTGGTCGGTAAATGAAAACGGCGGCAACTGGCGATAGCCCACGTTTAGCACGCTGCTGTTTTGAATATAGTCGAGCGTCGCGGCGTTTTGCTGCGCCATCAGCGCAGGAGAGATGACGATACCTGCCAGTAGGAGCAGCCATTGCACCTTACGTTTCACCCTTGCCATCTCACGATTAATTATATTTTTCATAATCAAAACTGATCTTCTTTTTAGCAGCTGTTAGTGCTTTCAGGTTATCTGACATGGGAATGTTTAAATTAATGGCTTTTGGCGGAATCGGTGACTGAAACCATTTATTGTACAGCGCAGTAAATTCGTTGCTGGTCATCAGAGAGGAGAGTGCATCATCAACAAACTCTTTAAATTCTTTATCATGTAACGGGAGCAACAGTCCTGCCGGAAGGGGGGCGCTGAGCGCGATATCGGAAAGCGCATAATCTTCAGGGTTTGGCGTTTGTGCAATCATCCCTTTAAGTAATACCGTGCTGGAGATCAGTGCTGAATACTCACCGTTCTTCAGTTCGTTGAAGGCCGTAATATTATTGGTGTCGAGTTGAATATTAATATCCAGATCATTCGCGGCATTCACTTTTTGCAGTTGCTCAACGTAAATCGTACCGCTTTTTACCAGTACGCTATGTCCGGAAAGTTCAGCCAGGTTATCGTTGCTTTCGGTTTTTCGCATCACAAAGCGGGTGCTCGAAAAGTAAAACGGCAGGGAGAACTCGCTCATGCTATGCCGGCTTTGTGAATAAAAGGCAGGTATACACATGATGTCTGCCATGTGGTTTTTAATCAGCACAAACTGCGATGCTGAATTGGCTTTTACCCACTCTATTTTTAGGTTTTTTAGCTGAAGCTTTGTCTTGAGCGCGCTGACGATACTGTTGCAGATATCAATGGAGTAGCCCGCAGGGGTATTTCCATTTTGCCAGGAGAAGGGAAACGCATCATCCTGATAGCCAAGGGTAATGGTTTTCTTGCTGGCGATTTGTTCAAGCGTATGCAGTTGCTTATCTGCCATGCATGGCGTGGCCACTGCCAGCAGTACAACCATCATGAGCAGGCGTTTTGTCAGGCGAAAGATGTCAGGCATTGCTCAGACCTTCTTCAATAGCCTCTTCGGCAAACGCGGAAAGCACCTCACGTTCGCGAAGCGGGTAGCTAAAGAAATAGCCCTGAACATTCTGACACTCTATGTCGCGCAGAATGTCGCGCTGTTGCGCGGTCTCTACCCCTTCCGCGGTGACCGACATATTGTACTTATGGGCAAACTGAATCAGCATCACAATCAAATACTGGCTGGCATTATCCTGCTGCAGTTTATCGACCAACGTGCGGGCGATCTTGATGCGGGTGAAAGGGTAGATCAGCAGGTAATCCAGCGCCGCATACCCAGTACCCAGATCGTCCATGGCAATTTCGATACCCATAGCGCGGATCTCTTGCAGTACAGGTAAGGCGATTGATCTATCCAGTTTCTCGGATTCGGTAATTTCTATTTCAAGGCGTTCTGCCGCGAGTTGGCTGATGCGTAAGGCGTCTTTGATCACATCAACCAGCCCCGGACTGTGCAACTGGTAGGCCGATATATTGATGGCAATTCTGGTGCGCTCCGGCCATTTAGCCGCCGCTTCACAGGACTGACGAATAATCCATTCACCTAAACGCACAATCAGGCCGGAACTTTCGGCTATGTTGATAAAATAATCTGGATAAATTAGTCCCTTGGTGGGGTGATTCCAGCGGATCAGCGATTCATAGCCATACACGCTTTCATCTGCCAGGTTTATGATTGGCTGGTAGTGAAGTTCGAACTCCTTGTTATCAATACCATCAATGATTTCCTGATTAATAAACAGGCTGTGGGTCTGCTTCATCACCATGCCGTCTTCAAAGAAATGGAAGCAGCCGCGGCCATGATGCTTAGAGGCATACATAGCAAGATCGGCATTGATCATCAGTGTCGAGGTATTGTTGCCCTGATATGGCGCGGTGGTGATACCGATGCTACAGCTGATGGAAAAAGTATGCGTGCTCCAGGTGAATGGTGTACTCAGCGCACGAATAATGCGTTTTGCCAGACGATTCGCCTCTCTGATGGCATTGTCGCTGACATGTTGCAGGATGGCGAACTCATCACCGCCCAGACGTGCCGCGATGTCGTTGGGTCCCAGCAATAACTGCAGACGCTGGGCAACGCTGATTAACAACTCATCTCCGGCTTTATGGCCGAAGGTATCGTTGACTGGTTTGAAATTGTCGAGGTCAATCAACAGCAGGTTGAACGGTTTTTCATCCAGATGAATTTCACTGACGCGCTTATCTAACGCCTGGCCAAACGAAACGCGGTTGGGTAGGCCGGTCAGCGAATCATGATGGGCCATATGCTCCATCTTTTGCGACATTTCATGCATGCGTTGTAGATAACCGCGCTCTTTCATCGCGACGCGCAATTTTTCAATCGCTCCTGCAAGATGCCCAATCTCATCGTCCTGATCAAGATAGGGGGTAATGCAGTCGGTCTCCTCATGGGCAATGCGGGTGAGGGAGTTGATCAGCAGTGGAACCGGACGGAATAAACGACGCATAAACATCGTAACTAATGCCAACGTCACCAGCATAATCAGGATGAAAATGATGCAGCTCTTTTTCAGCATTGCATCGTAGGTGGCGTATAAATCGCTTTTTTTACCGATGCTACTTATCAGGCTCCCGAGGATCTCACCGGAAGGCGTCAAAATTGGCACGGCGCTGATAAAACACTCTTCGCCATTAATCTGGGCGAAACCAACATAGTAATTGACCAGCACATCGCGCGGCAGACGACCAGAGAAGGAAATAATTCCTTCGCCATTTTCAGACTTGTTGTTAATCCCAACATACCCTTTTTCCGGCGTATAGAGAAACAGCCAGGTGGGGCTGTGCGTCTGCACGGATGCCAACGCCAGGACGTCTACCGGGTTATAACCGGTTTGCAGAATAGAGTCGGTGTCGCCAAGTTGTCTGTCGGAGACGATGCGGGAGATCTGCCCGGCATCGCTGGTTTCAACCGAAACGGTAGTGTATACGCTGCGAATGATATAGGTCATAATCTGTGCATTCGCCTCAGCGCGCTGCACCCACTGCTGATAAGAAAAGTTGTCTATCAGGCTCCAGTTGGTAAAGGCGCCTGCGCTAAAAGCAATAACGATACCCACCAGCAAAAATTGCGTTATTTTGCCAGTGATGGAATGTTGCCACCCTTTTATTGCTTTAAGGGAAAACAGAGACTTTGCCACGGATTATGTTAATTCCTGAATTGATTAGGCGATACTAAATTTATTTCTGCTATTTCTTAATGGAATGTTATTGTTGCAAATAAGTAGATGAATGATGTGAAACGCAATGACGTAACAAATAACTAACATTGAACCAGCGTGAGTAATGGCAACAATAACGGTATGCGAATATAGATAACGCTGTGCTTTTCGTCAATAGGTAAAAATGTTCATAAAAATACATTTTTCATTACGCCTCATCCAGGATATTAATGTTGACATTAAAACGACCGGGAGTGTTTTTTGTTTGTACTGGTTGGAGGGGTGATGAAGTTGTCAGTAAGGTGTGGTTTTTATATTTGGCATCAATGGATTAGCTATGCTATTAAGTGAGTGTGCTGTAGTTTCATCCCGCCGGGATGTCCATTTTTGTCTATTAATGAGTATTTATTTCCTGATCTGATATGAATAAGATGCTCGCTTCAATATAGAGCCTAACTTTATTTTCTCAGTGCGCGGTCAATGTTGACAATTTTGCTATGGTTCAGCGACTGACCCAAAAGGATTTGTTTGTGACATTCGAGTCTGGATTAAAGTCCTATTGGTATAGTGCATAGCGGATAAATTGATTTGGACGCGATAATAAATACTAACACAGCAAAAAGCATTCAAAAATGGTGCCTGCCACTTGCTTTGCCTGGCCTGTTATATCCACTGGCACAATATCTTAACGGCTATTGTCTTCTCAATAATAATATTTTAACAGTTTACGATCTCAAACTCGCCGTATTTTCCGCCGCATTAGTTCTGTTTGGTTTTCGGGTATTGCCGGGATTTATTCTGTTTCTCGCGTTGATGTTCGTAGTGGGGCCACAAAGCGAGCGGGTGGATGCGCTGTGCCTGGTTATGGCCTCAACCTTGAGCTATGCCGCTTATCGCAACGTTACGGGCAGACGCAGCTGCGCCAGTTTTGGCCGTATAAAAATCAGCCTGAGCCGCCTGATTTGGCTATGCGGCTTCAACATCCTGCTCTATCTGTTATTCAGCAGGATTTTTGCCGTGTTCGTCACCCATGGCCATCGCCCGGATGTGGACAATATTCCAGTTATGAGCCTGGAGATGCTGGTACGTATTCAGGGGATCATCAACGGTTGCCTGACGGGCATCCCCTTTTTCTACAAAATTTATCGCATCATTCGTCGACCGACTTATCTGTTGACCTTTATCAGAGCGATTGTCTTTCAGTGTAAAGGGAATATCACCGCCTTTGGCGTCAGTATCTGGTGTATTTTGCTGATTTCACTGATGTTTTGTTTGACGTCACCACACAGTCCGAACATCTTTTTTTCTTTCTATAGCCTGATCCTGTTATTTCCATTGATGCTGTGGGGGGCGATTAAGATTGGTCACTCGTTCACCATGCTGGTGTGGACAGTCGTACTGATTATTTTAGGCAAACATAACGACAGCTATATCGCCAGCGACATCAATTTCATGCTGCATCAGGCGCTGGTTTCCACCCTTATTTTTGTCTT
This sequence comes from Citrobacter sp. wls714, assembly GCF_005281025.1. Lineage (NCBI taxonomy): Bacteria > Pseudomonadati > Pseudomonadota > Gammaproteobacteria > Enterobacterales > Enterobacteriaceae > Citrobacter > Citrobacter sp. wls714. Next base: position 136,620 of record NZ_SZWZ01000031.1, on the reverse strand, counting down.
TTCACTCACCATTGTGATCATGGGAGCGCTGGCAAAATTTACCCGCCAGCGGTTTAACCAGGTCCTGCTGTTGGGTCTGACTGACCCGATGACGGGTATGGCGAACCTGCGTGCTCTGAAGACGGAGTTGTTTACCACTGAGGGGGCGACGGTATGCCTGATACAGATCCCCGAGCTGGAGCTCTTTTCGCGCCGCTATGGTTTTCATTTTCGCGCCCGCTACCAAAAGATCCTTGCTGAGCATCTCAGAAGTCATCTGATCAAAAGCGAGAAGGTCTATTATCACGCGGGTTATGATCTGCTTATCCGCCTGGAGAATGGGTCCTGGGAGCGGTTATGCGACCTGTACCAGGCAGCGAATAGTTTTCGCCTCTTCTACAACAACCGCCGGCTGGGTTTTCGCAGTGGTTTGGGCTATTGCCTGATTAACGAGCATAGCGATGACATCTACCAGCTGGTGGGTAAGCTCGGCATGGTAGCTGGTTTATCTCTGACCAACGGCAGGCCGGAAAATCTCGAAGCGCAGCATAGTCGGGTCCTTGGCAACCACATCGTTGATAAAACAGAAATCCGCACCGCATTGCAAAATGCGCTGGATAATAATGCCTTCGTTCTGATGGCCCAGCCGATAGTCAGTACCCGTGGCGAAGCGCCATATCATGAAATATTGATCCGTATGCTCAACGAACGGGGGGAATTTATTCCACCAAACAGCTTTCTGCCGGTTGCCCATGATGCGGGACTGGCGCCGGATATCGATCTGTGGGTTATCGAAAACACCCTAAAGTTCATGCGCACCCATCCGCAGCGCTGTTTTGCCATTAACCTGGCACCAGTAACGGTGTGTCGTTCAAATATTGTCACCAGAATTACTCAGCTTCTGCACGATTACGCTGTGGAGCCGCAGCGGATTATTTTTGAGATAACCGAAGCGGATACGTTATCAGATAAAGAACAAACCGTGGAAACCCTGAGCTTAATACGTCAGCTGGGATGCCGCGTGGCGATTGATGATTTTGGTACCGGATTTGCCAGTCATGCGCGCTTGATGAATATCGAAGCAGACATCCTGAAAATAGATGGATCTTTTATTCGCCGGATCACCGAAAGCGAGATCAGCTACTACATCGTCGAGTCATTCTGCCGTGTCGCTGAAATGAAAAATATGCAGGTGGTCGCTGAATTTGTCGAAAACGCCAATATTCAGGCATGTCTGGAAAAAATGAATGTTGGGTGGTTACAGGGATATCACATTGGCAAACCTACGCCATTGCTCACGTTGGAATAGCAGGGCGCTAACGCCTTATGGCCAAAAAAGTAATTTCTTCTCAGGTAGAGAATAAAAATCATGAGTGACATTAGTAAAGTGAAGAATCGAACGGCGGGCGCTGCCGGTATGGGACCGCGCGCCCGATTGCTCTCATGGCTGCACAATATCCATCCCGGAGTGGCCATGAAGCTCGGTATGATTCTGGTTTTTTGTATTGCAACGCTGCTGATTGGTGCCTCTTTTATATTATCTTCTTACCTTTCCCGGGAATTACAGGCTAATGCCCTGGAGATGATTAAAACCAACACACGTATTTTCCACAATAGTATTTCTAATGAATTCCAGCGCGTCACCCGCGATGCGGAGCATTACAGCAACGTTTATATTAATAATTACCAAAACGTTGCCGATAAGCCGCTGCGTTATATGGACGCAACTGAATTAAAAGCGGTATTGAGCAATCCTAATACGAACGCGCATTTCACCGAATTAACCAGCGTATTTGCCAGCACATTTATTCTGCAAGGCGAGCAGTTTGTGCGCGTTAGCAGCACGTTATTGGCAAGCTCTGGCAATACGGCTACCGCAACGGCATTGGGGCACGATAACCCAGCATTGCAGCTACTGCTGAAAAACAAACCATTTTCGGGTGTGGTCACGCTGTTTGGAAAGCAGTTTATTAGCCACTATGAGCCGATAGCCGATAAATATGGTCAGGTCGTTGGCGCGGTTGCGGTGGGATTCGATGTTAAACAAAGTCTGCAACCGATCATTCAGCGTTTGTTGAATGTGCATATTGGTAAAGAGGGTTACGCCTACGTGCTGGATGCCGGATTCGAACCGGGTCGTATGTTGGTCCATCCATCGTTGAGCAATCAACAGGCGATTAATATCACCGATGCCAATGGCTATAAGCTGTTTGCCGATATCCTCGAACATAAAAATGGCATTACTTACTACAACTGGGTAAGTCGCTACGGTACGCCGCCGAGGACCAAGGTTGCCGTCTATGAATATATCGACGGGATCGACTGGATTATTGCCACCACCAGCTACGTTGATGATGTATCCAGAAGCAGTAACCTGGTACGCAATGGCCTGTTGTTGTTCACGGCTTTTCTGTTACCGGTCATTTTAGTGTTGATTGCCGTTGCCAGTCGTTTTCTGATTTCACGCCGTTTAAACCGCGTACTCGGGATTGCGCAGACCATCGCAAAAGGAGATTTAACGGTTGATGTTGAGATCGATCATCACGATGAAATAGGTGAACTGCTGAGCGCGGTAGAGATGATGCGTCAGCGTCTGCATTCGCTGGTCGGCGATATGGTTTCTCACGCGGATTCGGTACACCAGGCTTCACTGCATATTACCGAAGCGGTAGATGGTCAGGCGTCAACCAGCGTGGAAACGTCATCCTCGGTGGCCGAGATTACCTCCACGATGGAAGAGTTGTCGGCTTCATCGACACAGATTGCTGAGCACTCGCGGGCGGTAGTGGATATTGCCAACCAGACGCTCGAGGATTGCAATAAAGGTTCAGAGTCGATGTCACAATTGCTGATGCGGATGACGGATATTGATACCGATAATCAGCAAAACATGCGTGAAATTATGATGCTCGGCAATAAGTCGACGGAAATCAGTCGCGTGATGGTGATCATCAATAGCGTTGCCGATCAAACGAAACTTATCGCCTTTAACGCCGCGCTGGAGGCCGCCAGCGCAGGAGAAGCCGGTAAGCGTTTCTCGGTGGTCGCGGCTGAAATTCGTCGTCTGGCCGACTCCGTGACGGAATCGACGGTTGAGATCGAGAACAAGATTAGCGAGATCCAAAACGCGATCAATCGTCTGGTGCTGAACGCGGAGAAAGGTGGCGAGAGCATTAAAGCGGGAGCCAGAGCTTGTAAAGTCAGCGCTGAACATCTGAACGACATCGTCGTTACCGCCGAGCAAACTTCTACGGCGGCGCTACAAATTTCACTATCGACCCAGCAGCAGAAAACGGCGAGCAATCAGGTGGTCATGGCGCTGCGTGAGATTGTCGTGGCGAGTAACTATACCTCGCAATCGATCAAAGATATTTTGGTTGTCAGTCAGGATATGACGCAACTATCAAAAGCGCTGAAAGAGGCGTCGACGTCATTCACCTTGACGGAAACTGATGCATGAACAGCGGCAATATACGGGTGCTGATCCTTGACCTGGACAGCACATCGCGTAATGAACTGGTCAGGCAACTGGAAGATCATCCGCACATTAAAGTGGTGGGGCAAGCCGCCCATCGCAGACAAGCGATGAGATTATTACAACAGCTGATGCCCGATCTGCTGATTCTGACGCTGGATACCTCAAGCCCCGATAACGTCGAGGTTGTCGAAACGATTATGGCAACCAGCGCCATCCCCATTTTGGTCATGAGATTTTGCCCAGAAAAACAATGGGATGATGATTATATTTCCCGTGGGGCGTTGGCGGTGCTGCACCATAGCAGCGATTTCCCGCTCTCGACCGATGCGCTGCATCGCAAAGTGGAATTGTTGGTCGGTGTGAAAGTGATTCGTCATATCAAGGGATTACGCCACCCAACCGAACCGGTCATGCCAGCCGCGCGCCCGACGATGGACACAGTAAAGACACCGCAGGACTGGCCTTTTGTGCTGGCGATTGCCTGTTCGACGGGGGGGCCTCAGGCACTGAGCAAGCTATTACAGGATCTCCCCGGTACGTTTCCATGCCCGGTGCTCATTGCCCAACATATTGCCGATGGCTTCGCAAAAAATATGGTGCACTGGCTGGACAGCGTGACCGAACTGAAGGTGCGGCTGGCGCAGGAAGACGATCGGGTCGAAGCAGGGTACGTCTATATTTTACCGCCGGAGCAGCATCTGATCGTCAAAAGCAATCAACGCCTGGCGGCAATCCCCAGACAGGAAAGCGATGTCTATCATCCCAGTTGTAATCTGTTGCTGGAGTCGGTGGCTGAGGTGTTTCGCGAAAAGGCCGTCGGGCTGATTATGACGGGTATGGGTAGCGATGGTTGTCGCGGCATTGAGCTTATTTTCCGCCGGGGAGGAAGAACGCTGGCGCAGGATGAAGAAAGCTCGGTGGTGTTCGGTATGAATAAGAACGCGATCGACAGGCAACTGATACACCGCACGATCCCTCTGGACGGTCTCGCGAAGGTGCTGCTATCGATGGCCTTTCACGGGCATTTTGAGAGTAAATTGCCATGATCCCCAATCTTCCTGATTACGCCCGCCTGATCAAAGACCGGGTGGGTTTGCACTTTGATAACGCAATGGAAGCGTTGCTGAAATCGGCGCTGAAACGGCGTATGAGCGAACGAAACATCAGTAATTACTATGAATATTATGAACAACTACGTATTTCGCAGGACGAGTTTGATCGCTTCATTACGCTGATAACCATTAACGAAACCTATTTCTTCCGCGAAAACGAGACGCTGGATTTGATCTGTGATAAGTGGGTCCCGCGTCTGCTGCAACAGCGCAGCGGCCCGGTGCGTATTCTCAGCGCCGGATGCTCTTCCGGAGAAGAAGCCTATTCGCTGGCGATTAAACTGCATGAGAAATACCAGGGCGAAATGGCTCAGCGGATTGAAATTTACGGTTGTGATATTGACCCGGTAATCCTGGCAAAAGCCAGAAACGCCAGCTATTCAAGCTACTCGTTTCGCGGCGTCGACCCAGGCATTCAGCAGCGCTATTTTACCCGCTCAGGAAACCTCTACCGACTGCATGATGCGATCCGTGAGAAAGTCTCGTTTCACCGCACCAACATTATAAAAGAGCAGCTGTTGCCGGAAGTGGACATCATTTTGCTGCGTAACGTGTCTATCTATTTCGACACGCCAACGCGTCGTGAACTGCACGGTAATTTGTCGAAAATGCTCCAGCCTCAGGGGGCCTTATTTTTTGGCAACGCGGAAACGTTGGCCAACAATTTCGACATTCTGAAGCTGGAGCAGGAAGAGGGCATTTTTTATTTTTGCCACCATCGTGAACCGCCAACAATCGTACCGGTACCCAGGGTAGCGGTACGCGCTCCGCAGCCGAGAGCGGTAGTGGAGTATGAACCTTCCATGCCCATGGCTCAGCAAAATGATGACTGGCTAAAAAAGGCTCGTGCCTGTCTCGATGAAAAATGTTTTTCAGAGGCTGAAACGTGCATCGCCCACGTACTACGCGACGATCCCCGTAACCCGGATGCGTTGCTGATTCAGGGCGTCATTGCCCTTGAGCAGCGTGAATTTTCTCAGACAGCCGGAAATGCGCAGAAGATCCTCGCTCAGGATGAGTGGTCGGCAGAGGCCAAAATGCTGCTCGGCCTGGCGATGATGTGGCAGCGTCAGACGCAGCAGGCTATCGCCTGGTTTAAACAGGTGGTTTATCAGGAGCCTGGTTACTGGCCGGCGCACTATTATCTGGCCGAAATGTACCGTCAAAGCGAGTTAAGTCAGCCTGCGCAGCGTACGTATCGCGTGGTGATGCAACTGCTGAACGACGAAATGAACAACCCATCTGCGGTTTGTCGTCTGCGTTTGCCGATGGTGTTTCCTGGCAATACGTTTCGTTTTCTTTGTGAACATCAACTGGCGCAATTTGCCCACCGAAGTGGCTAATAAGAGCGATTATGGCTATCGATCTGAAAAAATTCGTTCTGCGCTTTATTGATGAAGGGAGAGGTCATTTGCAGACGATCAGCGAAGGGGCGTTCCTCCTCTCCGCTGATGAACATACTGAAGCCTGGATAGGTGAGATGTTTCGCGCCGCGCATACCCTGAAAGGGGGCGCGCGGATGCTGAAACTGCAAAGTATCGCTGATGTCACTCATCATCTTGAAGATGTATTAAGTGAGCTACGCGATAACAAACTGACGCCGGACAGGGCGCTGGGTAATCTGATTCATGAGTCCGTGGAATATCTTTCTGGCCAGTTGACCCAGCTTTTTGTCAGCGAGGGCGATAATCAGTTGCCACCGGCGGATGCCGGGCTGTGCGAACGCCTGGCATCCGCCAGCCGGGGAGAAACCGTTACTGTGGCGCAGGAGTCGCCAGCGGCTACGGACAAACCTGGTGTTTCGGCTTCTGCCGCAGCCCCCTCCCTGGACTCCGGTATCAAGCAGGCCGATTTCGTACGAGTTAAGCTGAACAAGCTAGACGGCCTGATCGACATCCTCGGGGAAGTGCTCGCCGGACATGATCGCCTTGAACAGCAGATCCAAAACCTGAGTCAGTTGGTCCCCCGATTGCCGGGCCTGAGCGCCGAGCAGCTTCGCCAGCAGATCCATGATTTCAGCGCTCAACTAAAAGAAAGCGTTCAGCTCCAGCATTTGCAGATGTTTGAACTGTACGACGTGGCGGCGCGGATCCGCATGCTTCCGCTATCGACGCTGTTTGAGCCGATCTCCTTACAGGTCAGTGAACTGGCTTCCACGCTGAACAAACAGGTGGTGTGCCGCTTCGTCGGCGGTGAAGTGGAAATCGACCGCCAGCTCATTGACCGGCTATCGGAATCGCTGACGCATTTGCTGCGTAACGCGGTCGATCACGGCATTGGCGAGATCGACGAACGCCTGGCGCTGGGTAAATCGACCCGTGGCACCATTACCATCACCACTCAACAGGACGGCAGCGGAATATTACTGCGCATTGAAGATGACGGTCGCGGTCTCAACTATGAGGCCATCAGCGCGAAGGCGGTCAGCAAAGGCCTGGTTCCCGCATCGATGGCCGGACAACTCTCCGAGCAGGAGTGTAATGAGCTGATTTTTCATCCCGGCTTTTCCACCAGCAAGATAGTCTCTGAGCTGTCGGGGCGCGGTGTGGGTCTTGATGTGGTGCGCAAAACGGTGGTGACCGACCTGCAAGGTGATTTGCAGGTATACAGTCGCCCGGGCGTCGGAACCAGCTTTAGCCTGCGCCTGCCTGTCTCGCTGACGATGATGCGAATTATGCAATTTGAAGAGCAGGGACACCTGTTCGGACTGGCGGCGCAGTATGTGGTTGAGGTGGTGGAGTGTACTGCGCAGGGGATTAGCGAAATCGCCGGGCGACCGGCCATTATTTTGCATAACGAGTTTATTCCCGTGGTTTGCGCAGGCGCTCTGCTGGGCATTCACGATCGCCAGGGCAATCTTTCATCGGCGGGACAACGTTTAATCGTCGTGCAGAACCAGTACAGCAAAATGGCGCTGCGGGTAGATAAGCTGCTCGATGAACGCAAGATGATGATCAAACCGTTACCAAAGCATATGCAGCAGCAGTCGCTGGTCTCCGGGATGGTACAGACGCCGGATAACCAACTGGTCAGCATTCTGCAAGTGCCTGCGCTGATGGCGATGGCGCAACAATCAAGGCAAACCAGCGCTCCGGCGCCCGCGTCGAGCGTGGCGCAAGATGCCTGGCACGTGCTGGTAGTTGATGATTCCCTCAATACCCGCGAGATAGAAAAAAATGTGCTGGAGGCGCATGGCTATCAGGTCACGTTGGCTGAAGATGGGCTGTCAGGGCTGCAAAAAGCGAAACTGACCCAATTCGATGCCGTACTGACGGATGTCGAAATGCCGTTTATGGATGGTTTTACCTTCACCAAATCGTTGCGTGCAGAGAAAAATTACCAGCACACGCCAATCATTATCGTGACCTCCCGCGCGAAGGAAGAAGACCGACGACGGGGCATTCAGGTAGGGGCGGACGCCTACATCGCCAAAGGCGATTTCGAGCAGGACAGTTTAATAAAAACATTAAAAATGCTTTTGTGCTGATGGCGCAAAATCGAGAGAGAAGATGCGAATTTTATTAGTGGATGATGATCTTTTTGCGGCTGAACTGGCCTCTATTTTTTTGCAGATGAATGGCTACGACGTGGTGATTGTGGAAAGCGCTATTTCTGCCCTGGCGTGCCTGGATTCGGATAAAAACATCGACCTGGTGATTAGCGATCTGCATATGCCTGAGATCAGTGGTCTGGATTTGTTGGCGCTGTTACGCGCTCAGGCCTGGTCTAAGCCCTTTATATTACTCAGTGCAAACGAAGTGACGGCCAGCGATCTCCTATATGACCGATGGGTAAAAAAAGATGAAAACCTGGCGGAAAATCTGGGGGCGGCAGTGAATGCGCTCCTGCTACCGTCCGTGGTCACTGAATAAGCCTGGGCGTTTGATGAAACCAGAAAATAAGCACATAGCCATGGCGGCGGCGCAGGAAAAAATAGCGCGTCTGCGTCAGGGATTTTTACGTCGCATCCCCGATATGCTGGCACAGGCAGAAAGACTGCTCGTCCAATTGGTCGCTGAACCCAGCGAAGCTTGTCGTAAGCAATTGCATATTCTGCTGCACAGTATTCACGGTTCGGCGGGGTCCTTTGGTTTTAGCCCGCTGGCGAATGCCTCAGCAGAAGGTGAGCGTTTACTAACAGAATCGGAATCAGAGCAAAGCATACTGCATTATGATGAGCTGCGGCGAATTATCCGCTGGTTGTATACCCTCACCCAGGAGCAGCTCAATCTTGAACATCGTATTAGCGATACGGAGTTCACCTTGCCTGTCTCCTCCCGGCGCCCGGAAGAGGGATATGTCCGGCGGGCCAGCAAGCCTATCTACCTGTGTGATGATGATGTCGACCAGGTGGAGTTGCTTGCCACCCAGTTGCGCTGTTTCGGCTTTACCTGTCATGTATTCGCCAATACTGAGGATTTTACGCAAGCCGTACTGGCACAACCGCCAGCCGTGGTGATTATGGATGTCAGCTTCCCGGACAACGCCTACGGTGGGCCGTTGACGATGGCGGATCTAAAGCAGAAAGTGGGTAAACCTTTCCCGGTTCTATTTCTCTCCTGCCACAGCGATTTTAACGCCCGTATCAACGCCATTAAATCCGGCTGTGATGGCTACTACGTGAAACCGGCTTCTATCACTGATTTGGTACAGGAACTACACCGCCTGACGCAGCCTTCGCTGAAAAAACCGTATCAGGTGCTGTTGATCGATGATGAACCCGCGGTGGCGGAATACAACGCTGAAAGGCTGCGCATGGCGGGAATGGAGGTACATGTGCTGGAGAAACCTCACTATTTACTACATGTGCTGAACGCGCAGCCTATCGATCTGGTGCTGATGGACTACCATATGCCGGAATTTAGCGGTGAGGAGTTAACGAAACTTATTCGTCAGATACCACAGCATATTGGTTTGCCGATCGCCTATCTCTCCAGCGAGACCAACAAGCATGCGCAGCTTGGGGCAATGAGCATCGGTGCGGAGGATTTTATTCTCAAACAAGCCGATCCCGAGGAGCTCATCCGTGCCGTGTCTATTCGTGCCGAAAGAATGCGCGCCCTGCGTGCGCGTATGTCGCAGGACAGTCTGAGTGGGTTATATAACCACTCAACGACAACCCATTTTCTGAAAAGCGCGATTGCCGAGTCGAATTACAGCGGTAATCCGTTCTGCATGGTGATGGTGGATCTGGATCATTTCAAAAGCATTAACGACACCTACGGTCACGCGGTTGGCGACCAGGTGATTGTTGGCATTTCGCAGCTGTTTTCCCATCGCTTACGCAGCACCGATATCGTGGGGCGTTACGGGGGCGAAGAGTTTGTCATCATTATGCCCAACACCAGTAGCGAAAAGGCGGCACGGGTAGTCGAACGATTGCGCAGGGACTATGAACAGGTCACCTTCGCCGTCAATGACGCCAGTTTTCACAGTACCTTTAGCGCAGGCATCGCACAGTGGCAGTTTGGCGATCGTGTTGAAACGCTGCGCGAACGCGCCGATCAGGCGCTGTATGCCGCGAAGCAAAATGGCCGTAACACCTTCTGCATTGCTGAGTAAAAAGGAGAAATCATGAGCCAACAGCTGGAGCAAATTCTCGCCCTAAATCACGGTGAAAAGCCGGAGTGTGAAAATGTGGATGAGCCGCAGCGAACGCTGGTGCTATTTCAACTGGCGGGTAAGAATTTTGCTTTCTATGGGGCGCAGATAAAAGAGATCCTCGCGGAGCGTCCTATATCCTGGGTTCCCTGCTGTGCGCCAATGCTGGAAGGCGTCATCAACTACCGTGGACGTGTAGAGTCGGTGATGAGGCTGGACAGCCTCATCGATAAACCAGCCGTTAACCCGGCAGGTAAACGCACTATCCTGATTGGCTGCGCCGAGAAAATGCAAAGCGGGATCCTGATCGACAAACTGATTGATGTGTTGGAAGTCGCCGAAAGCCAAATCCACTTGCCGGGAGACTCGCTGCCTCCGGCACTGCAAACTATCGCAGTGGGGGTGGTTAATGTGGTGGAAACCTGGTTCACGCTGCTCGATCTGAATCTGGTTTTTGCGCGTTATCAGGAGACCAGTGGTTATGACGGCTCCCATTAATCTGGCTGCGGTGCGTATTACCCTCGGAACGCTCAATTTTTATATTCCGGCAAACCAGGTCGGGCGCTGTTCGCTGGTGACGCGGGTTGCGCCGGAAATCCCGCGTTTAAGCCAGTGGCTGGGCATTGCCGATGAGCCGCAACAGGGCAGACATTTGCATCTGTTTGTCCCGGATAGCGGCGTTGAAACCGGCTGGTACCTGTGGGGACAACTGGAGAATGTCATCTTACCTGGCGACACCATTTTTGCCGTACCACCGCTTCTGGCGCGCAACTGTCATCTACCTGCGCTACGTGCATTGGTGGGCAGCGAAGCCTTCAGCCCGTTGTTAAGCTGGCGATAGGCTAATGGTGTTATAAATCTATTTTACCGCGGCATGAAATAGTTTAGCTGTAAATATTTTTGTTTATCTTTTTTAATGCCGCTCACCTTCCTGTTGTGATATTTACGCTTCATTACATAAGTAATGATTAATTTAAATGTCAGTATGATGACTTTAATTAAATAGCAAGCGCAGGTCCGTCACATTTTTAAATATTTCTATTTGGTTCGCGTCGTGGAAATGATTTAAATCACTTTATTTATTCTTTGTTTATTCAAAATGTCCGGGTGATTCTCCACGATAACAAGGAAATGGATATGAGTTTACCCTCCCAGGATAATAAGGTAGGACCCGGGGCTTATTTTGCTCTGGCATTCGCCGCAGTATTTTTCTCTGGATTACTCGGCGGAAAAGAATGGTACGGTGTATTTGATTTCACCACTCTGAATGGCGCATTTGGCAGGGTTGTCAGTAAAGTGAGTCTTGAAGGCGATACCCTGACGACCGCAACCAGCACATTTCGTGGTACCGGTGGTCATGGTGCTATGGATGGCTTTCTTTTCGCGCTGGGATTAATCCCCGCAGTAATGTTTGCCTTGGGCATGATTAATGTGCTGGAACACTACGGCGCGCTGCGTGCGGCGCGGCGCCTGTTGACCCCATTATTGCGTCCGCTGATGGGGATCCCTGGAAATACCGGTCTGGCGTTGATTGGCAGCTTGCAGAGTACGGACGTTGGCGCATCGCTTACCCGTAACCTGGCCGATGAAGGTGAAATTACAGAAAACGAAAAGGACATTTTTGCTATGTTCCAGTTTTCTGCCGGGGCCATGATCACTAACTTTTTCTCTTCCGGCGCAATCCTGTTCACCCTGATGGCAGTGGATGGTACCCCGGCGGTACCCGCGTCCATTGGCGCGTGTGTGGCCGTGATGTTCATCATGAAAATTGTTGGCGCCAACATGATGCGCCTGATCCTGACTTTCACCAATAAAAAAGCCCAATCAACTGTGCCGGGAGAAGCATCATGAGTGCGCCAACCTCTAATCCTGTTATTACCGATGTATTTGTCGAAGGTGCGCGTAAAGGCTGGAACATCGCCACCACCAGCACACTGCCAAACGTGGTGATGGCCTTTGTCATCATCAAAGCGCTGGAGATTACCGGGGCGCTGAAAGGGCTTGGCATGATATTCGCTCCGCTGATGGGACTTTTTGGCCTGCCAGGTGAAGCCGCAGCGGTACTGATTGGCGGCTGGATGTCGATGGGCGGAGGTATTGGCGTTGCGATTGGTCTGTTTGATAAAGGCATTCTGACCGGTGAACACCTGGCTATCCTGGCGCCGGCAATTTATTTGATGGGCTCCCAGGTGCAGTACCTGGGACGCATTCTGGGGGTTATTGGCACCAGCGCTAAACGTATTCCCCTGATGATTGTTATCTCCGTTTTGAACGCTTTTTTAGCGATGCTGCTGATGCGCATTATTCTCTGATAAGGAAATACCATGGATTTGGAAAAATACATTGATGAACTGCAAACGCTGGTCAACGTAGACTGTGGAACACAAACGGTCGCGGGGGTAGCCCAGGTTGCCGCGGTGGTGCGTGAACTCTGGCAGCAGGAAGAAGGCTGGAAAACGGAGCTGGTAGATTTAGGCAGTGCGGTGGGCCCGGCCTTGCTGGTGACCAATAAGCCCCAGGCGACGCAGTATGATGTACTGCTGGTAGGTCATCTGGATACCGTTTTCCCGGTGGGAACCGTAGCTGAACGTCCAATGAGCCGCGATGAAAACCGTCTTTACGGGCCGGGCGTTTCCGATATGAAAAGCGGTTTACTGAATATTCTCTGGGCGATGCGCACACTGCCGGCGGAGCATCTGCAACGTTTATCTATCGCGGTGGCGATGAATCCGGATGAAGAGACCGGCAGCGTTCACTCCAGTATGTGGATTAGCGAACTGGCGAAGCGGTCGCGTTGCGTGCTGGTCTGTGAAGCTGCCCGGGCTGACGGTTCGCTGGTGAAAGCGCGAAAAGGTGTCGGCGGCTATCAATTGACGTTTGACGGCGTGGCGGCGCATGCCGGGAATGAACCAGAAAAAGGGCGTTCTGCCATTACCGCTTTTGCCAACAGTGTGCTGGCCATTAACGCATTGACCGATATGACCCGCGGAACCACGCTAAACGTCGGTGTGGTGCAGGGGGGAAGCGCGGCGAACGTCGTGGCGGCAAAGCTACACGCGGAACTGGATGTGCGTTTTTGGGAAAATGAAGAGTATGAGCGCGTGCACAAGTCGCTACAGTCGCTGTGTCAGCAAGGTTTCCTTGATGGCGTGACCACCACGCTGACCCGCGTAAGTCATAAACCCGCGATGGCGGCGAGCGAAGAGACACAACGCCTGATGGCGCTGGTTGAACGGGCCGGGAAAGAAGAGGGAATTTCGGTTACCTGGCAGGCCGTGGGTGGTGGTAGCGATGCCAACCTGACAGCGGCGTTAGGTATTCCAACACTGGACGGGCTAGGGCCTGTCGGTGCAGGTTTTCACAGTGCCGATGAGTGGCTTGATATTGCCTCAATTGAACCGCGGATCCGTTTATTAAATCGTATTCTCACGATGTTGTAGTTTACGGAGAATATAGCCTCCTGCGGGAGGCTATATTCATGGCTGGGGTGCCTGTCGATGTCATAATATTAGCGAGCATACTATTAAGCGTTATTTATATATCATGCCGCAGCAGCTGTTTCTCTAAACGGCGATCGCGCAGCGTTGAATAAATAAAGGTAATCACAAACAGCAGCGAAAATAATACGACGATGGTGGGAGCTGGCGCGCTGTCGATGAAAAATGACAGATACACGCCCAGAAATGAGGTTATGACCGACATGACCACTGCCAACAATAAGGCATGGGAAAATTTCCGTGTCATTAATATCGCAATGGCGCCTGGTGCAATTAGCAAGGAAATCGACAAAATAATGCCTACCGATTTCAGCGTGGCGACGATCGTCAGGGCAATCATACACAACAGACCATAATGCAGCAGCGTCGTGTTAAGACCGCTGGCCTTTGCCTGGTGCGGATCGAAGGCGTGCAGTAGAAGATCTTTCCACTTCAGCCCGATTATAAGCGCAATCCCCAGCGTAATAACCGAGGTTTGCACAATATCGCTAAACGATACGCCCAGCATATCGCCGAACAGAATATGATCGAGATGGACCTCCGACTGGATCGAAACGTATAGCACCAGGCCCGCGCCAAACATACCTGAAAAGACGATCCCCATCAGGGTGTCACGCTTAATTCGGCTATTGTCGTCGAGATAGCCCGTTGCCACCGCACAAAACAGCCCGGCGATAAACGCGCCAATCGCCAGTGGGATACCCGCTATCCACGCCAGCACAATGCCGGGAAAAACCGCGTGGCTCATGGCATCGCCCATCAGCGCCCAGCCTTTAAGCACCAAAAACACCGACAACAGCGCACAGGGGATGGCGACAATGGTGGAGATGACCAGCGCATTGACCATAAAGCTAAACTGAAAGGGTTCCAGCAGCGTTGTGAAGATCATACGGACTCCTTGTTCACCCGGCGGGCGCGGCGGCGATTCGCCAGCAGACCGTGTTTTGGCGCAAAGACAAACGCCAGCAGGAACAGCAGCGTTTGTAGAACCACAATAATTCCGCCGGTTGCGCCGTCCAGCCAGTAGCTCAGCCAGGCGCCAAAAAAGCTGGTCAGGCTGCCGATAGCCACGGCGATAGTAAGTAGACGCGGAAAACGATCGGTCAGCAGCCAGGCGGTGGCACCGGGTGTGACCACCAGACAAATCACCAGAAATGCGCCGACGGTTTGCAGAGCGGCAACCGTGGAAACGGAGAGCAGCGTAAAAAATAACAGCTTTAACCGGCCAGGATTCAGACCGATGGAGCGCGCATGGTTTTCATCAAAAAAAACCACCATCAGATCTTTCCACTTCAGCAACAGAATAGTCAGCGAGATGACGCCGATGATGGCCAGTTGCAGAATATCTTCCGGTGCAATCGCCAGCACGTTTCCCAGAATAATGGTCTGGATGTTGACCGACATCGGATTGAGCGACACCATAAACAGCCCGATACCGAAAAAAGAGGAAAAAATCAGTCCGATAATCGCATCTTCCTTCAGGCGCGAACGCTGATTGAGAAACAGCATGCTGCCCGCTGCCAGTCCACCGGAAAGAAATGCGCCAAGGGCGAAGGGAAGCCCTAACATATAAGCGCCGGCAACGCCCGGAACGATAGAGTGCGACAGCGCATCGCCAATCAGCGACCAACCTTTGAGCATCAGATAGCAGGAGAGAAACGCACACAGGCCGCCGACCATTGCCGAGACCCACATTGCGTTGAGCATGTACTGGTAACCAAACGGTTCTGTCAGCCAGTTCATGATTATTCCCCCTCGTTGGCCGCGCGTCGCGAAATAAACGGGCGTTCATCATCGGTAATCACATGTTGCTCACCGCCGCTCAGCGCCACATGGCGCAGAACGCCGCTGAATGCCTGCTCAAGATTCTCAGTCGTAAAGGTGGTTTCGGTCGGGCCACTTGCCAGCACCGTACCTTTAATCATTACCGTGTAATCACAAAATTCGGTAACGGATCCCAGATTATGGGTAGAGACCAGCATGGTCCGCCCCTCATCGCGCAGTTCGCGTAGCAGGTCGATGATGCGCGCCTCGGTTTTCACATCCACGCCGGTGAAGGGTTCATCCAGCAAAATCATCTGTCCATCCTGAGCGATGGCTCTTGCCAGAAAAACGCGTTTTTTCTGCCCGCCGGACAGTTCACCTATCTGGCGATGGCGATAGTCCAGCATATCGACCCGTGCCAGCGCTGCATCAACACAGGCGTGGTCGATCTGTTTTGGCCGACGCAGCCAGCCCATATGGCCAAAGCGACCCATCATCACCACATCTTCCACCAGTACCGGAAACGACCAGTCCACCTCTTCCGACTGAGGGACATAGGCAATCAGATTCTGTTTCAGTGCCTGATTAACCGGCTGTTGCAGAATAGATATTTCCCCCTGCGCCAGGCGAACAAACCCCATCAGCGCTTTAAAAAGCGTTGATTTTCCTGAACCGTTTACGCCGACCAGGGCGGCAATCGAACCGCCCGGAACCTGAAAAGTGGCGTCCCGCAATGCGGTGTGACCGTTGCGATACGTCACCGTAACCTGATTTACGGTAATCGCAGAGTGATTCATGGTTGGCTCTCCAGACCTTCGTTGATGCCGTTAACAATGGTTTGTGTGGTGACGCGCAGTAAATCCAGATAGGTCGGTACCGGGCCATCGGCCGCGCTGAGCGAATCGACATACAGTACGCCGCCGTAATGTGCGCCAGACTCACGGGCCACCTGACGCGCAGGTTTATCGGACACGGTGCTTTCGCTAAATACCGTTGGGATATGATGCGCTCTGATCGCATCGATCACTTTGCGTACCTGTTTGGGGGTACCCTGCTGATCGGCATTGATCGGCCACAGATACAACTCTTTCAGGCCGTTATCACGTGCCAGATAAGAAAACGCGCCTTCACTGGTGACCAGCCAGCGTTTATCGGCAGGGAGCTTCGCCAGTTCTGCATGTAGTGGCGCCAGCGTCTGCTGGATTTTGGCTTTATAATTCTGCGCATTTTTCTGATAGGTTGCGGCATTCTGCGGATCGTATTTCATCAGCGCATCGCGAATATTATCCACGTAGATCAGCGCGTTTTCTGCCGACATCCAGGCGTGCGGATTGGGTTTGCCATTATACGGCCCTTCGCTGATACCCATTGGCTGCACACCGTTGGAGACCATTACCTCCGGCACGCCGGATAAATGCTGGTAGAAACGGGCAAACCACAGCTCAAGGTTAAGCCCGTTCGAGAGAATAAGCTGTGCGCCTTGCGCCCGCTTGATATCGCCCGGCGTGGGTTGATATTCATGAATTTCTGCCCCAGGTTTGGTGATGGAACTGACGTCCGCGGCGTCACCTGCCACGTTACTTGCCATATCCGCAATCACCGTAAAGGTGGTTATCACTTTGAACTTTTCTTGCGCCCAGGCAGGTGACAACGTCAGCGCCGTTAACGCGCCAGCAAGGAGAAATGACTTCAGATGGGGCAGCTGCGGCATAGTATCCCTCACAACAAAGTGGTTAATTTATCAACAAATATAGCCTTTGCTATGTTATATAGCACAAGGTATAAACAAATGAAAATAATTCTTATTTGCGTAGGGTGCTAAGAATGTATCACCTTCAGGTAATAGTCCTTTGCATGTTTAAGGTGTATTATTTATGCAACTTAATTGGGGAGGCACCATGTCCGGCAAACGTATTGCACGAGAAAAAATGACGATCCAGAGAATGATCTCGCTGTACGAGAGCCAGTGTCCGCAGGCTGTAGACGAGCCGGGGCATTACGACGCATTGTTTGCCTATGCGCAAAAGCGCCTCGATAAATGCGTATTTGGTGAGGAAAAACCGGCCTGCAAACAGTGCCCGGTACACTGTTATCAACCCGCCAAACGTGAAGAGATGAAGCAGATTATGCGTTGGGCTGGGCCAAGAATGCTCTGGCGTCATCCGATCCTGACCGTACGTCATCTGATTGATGACAAACGTCCCGTCCCGGAATTGCCCGAGAAGTACCAGCGGAAGAAGTAAGTAACAATTCTATGCCGGATGGCGGCTGCGCCTTATCCGGCCTACAAATACACCTGTGGGTAGACCCGATAAGCAAAGCGCCATCGGGTGAACCGTTAAACCAGCGCATCCTTATCAATACCCAGGCGCTTCATGCGTGACAGTAACGTCGTGCGCTTCAGTCCCAGTCGTTGCGCCGCGCCTTTGGGACCGGCAACAACGCCGTTAGTCTCTTTCAGCACGCGCATGATCAGCTGGTATTCATCTTCGCCATCTTGTGCGACTTCGGTTGCCACCGGCGGCGTGGAAGGCGACAAAGCGACGACATCCGGCAGAGACAGTTGCAGTACATTGCCCCTTGTGAGCAGTACTGCGCGTTCTACCACATTTTCCAGTTCACGCACGTTACCCGGCCATTCCATACTGCTCAGCGTACGCAGTGCTTCGGCGGGAATGCTGTCGATATTGCGCCCCATTCGGCGAGCAATTTTAAAGGTGAAAGCTTTTACCAATAGCGGAATATCTTCCGGGCGTTCACGCAGCGGCGGCAGATGGATCGGGAAGACGTTCAGCCGATAGTAGAGATCGTTGCGAAACTCGCGATCGGCGACCATCTTTTTCAGATCGCGGTTGGTGGCGGCGATCAAACGGACATCGGTCTGGATCAGCTTATTGCTGCCCAGACGCTCAAACTCCTGTTCCTGCAAAACGCGCAATAGCTTCGGCTGAAGCTCAAGCGGCATATCGCCCACTTCATCAAGGAACAGTGAGCTTTTGTCCGCCAGTTCGAAACGCCCAATACGTTGCGTGCTGGCCCCGGTAAACGCGCCGCGCTCATGACCAAACAGATCGCTCTCCAGCAATCCGGCAGGCATTGCCGCGCAGTTCATTTTTACCATCCGGCGGGCGTTACGGCCGCTCAGGTTATGAATCGCTCTGGCGATCAGCTCTTTGCCTGTCCCGGTCTCGCCGAGAATCAATACGGTGCTGTCGCTTTGCGCCACCATCTCGACCTGTTTGAGCACACTGTACATTGCTTCGCTGCGGCCAATGATTTCGCCGAACTCGCTGTCAACGTTGTTGAGCTGCTCGGTCAGCGCCAGGTTTTCATCGACCAGACGTTCTTTCAGACGGTGAATTTCCTGGTAGGCGAGGGCGTTATCCACGGCAATCGCCACACGCTCGGCAATCTGGCGCAACAGTTTGAGGTTGGCGGTGGTGAAGACTTTCTCTTCGCACTGCGCCAGCTTCAGTACGCCAAGCATGTTATTACCGGACATCAACGGCAGCAGGCACAGCGTTTGTAGCTGGTTGCCCCAGGTCTCGAACAGCATCCGTTCATAAGGAGCAAGGGCGTCGCGTTCGCTCAGGTTAATCAACAGCATCTCTTTGCTTTTGAAGACCCGCTCAGAGAGCGTGCCTGCTTCGTCCACTTCGCTCTGTTCGTGCGCCGGATGATGCTCATCCAGATAGTGGGTGGAGTAGATGCTCAGCTTATTTTTGCGGCTGCTGCGTAACACGATGCTGATAGCATCGATGTCGAAATAATGGTGAATCTCTTTAGCGACTTCGCTGACCAGTTCGTCTATGTCCAGTCGGGAAAGCACTGCATTGGTGATGGCGACCAGAATGCGAAAGTTGTCACGCTCACGACACAGCAGATCGTAATCGACGTTATTGCTGACTCTGCTTTGAATTTGTTCAGCCACGACACCGACAATCTGGGTGAAGGTCTGGAGCCGATTGTACTCTTTTTCGCTCCATGGCCGGTCTTCATTGCGAATGAATTCGCAACCGCCAAAGATGCGCCCATCCGCCGCCAGCGGCAGCAGACAGTAGTGACCAAATTCAGAATATAATCCGCCGGATGCCAGCTGCGGCCAGGTTTCCGTGAACTCATGATAGTTGCAGTGCAGCGCGTCGGGGCGCGACAGAATACGGCGCACCGGCCCATGCGCCAGCACCGTTTCGTCTTCATAATCGATAGGTTTACTATTTTCGCGCGTCGCAAAATAACGCGCACGTTGCGTTTGTGCCTGCCATAAGACAATAGCCGCGCAGTCGGCCAGTCCGGAACGCTTGGCCAGCTGTGTAAGCGCCTCGCTGAGAGACTGAAGATCGGGCTGCTGTAATAATGTACGAGTAATATCGAACAGTCCTTGCTGTCCGAGGTCACTCATCGGTGTATACGACATATTGCTTTTCCAGGGAAAGCACCGCAAAACGGTGCGAAAACGGTAAATGAATTATAGGTATAAGTCGTAAATTATTGCCGGATGGCTGACCGCAAACTCGCTGGTCACGCAATCCGTAGGCCTGATAAGCAAAGCGCCATCAGGCGATAATGCAGCGTTAATGCCGGATAGTGACGCAAATGCGTCTTATCCGGCCTACAGTCTGCTGCCAACTGGCTGCTAGCATATACGAGGTAATGGTTCAGCGTGTGGTAAATCGAGGGTTCGTTTCACGCCATACAGTCCGGCAAGACGTACGCCTTTACGTTCAACCACTTCACCAATCATTGCCGCATCGCGTCCTAACGGATGCGCGTGCAGCGCGGCAAGCACGCTTTCAGCAGCCTGACGCTCAACGGCAATCACCAGTTTGCCTTCGTTGGCAAAGTTGAGCGCATCGAGGCCCAGCAGCTCGCAAACGCCACGCACCGCAGGCTTCACAGGCAGGGCCGCTTCAGACAGCTCAATACCAAATCCACATGATGCGGCAAACTCATGCGTCACCGCATTCACGCCGCCACGCGTGGCGTCACGCAGCGCCTTCACGCCGGGTATATCACGTATCGTCTGGATAAGCGGCGTTAACACCGCACAGTCACTGACCAGTTCGCCATCAAGACCCAATTGCTCGCGCAGATTAAGAATGGTTGCACCATGGTCGCCGAGCGTACCGCTAACCAGCAATACATCGCCAGGGCCGAGAGTTTGTGCGCCCCAGTGAATGTTGGCGGGGATCGCCCCCATACCGGCGGTGTTGATGAACAACTTATCCGCGGCGCCACGCTGCACGACTTTGGTATCACCGGTCACGATGGCGATGCCCGCTTCGCGTGCGGTTGCCGCCATACTGTTGACGACGGTTTTCAGCGTCTCCATCGGCAGACCTTCTTCAAGGATAAACCCGCAGGAGAGATAACGCGGAATCGCGCCGCTGACGGCGACATCGTTCGCCGTACCGCAGATAGCCAGCTTGCCGATATTGCCACCGGGGAAGAACAACGGGTCGATAACGTAGCTGTCGGTAGAGAACGCCAGACGATCGCCCTCTGCAACCAGTTGCGCCAGTTCCAGACGCGCCTGATCTTCCTGTTCCGCCAGCCACGGATTAGCAAAAGCCTCCATAAACAGACTGTTGATCAACTGCTGCATAGCCTGACCGCCGCTACCGTGGGCGAGTTGTACGCTGTTCATGCTTCACACTCCTGCTGACGATACTGATACCAGGCGGCACATGCGCCTTCTGAGGAGACCATCAGTGCGCCAAACGCGGTCTCCGGGTTACAGGTTTTGCCAAATAATGGACACTGATACGGTTTACATCTGCCGGTTAACACCTCTCCGCAACGCGCGCGTGGATCGTCATATACCTGCTGTGGCGCTGGCTGAAAATGCGCTTCGGCATCAAAACGTTGATAGTCCGGCGTCAGGTGAACGCCAGACGATTCGATCACGCCCAGACCGCGCCATTCGCTGTCGCCGTTGACGCAAAATACCTCAGCGATGGCCTGTTGCGCTAAGGCGTTACCGGCATCTGGTACTACGCGGCGGTACTGGTTTTCGACCTGGCTTTGGGCCGCGATTTTCTGTTCAATCAGCATCACCACGCCTTGCAGCAGGTCGAGCGGCTCAAAGCCGGCGACCACTAACGGACGATGGAAATCTGAGGCAATGAAATTATAGGCGTCGGTGCCAATCACCATGCTGACATGCCCCGGTGCTAAAAAGGCATCGATGCCGTTGTCCGGCTGTTCCAGCAGGCTGCGCAGCGTGGGGATAAGCGTAATGTGCTGACAGAAAAAGTAAAAGTTCTGCACATCGCGTTGTTTGGCCTGCTGCAGGGTAATGGCGGTGGTCGGCATGGTGGTTTCAAAACCCAGACCAAAGAACACAACCTTACGCGTCGGGTTTTCCTGCGCCAGCTTCAGCGCATCCATCGGCGAATAGACGATGCGGATATCCGCGCCGCGCGCTTTGGCCTGTAGTAGTGAGCCTTGTTTTCCCGGCACGCGCATGGCGTCGCCAAAGGTGCAGAAAATCACTTCCGGATGGCTGGCGATTTCAACACAGCTGTCGATCCTGCCCATCGGCAGAACGCAAACCGGGCAGCCAGGGCCGTGAATGAACTCCACGTTTTCGGGCAGCAACTGGTCGAGCCCGAATTTGAAAATAGCGTGGGTATGACCACCACAAACTTCCATGATGCGCAGCGGTCGTTCGGCGGTGTAGGGGAGGAGAGCGGCACGTTCACGCAGGTGCTCTATCAACTGCATCACCTGTTCTGGTGCGCGGTATTCGTCAACAAAACGCATTTATTTTTCCTCGCCGTACAGCAACGCGCCGACATCCGGCTCAACGTCAAACATGTTTTGCAGTGCGTCGAGCGTGTCGCGCGCTTCTGCTTCATTAATGATGCTCATCGCAAAGCCGACGTGGACCAGTACCCACTGACCCAGACGCGGCTGACCATTTTCATCACAGCTACCGACCAGCGTCAGGTCGACGTCGCGCTGAATACCGCAAATGTCGACTTTGGCCTGGTTGCCATCAATGGTGCGGATTTGACCCGGAACACCTATGCACATCGCTGTGTCTCCAGCCAGGAGAGCCATTGGTCCATCCCTTCGCCGCTGGTGGCGGAAATCAGGATGATCTCAATGTCCGGGTTCACTTCCCGGGCGCTGGCGATGCACTTTTCAACATCAAAATTGAGGTACGGCAGCAGATCCACTTTATTGAGCAGCATCAGCGATGCGGCGGCAAACATATGCGGATATTTTAGCGGCTTATCTTCGCCTTCGGTGACGGACAGCACCGCCACTTTATGACGTTCGCCGAGGTCGAAGCTGGCTGGGCAGACCAGGTTACCGACGTTTTCAATAAACAGAATGCCGTTGTCATCAAGCGGCAAACGCGGCGCGGCGTCAGCAATCATTTGCGCGTCAAGGTGGCAACCTTTACCAGTGTTGACCTGGATGGCTGGGGTGCCGGTGGCGCGAATACGGGCGGCATCGTTGACCGTCTGTTGGTCGCCTTCAATCACGGCGCACGGTACGCTGTCTTTCAGCTTGATCAGCGTTTCGGTCAGCAGCGTCGTTTTACCAGAGCCCGGGCTTGATACGAGGTTTAATACCAGATGCTGACGAGCGGCAAAACGGGCGCGGTTACGTTCGGCCAGACGGTTATTTTTGTCCAGCACGTCAATTTCGACTTCCAGCATACGGCGCTGGCTCATGCCTGGCGCATGGGTACCCGCCTCGCCATGACCGTAGTGAAGGTCGCCTTCTGCGGTCTGGCTCGGTGCGAAATTAGAGGTTTTCACACCGGTAATATTCAGCGCCGGGCGAGCCGCCGGGGCAAATGGCGCGCTGCGAAACGCCGAGTGGGGATTATGCTCATCACCCTCTATATAAAGGTTGCCTTCAGCGCAACCACATGTCGTACACATCGCTCACTCCTGATCTCTTTCTTGTTACAGGCTTTTTGCCGGATGGCGACGCAAGCGTCTTCTCCGGCCTGGCAGGTGCCACCGGAATTAGTCTTCGGCGTCGCCTATTTCAATTCGTCGAATCTGTAAGCCGTCATCGGCCACAATTCTCAGCATATCGCTGTTGCATTGCGGACATCTGCGCACGCGTTGCGTCAGTAACGTGACATATTGCTGACAAGATTCGCACCAACATTCTGCTTCTTGTTCTTCGAGGTGGAGTTTACAACCTTCTGCAAGGGTCCCACGGCATACCAGATCAAAACAAAAGGCGAGAGCGCTGGTTTCTACGCAGGAAAATGCGCCAATTTTGAGCCAGACCCCAGTTACTCGCTTTGCTCCGTGTTGCGTGGCCTGTTGTTCAATCAATTCCAGTGCCCGTTGGCAGAGGGTTATTTCGTGCATACCGCCTCCTATGAAGTTGTCGTATTAAAAGCAATAAACATGCCAGGTTGAATTTTTTCATTCGTGACAATGACGACGATGACGAAATGACACATCGTCACCCGCCTTTTATTTTTTATGTTTATGAAACTAAATGAAATTAATTTTGGCATGAAATGTGCTTAAGGCTGTTCATCTCTGCTAAACGGGTAACCTGACATGACTATTTGGGAAATAAGCGAAAAAGCCGATTACATCGCTGAACGGCATCGTCGCCTACAGGACCAGTGGCGTATTTACTGCAACTCGCTGGTTCAGGGGATCACCCTGTCGAAAGCGCGTTTGCATCATGCGATGAGCTGCGCGCCGGACAAAGATCTGTGCTTTGTCCTTTTTGAACACTTCGTTATCTACGTCACGCTGGCGGATGGCTTTAACAGTCACACCATCGAGTATTACGTCGAAACGAAAGAGGGTGATGATAAACAACTGATTGCACAGGCACAGTTGACCATCGACGGTAAAGTTGATGAGCGTATCAGCAACCGCGATCGCGATCAGGTGCTGGAGCACTATCTCGAAAAAATCGCCAGCGTCTATGACAGCCTGTATACGGCGGTTGAAAACAATATGCCGGTGAATTTAAGCCAGCTGGTTGAGGGACATAGCCCGGCTTAAGCCTCGGGTGCTGCCCACGTTTGTCATGATGCGGCTTTAATACTGCGTCACGACAGTTTAGGGAATGGGCATGTCGAAAAATGTCGAAATGACATTTGTCTGACATGTTTTCGTCAAAAATGACTATCACCTGAGGAATGCCTGGTGAATCGTTTTGTAATTGCTGACTCCACTCTTTGTATCGGCTGCCACACCTGTGAAGCCGCCTGCTCAGAGACACATCGCCAGCATGGCCTGCAGTCAATGCCGCGCCTGAAAGTGATGTTAAATGAAAAAGAATCCGCGCCGCAGCTTTGCCACCAGTGTGAAGATGCGCCATGCGCTACCGTTTGTCCGGTTAATGCGATTAATCGCGTTGATGGCGCCGTACAGCTGAATGAAAGCCTGTGCGTAAGCTGCAAACTGTGCGGGATCGCCTGTCCGTTCGGTGCTATTGAGTTTTCCGGTAGCCGTCCGCTGCATATCCCGGCAAACGCCAATACATCAAAAGCGCCTCCGGCTCCGCCAGCTCCAGCTCGCGTAAGCACGCTGCTGGACTGGGTTCCGGGCGTTCGTGCCATCGCGGTGAAATGCGATCTGTGTAGTTTTGACGAGCAAGGTCCGGCCTGCGTACGCATGTGTCCGACCAAAGCCCTGCATCTGGTGAGCAACATGGATATCGCCCGCGCCAGCAAACGTAAACGTGAGCTGACTTTCAATACCGACTTCGGCGATCTCACCTTGTTTCAGCAGGCTCAAAGTGGAGATGCAAAATGAGCGCAATTTCACTGATTAACAGCGGCGTGGCCTGGTTTACAGCGGCTGCGGTTCTGGCATTTCTGTTTTCATTTCATAAACCGCTGAGCGGCTGGATTGCAGGGGTTGGCGGCGCGGTTGGCAGTTTGTGTACGGCGGCTGCGGGGTTTCTTGTACTGACCCGCGCCGTTGCGATTAGCGGCGTGATGCCGTTTATCGGCCATAGTCTGCAAGTCACGCCGCTGAACGCTATCTGGCTGATTACCCTGGGCCTGTGTGGTCTGTTTGTCAGCCTGTACAACATTGACTGGCATCGCCATCCACAGGTGAAAGCCAACGGCCTGCTGGTGAATCTGCTGATGGCCGCAGCTGTATGTGCGGTGGTTGCCAGCAACCTCGGTACGCTGGTGGTGATGGCGGAAATCATGGCGCTGTGCGCGGTGTTCCTGACCGGTTGCAGTAAAGAGGGCAAACTGTGGTTTGCGCTGGGGCGTATCGGCACGTTGCTGCTGGCGATTGCTTGCTACCTGGTGTGGCAACGTTACGGCACGCTGGAGCTGCGCCTGCTTGACCTGCGCACCCAGGAGCTGCCGCTTGGGTCTGACATCTGGCTGCTGGGCGTGGCGGGTTTTGGCCTGCTGGCCGGGATTATCCCCCTGCACGGTTGGGTGCCGCAGGCACACGCCAACGCCAGCGCGCCGGCTGCGGCACTGTTTTCTACCGTGGTCATGAAGGTCGGTCTGCTGGGTATTCTTTCCTTGTCTCTGCTGGGCGGTAACGCGCCGCTGTGGTGGGGCATTACGCTGTTGGTGCTGGGCATGATCACCGCATTTGTCGGCGGTCTGTATGCGTTAATGGAACATAACATCCAGCGTCTGCTGGCGTACCACACGCTGGAAAATATCGGCATTATTCTGCTGGGTCTGGGCGCAGGCGTAACCGGGATTGCGCTGAATCAACCGGCGCTGATTGCGTTGGGTTTGACCGGTGGTCTGTATCACCTGGTCAACCACAGCCTGTTCAAAAGCGTTCTGTTCCTCGGTGCTGGCAGCATCTGGTTCCGTACCGGTCATCGTGATATCGAGAAGTTGGGTGGTATCGGTAAACGTATGCCGGTTATCTCTCTGGCGATGCTGGTTGGCCTGATGGCGATGGCCGCACTGCCGCCGCTGAACGGTTTTGCCGGTGAGTGGGTCATCTATCAGTCCTTCTTTAAACTGGGTAACAGCGGCGCGTTTGTCGGTCGTCTGTTAGGGCCGTTGCTGGCGGTAGGACTGGCGATTACTGGCGCGCTGGCGGTGATGTGTATGGCGAAAGTGTATGGCGTTACGTTCCTTGGCGCGCCGCGCACGAAGGAAGCTGAAAATGCCTGCTGCGCGCCAATCCTGATGGGCGTGAGCGTGGTTGCGCTGGCTATCTGCTGCGTGATTGGCGGCGTTGCTGCGCCGTGGCTGCTGCCGATGATTTCCTCTGCTGTTCCACTGCCGCTGGAAACGGCGAACACCACCGTTTCTCAGCCAATGATCACGCTGCTGCTGATCGCGTGTCCGCTGCTGCCGTTCATCATCATGGCAATTTTCAAAGGCAACCGTCTGCCGTCGCGTTCACGCGGTGCGGCATGGGTGTGTGGTTACGATCACGAGCAGTCAATGGTTGTTACCGCACACGGTTTTGCCATGCCGGTGAAAGAAGCCTTTGCCCCGGTACTCAAACTGCGTAAATGGCTAAACCCGGTATCACTGGTTCCGGGCTGGCAGAATGCCGCTGCCCCGGTGCTGTTTCGTCGCCTGGCGTTGATTGAGCTGGCGGTGCTGGTGGTGATTGTGGTTTCACGAGGAGCCTGAAAATGAGTGTTTTATATCCGTTAATTCAGGCGCTGGTGCTGTTTGCCGTTGCGCCGCTGCTGTCCGGTGTGACCCGCGTGGCGCGTGCGCGTTTGCACAATCGCCGCGGTCCGGGCGTTTTGCAGGAATACCGCGACATTATCAAACTGCTGGGCCGTCAGAGCATTGCGCCTGCGGATTCCAGCTGGGTTTTCCGCCTGACGCCGTTTGTGATGGTGGGCGTGATGCTGACTATTGCCACCGCGTTACCGGTCGTGAGTGTTGGTTCACCGCTGCCGCAATTGGGCGATCTGATCACCTTAATTTACCTGTTCGCCATCGCCCGTTTCTTTTTCTCTATCGCGGGTCTGGATACCGGTAGTCCGTTTACCGCTATTGGCGCCAGCCGTGAAGCGATGCTCGGCGTGCTGGTTGAACCTATCCTGCTGCTGGGGCTGTGGGTAGCGGCGCAGGTTGCGGGTTCAACGCATATCAGCAATATCGCCGATACCGTTTATCACTGGCCTGCTGCGCGCAGCATCCCGCTGATTCTGGCGCTGTGCGCCTGTGCTTTCGCCACCTTTATCGAAATGGGCAAACTGCCGTTCGATCTGGCGGAAGCAGAGCAGGAGTTGCAGGAAGGTCCATTGACCGAATACAGCGGCAGCGGTTTTGCGGTGCTGAAGTGGGGCATTAGCCTCAAGCAATTGGTCGTTCTGCAAATGTTCGTCGGCGTGTTCCTGCCGTGGGGACAGATGGAAACCTTCACCGCGGGTGGGTTGCTGCTGGCGCTGGTGATTGCCGTCGTCAAGCTGGTTCTCGGCGTGCTGGTCATCGCCTTGTTCGAAAACAGCATGGCGCGTCTGCGTTTTTGCGCCACTTCACGCGTGACCTGGGCCGGTTTTGGGTTTGCGTTTTTAGCGTTCGTCTCCTTGCTGGTGGCGTGATTTAAGAGAGTTTGAGCATGTCTGAAGAAAAATTAGGTCAACACTATCTCGCCGCTCTGCACCAGGCCTTTCCGGGCGTGGTGCTGGATGAAGCCTGGCAGACTAAAGATCAGCTGACTATCACCGTCAAGGTGAACTACCTGCCGGAAGTGGTTGAGTTCCTGTACTACAAACAGGGCGGCTGGTTGTCCGTGCTGTTTGGTAACGACGAACGTCAGCTGTGCGGCCATTACGCCGTTTATTACGTGATGTCGATGGAGCAGGGCACCAAGTGCTGGATCACCGTCCGCGTTGAAGTGGATGCCAATAAGCTGGAATTCCCATCCGTCACGCCACGCGTTCCGGCTGCCGTCTGGGGCGAGCGTGAAGTGCGCGACATGTACGGTTTGATCCCGGTCGGTTTGCCGGATGAACGTCGTCTGGTGCTGCCGGATGATTGGCCGGACGAGCTGTATCCGCTGCGTAAAGACAGTATGGATTATCGTCAGCGCCCGGCGCCGACTACCGATGCTGAAACCTACGAGTTCATCAACGAACTGGGCGACAAGAAAAATAACGTGGTGCCGATTGGCCCGCTGCACGTGACCTCCGATGAGCCCGGTCACTTCCGTCTGTTTGTTGACGGCGAGAACATCATCGACGCCGACTACCGTCTGTTCTATGTCCACCGCGGCATGGAGAAACTGGCGGAAACCCGTATGGGTTACAACGAAGTGACGTTCCTGTCGGACCGCGTGTGCGGCATCTGCGGTTTTGCCCACAGCACCGCCTATACCACCTCCGTAGAGAATGCGATGGGTATTGTAGTGCCGGAACGCGCACAGATGATCCGCGCCATTCTGCTGGAAGTGGAACGCTTGCACTCGCATCTGCTGAATCTCGGCCTGGCCTGTCACTTCACCGGTTTTGACTCCGGCTTTATGCAGTTCTTCCGCGTGCGTGAAACGTCGATGAAGATGGCGGAGATCCTCACCGGGGCGCGTAAAACTTACGGTATGAACCTGATCGGCGGTATCCGTCGTGACCTGCTGAAAGACGATATGATCCAGACCCGTCAACTGGCGCAGCAGATGCGTCGTGAGGTGCAGGAACTGGTCGATATGCTGCTCAGCACGCCGAACATGGAACAGCGTACCGTGGGTATTGGTCGTTTGGATCCAGAAATCGCTCGCGACTTTAGTAACGTCGGTCCGATGGTTCGCGCCAGCGGTCACGCGCGTGATACCCGTGCCGATCACCCGTTTGTGGGCTATGGCCTGCTGCCGATGGAAGTGCACAGTGAGCAGGGTTGCGATGTTATTTCTCGTCTTAAAGTCCGTATCAATGAAGTCTATACCGCACTGAACATGATCGACTTTGGTCTGGACAACCTGCCGGGCGGCCCGCTGGCGGTGGAAGGCTTTACCTATATTCCTCACCGCTTCGCGCTGGGCTTTGCCGAAGCGCCGCGCGGGGATGACATCCACTGGAGCATGACCGGCGATAACCAGAAACTGTATCGCTGGCGCTGCCGTGCGGCAACCTACGCCAACTGGCCAACGCTACGTTACATGCTGCGTGGCAACACTGTTTCCGATGCTCCGCTGATTATCGGTAGCCTCGATCCTTGCTACTCCTGTACCGACCGTATGACCGTGGTCGATGTGCGTAAGAAGAAGAGCAAAGTCGTGCCGTACAAAGAACTTGAGCGCTACAGCATCGAGCGTAAAAACTCGCCGCTGAAATAAGGAATCGCCATGTTTACCTTTATCAAAAAAGTCATCAAAACCGGGGCGCCGACGTCGTCGTATCCGCTGGAGCCGATTGCGGTCGATAAAAACTTCCGCGGCAAACCAGAGCACAATCCGCAGCAGTGCATTGGCTGCGCGGCCTGCGTTAATGCGTGTCCGTCTAACGCGCTAACGGTCGAAACCGATCTGGCTACCAATGAGCTGGCGTGGCAGTTCAACCTCGGTCGCTGCATCTTCTGCGCCCGCTGCGAAGAAGTTTGCCCGACGGCGGCGATCAAGCTGTCGCAGGAATATGAGCTGGCGGTATGGAAGAAAGAAGATTTCCTGCAGCAGTCTCGCTTTTCGCTGTGTAACTGCCGCGTCTGTAACCGCCCGTTCGCGGTACAAAAAGAGATTGATTACGCCATTGCGCTGCTCAAGCACAACGGTGACAGCCGCGCGGAAAACCACCGTGAAAGCTTTGAGACCTGCCCGGATTGTAAGCGCCAGAAATGTCTGGTGCCGTCTGACCGTATTGAACTGACTCGCCATATGAAAGAGGCCAGCTGATGAGCAATTTATTAGGCCCACGTGACGCCAACGGTATTCCGGTACCGATGACGGTGGATGAATCCATTGCCAGCATGAAAGCATCGCTGCTGAAAAGCATCAAGCGTTCAGCATATGTTTATCGTGTGGACTGCGGCGGCTGCAACGGCTGCGAAATCGAAATTTTCGCCACGCTCTCTCCGCTGTTTGATGCCGAACGCTTTGGTATCAAAGTGGTACCGTCGCCGCGCCATGCGGATATCCTGCTGTTTACCGGCGCGGTAACTCGCGCGATGCGTTCTCCGGCGCTGCGCGCCTGGCAGTCTGCGCCGGATCCGAAAATTTGTATCTCTTACGGCGCCTGTGGCAACAGCGGCGGTATCTTCCACGACTTATACTGCGTATGGGGCGGCACGGATAAAATCGTACCGGTGGACGTGTATATTCCTGGCTGTCCGCCGACGCCTGCGGCAACGCTGTACGGTTTTGCGATGGCGCTGGGTCTGCTGGAACAGAAAATTCATGCGCGTGCGCCAGGTGAACTGGACGAACAGCCCGCTGAAATTCTGCATCCGGACATGGTTCAACCACTGCGTGTGAAGGTGGACCGCGAAGCTCGCCGTCTGGCGGGATACCGCTACGGCCGTCAGATTGCTGATGACTATATGACGCAGTTAGGGCAGGGTGAACATCAGGTGGCGCGCTGGCTGGAAGCGGAAAACGATCCGCGTCTGACCGAAATCGTCACGTATCTTAACCATGTAGTCGAAGAGGCGCGTATCCGATGAGTGAAACGGTGGTGTTCAGTCAACTGAGCCGTAAGTTTATTGATGAGAACGATGCGACGCCCGCAGAGGCGCAGCAGGTTGTCTATTACAGCCTGGCGATTGGTCACCACCTTGGGATCATCGATTGCCTGGAAGCGGCGTTAACCTGTCCGTGGGATGAATATCTGGCATGGATTGCCACGCTTGCCGAAGGAAGCGAAGCCCGCCGGAAAATGGAAGGCGTGCCGAAGTATGGCGAGATCGTCATCGATTTCAACCATGTGCAAATGCTGGCTCGCGCGTTTGATGATGCGCGCGCCGTGCAGACTCCTCAGCAGCAGGAGTGGAGCAAGCTGATGCTCAGCATGCTGCATGATATTCACCAGGAAAGCGCCATCTATCTGATGGTGAGGAGACACCGTGACTGACGTTTTACTTTGTGTCGGCAACAGCATGATGGGCGATGACGGCGCGGGTCCGCTACTGGCGGAAATGTGCGCTGCCAGTCCTCAGGGCAACTGGGTTGTCATCGACGGCGGCAGCGCGCCGGAAAACGATATCGTCGCTATCCGTGAACTGCGCCCGCAGCGTCTGTTGATTGTGGATGCCACCGACATGGGGTTAAACCCTGGTGAAATCCGCATTATCGACCCTGATGATATTGCCGAAATGTTCATGATGACCACCCACAACATGCCGCTGAACTATCTGGTCGATCAGCTAAAAGAGGATGTTGGCGAGGTGATCTTCCTCGGCATTCAGCCGGATATTGTCGGTTTTTATTACCCGATGACGCAGCCAATCAAAGATGCGGTCGAGACAGTCTATCAACGATTAGCCGGGTGGGAAGGCCACGGTGGATTTTCCGGGTTAGAAGCGCCAGAAGACTAACCTTACCAGCGCCGGATGCCCGTGGCATCCGGCCTGTTTTGAGCCTCACACTCTCTGTTCTTCCGTTGCCTGCTCAATAATTAATTTCCCCTGTATCACCGATACATTCACTGCCGTCCCGGTAGGAAATCCCGCTTGTTCCAGCCAGTCGCCGTTCAGCGTTAGCGAGGCATGCCGACTGATACGGAGCGTGAAACCCGTGTTACGATCTTCATGGCGTTTTCTGACATAACCCACTTTCAAACGACGTACGGGTTTGGTGATAGCCACTGCTGTTGTGCCATTTTCATCAGACATGAACGCTTCCTTGTGGTGAACGGATAAGAGCAAAAACTACTGAATAAAATGCCAGTAAAAATGCGCAAGGGCAAACCGGAAACTGGAAGGAAGATTCCACATTTGGAATGCAATTCATGAAATGAAAATAAGCGATTCAGCCGGAGGATTACAGACTCCTCCGGCTGAGCGGTTACGCCAGATCGGCCCCGTTACTGGCTATCACTTTTTTGTACCACCAGAATGATTTTTTGCGGGTGCGAGTCAGCGTGCCGTTACCCGCGTCATCGCGGTCCACATACACAAAACCGTAGCGTTTGCTCATCTCGCCGGTAGAGGCGGAAACCAGATCAATACAGCCCCAGGTGGTGTAACCCATTAGCGGCACACCATCCTCAATGGCATCAGCCATGGCGCGGATGTGTTCGCGTAGATAGCGAATGCGATAGTCGTCATTGATCTCGCCGTTGGCATCGATTTCATCTTTCGCCCCCAGTCCGTTTTCCACCAGAAACAGCGGCTTCTGATAACGGTCATACATCATATTCATGGTGATGCGCAGGCCAAGCGGATCGATACCCCAGCCCCATTCGCTGGCGGCAATGTACGGATTACGCAGTGATTTCACTACGTTGGCAGCGCTGGTATTGCCAGTATTCATGTCAGCGGAGGCGCAGCGTGATGCGTAATAGCTAAACGAGACAAAATCGACGGTGTTCTTCAGGATGTCGTCATCTTCCGCGGCTTTTTCTATCGCCACGCCTTTTTCGCGAAATACCCGGGCGGAGTAGGCGGGATAAGCCCCACGCGCCTGCACATCAATAAAGAACAGGTTTTCGCGGTCTTTTTCCAGCGCGGTCCACACATCTTCTGGTTTACAGGAATAAGGATAAAAATTACCCCCCGCCAGCATGCAGCCGACCCGATTTTGCGGATTTACTTCATGGGCGATTTTCGTCGCCAGGGCACTGGCAACCAGTTCGTGGTGGGCGGACTGATATTTCACCTGATCCTGATTTTCACCTTCTTCAAACACCAGCCCGGCGCCTGAAAAGGGGCTGTGCAGCATGATGTTGATTTCGTTGAAGGTCAGCCAGTACTTCACCAGGCCGTCAAAGGCCTCGAAGCAGGTGCGGGCGTAACGGGTAAAGAACTCCACCATTTTGCGATTCCGCCAGGAGCCGTACTCGGTAACCAGGTGCATGGGCACATCGAAGTGACATAGCGTGACTAACGGCTCAATACCGTATTTTTTACACTCGGCAAAAACGGCCCGGTAAAAGGCGATACCTTCTTCATTCGGCGCCAGTTCGTCGCCGTTAGGGTAGAGACGACTCCAGGCTATTGAGGTGCGAAAAACCGTAAACCCCATTTCCGCCATCAGCGCAATATCTTCTTTATAGCGATGATAAAAGTCGATCGCCTGATGGCTGGGATAAAATTCGTCATCCTGAAGCGTAAAGCGCTTCTCCTGACCCAGCTTAACGGGCATCCGATGTTCGCCGTGGGGGATCATATCGACGGTGGTCAGCCCTTTGCCGCCTTCCCGGTATGCCCCTTCAGACTGGTTGGCGGCCAGCGCGCCGCCCCATAAAAATCCTTGCGGAAAAACAGACATAGTTAACCTCAGTTCATGCCAGTCAAATGCTGGCGATATTGCCCGGTTGTGCGGCCTGATTTTTTCTGGCCTGCGCGGCAGCATCTTCGACAGGAATATCTTCAAAGCCGAGAATCAGTGTTAATACAAAGGAAAGCACGACCGCCAGCGCCATCACGCCAAACACCCAGACAATGGTCATCGGATTAGCCGGATCGAAAAACTGGACGCTGGTGAACAGGCCGGGGGCCGCCATGGAATGACTCGCCAGTCCAGCCATGCCGGCAACGGCGCCGCAGATAAACCCGCTGATTAGGCTCGCAATCAGTGGGCGTTTCAGACGGATCGCCACGCCGTACAGCGCGGGTTCGGAAATGCCAGCCATGATGGCTGACGCGGCGGCCGCTAACGCCGTCTGACGCAGTTCCGGGTTTTTGGTTTTCCATGCCACCGCCAGCGATGAACCACCCAGCGACAGATTGGCGCCGATTTCAGACGGCATCACCATGCCTTCTTTACCGGTTTCGGCAATGGTCTGGATAATGGTGGGCGTAAACACGCGGTGCATACCCGTCATCACCAGCAGCGGCCACAATGCGCCCATAATGGCGACCGACAGCCAGCCGAGATAGCCGTGAATGGTATAGACCAGCGCTGAAATTGCGCTACCGATCCAGATACCAATCGGACCGATTAAAACGATCGCGAGCGGGGCGGCGATCAGCACGATCAGCATCGGTTTGAGGAAGTTTTTGGTCACTGTCGGAGTGATACGATCCACCCAACGTTCGATGTATGACAGACACCAGGTCATGACCAGTGCCGGGATCACTGTGTAGCTATATTTCACCGCCGTCACCGGGATCAGCGCGAACTCAACGTGCTCACCCTGCGCGGCTTTTGCCATCAGATCGATAAAGCTGGGATGGACCAGCACACCCGCAATGGCGATGGCCAGTGACATGTTGGTTTTGAATTTAATGGCTGCCGAAGCGGCGACCATCAGCGGCAGGAAGAAGAATGCGCCGTCGCCGATGACGGTCAAAATGGTGAGGGTGGATGATCCTTTCACCAGTACGCCGGTCATTTCCAGAACCATTGCCAGCAGCTTGAGCATTGATCCACCGATAATTGCCGGGATCAGCGGTGACATCGTGCCGATCAGCGCATCGAGGATCCCCGCGCCAATCCGTTTCAGCGTCAGCCGGGGTTTGGTTTGCGGCTCAGCAGGCTGCATGTTGGCAGGTAGCAGGCTGACAACTTCGCGATACGCCTGCGAAACGGTGTTGCCGATGATCACCTGACACTGATTATCGTTACGTACTACGCCCAGCACGCCAGAAAGTGTTTTCAGTGTCGCGCTATCGACCTGCGCATCATCTTTGATAACGAAACGCAAACGGGTCATACAGTGAGTCACTGCTGTGATGTTGTCGACGCCTCCCAGAGCCGTCACAACGGAGCGCGCCAGCGCTGCATAATTCTTGGACATCGGATTTAATCCTGTTTTATCAGTAGGGTACGTTGTGTTTTTATCCGTTTGCGCAGGTCGCGTTTCTGAGTTGATGAAACTCAAATAGGAAACCGGTTCCACAAAAGAATGTTTAATTTATAATTTTTAAACAAGATTTAATTTTTATTATTTTTATAATTGTGATGATGATCACCAGATGTCAGGCGCCGCGTTTTAGCAGCAAGGACAGCAGCGAAACGGTGCAGTACACTGCGTCACATTAAGAGAAAAGGGATGACTACTATGACTACGATGCTGGAGGTGGCAAAGCGGGCCGGGGTGTCGAAAGCGACGGTTTCCCGGGTGCTTTCCGGGAACGGTTACGTCAGCCAGGAAACCAAAGACCGTGTGTTTCAGGCCATTGAAGAGAGTGGTTACCGCCCTAATTTACTGGCGCGCAGCCTGGCAGCGAAGACCTCGCAAACGCTGGGTCTGGTGGTGACCAACACTCTTTATCATGGCGTCTATTTCAGCGAGCTGCTGTTTCACACCGCGCGGATGGCGGAGGATAAGGGGCGCCAGTTGTTGCTGGCTGATGGTAAGCATAGCGCAGAGGAAGAGCGTCAGGCGATCCAGTACTTACTCGACCTGCGCTGTGACGCGATTATGATTTATCCGCGTTTTCTCAGCGTGGATGAAATAGACGAGATCATTGACGCGCACACCCAGCCGATTATGGTGCTTAACCGACAGCTGCGTAAAAACAGTAGCCACAGCGTCTGGTGCGATCAAAAACAAACCAGCTTTAACGCCGTTGCGCAGTTGATTGCCGCCGGGCACCAGGAGATTGGTTTTATTACCGGCTCGATGGATTCACCTACCGGCGTGGAACGACTCTCAGGCTATAAAGACGCGCTGGCTGCGCATGGCATTCCGCTAAATAATGATTTGATTGTCAAAGGAAAATGGACGCCAGCCTGCGGTGCGGCGGGCGTTGATACCTTGCTTGCACGCAAGGTCAATTTTACCGCGCTGGTGGCCAGTAATGATGATATGGCGATAGGCGCGATGAAGCAGCTGCATGAGCAGGGTATCCGCGTGCCTGCCCAGGTGTCGGTGATTGGTTTCGATGATATCGCCATCGCGCCATACACTATTCCGGCGCTTTCCAGCGTCAAAATTCCGGTGACGGAAATGATCCAGGAAACGATCGGCCGCCTGATATTTATGCTGGGCGATGGAGTATTTACACCGCCAAAAATCTTCATCGGGGAACTCATTCAGCGCGACTCTGTTGCGCCGTATGTTTCGCGCTGACGGCTGTCATTTGTCATCGTCACTAGTGACGATGACACACCATTCTCACATCCATCAAAATAAAAATCCTTTAATAACAGTATATTAAAATTTGGCACGATTCGTGAATGCTTCGGCAGATAATCTGTCATTGCTGGAGAAATTGATGAACCGTTTCATCATTGCAGACGCCAATAAATGCATTGGTTGCCGTACCTGTGAAGTGGCCTGCGTGGTATCCCATCAGGATAACCAGGACTGCGCATCGCTGACCCCTGAAACCTTTTTACCCCGCATTCACGTCATCAAAGGCGTTAACGTCTCCACGGCAACGCTGTGTCGCCAGTGTGAAGACGCGCCGTGCGCTAACGTCTGTCCGAACGGAGCAATCAGCCGTGATAAAGGCTTTGTCCACGTGATGCAGGAACGCTGCATTGGCTGTAAAACCTGCGTGGTGGCGTGTCCTTATGGGGCAATGGAAGTTGTCGTGCGTCCGGTTGTGCGTAACAGCGGCGCGGGCCTGAACGTTCGTGCAGAAAAAGCCGAAGCCAACAAGTGCGACCTGTGCCACCACCGTGAAGCGGGTCCTGCCTGTATGGAAGTCTGCCCGACTCACGCGCTGATTTATGTGGATCGCAATAAGCTTGAGCAACTGAGCGCTGAAAAACGCCGTCGCGCGGCGCTGGATTCCACCGCATCTTTGCTGTTCTGATCGCTAAAAATCCGCGTAAAATACGTGCCTGATGGCGCGCAGCTTTAAGGCCTACACGGGAGTCATGTAGGCCGGATAAGGCGCAGCCGCCATCCGGCAAACCGGGATAGATGACTGCGGGAAGGACATAATGACAATCAACAACCACTCCGGCGTACAGTTGCGTATTCGCGGCAAGGTACAGGGTGTCGGCTTTCGCCCCTTCGTCTGGCAACTGGCGCAGCGCCTGCAACTGCATGGCGACGTGTGCAACGACGGTGACGGTGTGGTGGTGCGCTTACAGGAAGATCCGGCGGAGTTTATTGCGCAATTGCATCAACATTGTCCGCCGCTGGCGCGCATTGATAGCATTGAGAGCGAACCATTCGCCTGGACGCAGCAGCCTGCCGATTTCTCGATTCGCCAAAGTGCAGGCGGTACGATGAATACGCAAATTGTCCCGGACGCCGCGACTTGTCCCGAATGCCTTGTTGAAATGAACACCCCCGGCGAACGTCGTTATCGCTACCCCTTCATCAACTGTACTCATTGTGGTCCACGTTTTACGATTATCCGCGCCATGCCGTACGACCGTCCGTTTACCGTGATGGCGTCCTTCCCTCTCTGTGCGCAATGCGATACAGAGTATCGCGATCCCTACGACCGTCGCTTTCACGCCCAACCTGTTGCCTGCCCGCAATGTGGCCCACATCTTGAGTGGTTAAGCGCGGGTGAGCGAGCGGAAAAAGAAGACGCGCTGCAGGCGGCGGTGGCGTTGCTAAAAGCGGGCGGCATTGTCGCGGTGAAAGGTATTGGCGGTTTTCATCTGGTCTGCGATGCGCGAAATGATGGCGCCGTGGCGCTGCTTCGCTTGCGTAAGCATCGCCCGGCTAAACCGTTGGCGGTGATGTTGCCTGCTGACGACGGATTGCCTGAAGCCGCACGTCGTCTGTTAACCACTCCTGCCGCGCCGATCGTGCTGGTGCAGAAACGCTGTGTAGCGGCACTGAGCGAGGGAATTGCGCCAGGGTTAACGGAAGTTGGCGTCATGTTGCCAGCGAATCCGTTGCAGCATCTCCTGTTACAAGAGATGAATTGCCCGCTGGTAATGACCTCCGGCAACCTCAGCGGCAGGCCGCCAGCCATTACCAACGCGCAGGCGCTGGCAGATTTACGCGAGATTGCCGACGGTTTCCTGCTGCATAACCGCGAAATTGTGCAGCGTATGGATGACTCCGTGGTGCGTGAAAGCGGGGAAATGCTGCGCCGTTCGCGGGGTTACGTGCCGGATGCGATAGCACTGCCGCCGGGATTTCGCGACGTGCCGCCGATGCTGTGTTTAGGCGCGGATCTAAAAAATACCTTCTGTCTGGTGCGCGGCGAACAGGCGGTTATCAGTCAGCATTTGGGCGATCTCAGTGATGACGGCATCCAGCAGCAGTGGCGTGATGCGCTGCACCTGATCCAGAACATTTATGACTTTACGCCACAGCGTATTGTTCATGATGCTCACCCCGGCTATGTTTCCAGCCAGTGGGCCAGTGAGATGAATCTGCCGACCGAAACGGTGCTGCATCACCATGCGCATGCCGCTGCGAGCCTTGCCGAGCACGGTTGGCCGCTGGACGGTGGCGACGTTATCGCTCTGACGGTAGACGGTATCGGCATGGGGGCAAACGGCGCGCTGTGGGGCGGAGAGTGTTTGCGGGTCAACTATCGTGAATGCGAACACCTGGGTGGCTTACCCGCGGTCGCGCTGGCGGGCGGCGATCTGGCGGCAAAGCAGCCGTGGCGTAACCTGCTCGCGCAGTGTCTGCGTTTTGTCCCTGACTGGCAGCGTTACCCGGAAACATCGGCGCTGCAACAGCAAAACTGGAACGTGCTGGCACGCGCCATTGAGCGGGGGATCAATGCCCCGCTGGCGTCATCGTGCGGACGGCTGTTTGATGCCGTTGCCGCCGCGCTCCAGTGCGCTCCGACTTCATTGAGTTATGAAGGCGAGGCCGCCTGCGCGCTGGAGGCGTTGGCCTCGCAATGTG
The DNA here is from genome assembly GCF_005281025.1 of Citrobacter sp. wls714. Lineage (NCBI taxonomy): Bacteria > Pseudomonadati > Pseudomonadota > Gammaproteobacteria > Enterobacterales > Enterobacteriaceae > Citrobacter > Citrobacter sp. wls714. The sequence goes on along the minus strand of NZ_SZWZ01000031.1, from coordinate 97,414 downwards.
ATGGTGTTGAGCATCCGGTAACCATCCCGTTGCAAGGTAATGAACTTGACCTGGCTGTGTTTTGGCAGCAATGGCTGAACTGGCAAGGGGCGCCTGCAGCAAGGTCGTGGGCGTTTCATGATGCGCTGGCGTGTGGGTTTGCCACGCTGATGCGTGAGCAGGCCGAAGCGCGTGGCGTGAAGACGTTAGTATTCAGCGGTGGCGTGATGCATAACCGTTTGTTGTCATCGCGGCTGGCATTTTATCTGGCTGATTTCACCTTACTGTTTCCGCAGCGTTTACCGGCGGGGGATGGGGGATTATCGCTGGGGCAGGGCGTGATTACCGCGGCGCGCTGGTTGGCGCAAAAATAAAAAAAGCCCCGGGACTGGCGGGGCAAGAAAAACATGTCGGGGCATACCGACAAGTGGCAACGCACGTCCATGTGCGTGAGGTTAATAAATCAGTAGCGGCATTGCCGGATAAGGCGCGGCAGCCATCCGGCATCACAAACTTACACGGGCAACGTTTTCAGCAGCGTAAAGGCCTCTTTCATTCGGTCTTCACTGACCACAAACGCACATAGCTGGCCTTCTTCGTTCATTCCTCTGGCCACCATACCTTGCGCTTCAGCGGCAATATGCCAGTTCAGATCACGACGCTGGGTTTCCCCTGCCAGATGTAATGGCAGTTCCGGCGTTTTAACTTTTACCAGCATGGCAGGCAGCTTCAATGGCGCATTGCCGCCGAGCAGGTTTTTCGCCAGATACATGGCGCTCAGTTGAATCGGCTGCAGGAACGGCAGCACCTGACCGTTAATTTCCGCACAGTCGCCGAGCGCATAAATATCCGGGTGGCTGGTTTGCAGATAGCTGTCGACGCAGACGCCACGATTGATGTTCAATCCGGCGCGACGGGCCAGCGCCGTTTCCGGGCGCAGACCGGTGGCGGCGATCACTGCATCGACTTCTACGCTGCGGCTACGATCGAGCGTGGCGCGAATACCCGATTCATTTTTTTCCAGACCCTGAAGCTGGGATTTCAGCAGCAGATGCACACCCATATCGGTCAGACAATGCTGTAAGCGACTGCTGACTTCCGGTGGCATCAGCGAGGCGAGAATGCTGGCGGCGTTGTCGATAAGCGTTACCGCTTTACCGGCACGACAAAAATCCATTGCCAGTTCACTGCCAATTAAGCCACCGCCGACAATGAGTACCCGCTGGGCATCACGCAGTTGCGTTTCACAGGCGCGGTATTCTTGCTGGCTGTTCAGTGTGAGCATTAACTCACGTCCGGTAACTGGAGGCACAAAGGCTGAAGCCCCCGTAGCCAGAACCAGCTTGTCATACTGCCACTGTTGGTCCTGACTTTTCACGATGTGGGCATCGGCGTCGATGTCGGTCACCCAGGTGTATGGGAACAGGCGCAAGTTAAACTGTTCGGCAAACTCCCCCGCCGACTGGCGGGTGAGGTCGTCTGCACGCTGTGCCTGACTGATAACGTGGCTGAGATCGGGCTTGTTGTACTCATCCATGCTGTCAGCGGCAATCAGGGTCAACGGAACAGTTGCATCCTGTTTACGGATATTTTTGACTAACTGGCGGGCGGCGAAGCCCGAACCAATAATGACAATTTCGCGGCTCATTTTGCCTCCGTTGCCAGTACGTCGAAGACGTCTTTACCTAATGAACATTCCGGGCACAGGAAGTTATCCGGTACGTCGCTCCATGGGGTACCTGGCGCGACATCCTGCAACGGTTCACCTTTTGCTGGATCGTAAATCCACTGGCATACGCTGCACTGCATGCTTGGGCCGAGGTCAGCGGCAGCCGTAGACGCAGCGGCACAGGCGCACTCTTCTTCTTTGGTTGCCGCTTTGACGGTCGTTTCCGGCAGCGGAGCAAGCGCCCACTGACGTGCAATTTCACGACCGTGCTGACGACACAGTTCCAGCGCATCCAGATCCGGACGCCATTTCGCCTTCAGGCTAAGCGACATCTCAAAACCTGCATCTTGTAAACGGGTGGACAGGCGGTCAACTGCGCCGCCGCTCCAGCCGTGAGAACCAAAGGCGCTGGCGCGTTTGTTACGAAAACGCAGGCCGGTCATCTCTTCCACCAGTCCGGCGATTTTCGGCATCATCACGTTGTTCATGGTGGAGGTACCGACGAGCACGCCTTTAGAGCGGAAGACGTTGGTCAGGACTTCGTTTTTGTCGCTACGGGCGACGTTAAAGATTTTCACCGCCACGTTCGGGTCAACTTCGTTGATGCCCTGGGCAATGGCGTCCGCCATCATGCGGGTGTTGTTGGACATGGTGTCGTAGAAGATGGTGATGCGGTCTTCCTGATAATCCGCCGCCCATTTCAGGTACAGCTCAACGATCTGCGTTGGGTTTTCGCGCCATACCACACCGTGAGAAGTCGCAATCATATCCACCGGCAGGTTGAAGCCGAGGATTTCAGTGATTTTCGGCGTCACCAGACGGCTGAACGGGGTCAGGATGTTGGCGTAGTAGCGTTGGCATTGTTCGAACAGTTCGGTCTGGTCAACTTCGTCGTTGAACAGGCGTTCGTCGCAGTAATGCTGGCCGAAGGCGTCGTTACTGAACAGTACCGCATCGCCGGTCATGTAGGTCATCATGCTGTCAGGCCAGTGCAGCATTGGCGTTTCAACAAAGATCAGCTGTTTGCCGTTGCCGATGTCCAGAGAATCACCGGTTTTCACCACGTTGAAGTTCCACTCCGGATGATGGTGGTGGCCGGTGATGGAATCAATCGCGTTAGCGGTGCAGTAAATTGGCGTGTCCGGGATGCAGGACATCAGTTCGGTCAGCGCACCGGCGTGATCTTCTTCCGCGTGGTTAATAATGATGTAGTCGATATCCGCGAGGTCAATTTCACTGCGCAGGTTCTGTACGAATTCACGGCTAAACTTGTGGTCTACTGTATCGATCAGCACGTTTTTTTCTTCACGGATGAGATAGCTGTTGTAGCTGCTACCGCGCAGCGTTTTGTATTCAGTGCCGTGGAAATCTCGCACTTCCCAGTCACGTTGGCCAACCCAATGAATGTTATTTTTAACCAGAATAGACATAGCAACCTCAATTAATTCAGCATTTTTCTAAAAAGATATTTTGTTAATTGCAGGTTGCGTGCCAACTTTTTAATTGTTTGATTTTTAATGATTTATTATTTATTGTCTATAAAGTGATAGTCAAAATGACTGTTTATTTCATTGTCGATATGACAAAATAAATTGTCAAAATGACTATGAGGTTGCCATGAGCTTTTCAGTAGATGTGCTGGCGGGTATCGCCATTGAATTACAAAGTGGTATCGGACATCAGGACCGTTTTCAGCGCCTGATCACGACCTTGCGCCAGGTGCTGGAGTGCGACGCATCGGCACTGCTGCGCTACGAGTCGCGACAGTTTATCCCGCTGGCTATCGATGGCCTGGCGCAGGATGTCCTCGGCCGCCGCTTCACGCTGGAGGGACATCCGCGGCTGGAGGCGATTGCCCGCGCCGGGGACGTGGTACGTTTTCCTGCCGACAGCGATCTGCCCGATCCTTATGACGGGTTAATCCCGGGTCAGGAGAGCCTGAAAGTCCATGCCTGCATTGGGTTGCCGCTGTTTGCCGGACAAAATCTGATTGGCGCGTTAACGCTGGATGGCATGGAGCCCGATCAGTTCGATGTCTTCAGCGATGAAGAGCTTAGGCTAATTGCCGCTCTGGCGGCGGGGGCGCTGAGTAATGCGTTGCTGATTGAACAACTGGAAAGCCAGAATATGCTGCCGGGTTCGTCGACGGCTTTCGAGCAGGTGACGGAAACCCAGATGATTGGTCTGTCGCCCAATATGATGCAGTTGAAAAAAGAGATTGAGATTGTGGCAGGGTCCGATCTCAACGTACTGATAAGCGGCGAAACCGGGACCGGGAAGGAGCTGGTAGCCAAAGCTATCCATGAAGGTTCGCCGCGTGCGGTGAATCCGCTGGTGTATCTCAACTGCGCGGCGTTGCCCGAAAGCGTGGCGGAAAGTGAACTTTTTGGTCACGTAAAAGGGGCTTTTACCGGGGCTATCAGTAATCGTAGCGGTAAGTTTGAAATGGCGGATAACGGCACGCTGTTTCTCGACGAGATTGGCGAACTCTCGCTGGCGTTGCAGGCCAAGCTGCTGCGCGTATTACAGTATGGCGATATTCAGCGTGTGGGGGACGATCGCAGCCTGCGCGTTGACGTGCGCGTACTGGCGGCGACCAATCGTGATTTACGCGAAGAGGTGCTGGCGGGGAATTTTCGCGCAGATCTGTTTCATCGCCTGAGCGTTTTTCCCCTTTCCGTGCCGCCACTGCGTGAGCGCGGCGAAGATGTAGTGCTGCTGGCGGGCTATTTTTGCGAGCAATGTCGGCTGCGGCTGGGACTTTCCCGCGTGGTGTTAAGCCCCGGCGCGCGTAATCATCTGCTGAGTTACGGCTGGCCCGGAAACGTGCGCGAGCTGGAACATGCCATTCATCGGGCGGTTGTGCTGGCAAGGGCTACCCGGGCAGGGGATGAGGTGGTGCTGGAGGCACAGCATTTTGCCTTGCAGGATGAAAGCCCTGTACCGCAGCCGGACGTCGTGGCAGAGATCCCGCAGCATCACAATTTGCGTGAGGCAACGGAGTCATTTCAGCGCGAGATGATCCGCCGGGCCTTGGCGCAAAATAATCACAATTGGGCGGCAAGCGCGCGGGCGCTGGAAACAGACGTCGCCAACCTGCACCGGCTGGCGAAACGCCTGGGGCTGAAGGATTAGATAATACCGGCCTGATAGAAATCCTGCAGGTTGATAGCACCGGTGAGTTTTCCGTTTTCATCTACCACCGGTGCGGCAGTGATTTTGCGTTTCATCAGGATCTCTTTGGCGTCAATCGCGCGGCTCTGCGCTTGCAGCGTAATGCCATTATGGGTCATTGCTTCGCTAACCTGCGTGGTGAGCGCGCCGCCGCCAACCAGCCAGCGGCGCAGGTCGCCGTCGGTAAAGACGCCTTTCACCAGCGACGCATCGTCACAAACAGCCACCAGACCAAGGCCTGTGCGGCTCAGCTCCAGCATCGCGTCCATGACGCTGGTAGTCAGCGTCACCTGCGGAATGGCATCGTCACGGCGCATCAGATGATGCACTTTATTTAACAGACGAGCGCCCAGCGCGCCAGCCGGATGCGAGCGGGCAAAATCTTCTTCGTTAAAGCCGCGCGCCTGCATCACGGCGATTGCGAGCGCGTCGCCCATCATCAGCGTATTCACGGTGCTGGAGGTCGGCGCCAGGCGCATCGGGCAGGCTTCACGTTCAACAGAAATATCCAGCACGGCTTTGGCCGCCAGGCCCAGCGGCGAAGTCGGTTTTCCGGTCATTGCCAGCAGGGCGACGGATTTGTCTTCCAGGCGCGGGATGATGAGATCCAGCTCTTTCGCACCGCCGGAGTAGGAGATAAACAGCATGACATCACGGCTTTCGATCATCCCTAAGTCGCCGTGCAGGGCTTCAGCGGGATGCACAAAAAAGGCTGGGGTGCCGGTACTGGCGAGGGTCGCAGCAATTTTTTTGCCAATATGGCCTGATTTGCCAATCCCGGAGACAATGACTTTGCCTTCACAGTGGATGATCGTATTGGCGGCGCGGACAAAATCATCGCCCAGCCGCTCTGGCAGTCGGCTGGCTTCCTGTAGTTCCAGCATTAACGTCTGACGGCCCGCGTTCAGTAGTGCATCACTCATTGGTTTCTCCGGTTATGATTACTTCAATCCCTTTTGCTTCCAGCGCCTGACGAAATGCAGGGTCGATACCCGCATCGGTAATCAGCTTGTCGACGCTTTCCAGACTGCACACAACATTAGGGCTTTTACGCCCAAATTTTGAGGAGTCGGCCATCAGAATCACTTCGCGAGCGGCATTGCACATCGCTTTACTGACGCTAAACACCTCATTAAAGGTGGTCACGCCGGCATTGAGATCAATGCCGTCGGTACCCATGAAGAGTTTATCAAAGCTGAATTGCTCAAAGGCGTTTTCTGCCAGCTGACCGTGAAATGACGCAGATTTTTTGCGAAAGGTCCCGCCGGGCATCAGGATGGTTTGCTCGTTGTCCAACTCCGAAAGGGCGTTAACAATGTGCAGACTGTTGGTCATGACGGTGATGTTGCTAAAGCGGGTAAGCATCGGCACCATCTGCAATACGGTGCTGCCCGCATCCAGAATGATGGAATCGCCATCATGGATATAATGGACGGCGGCTTCGGCAATCTGCTCTTTTTTGTGCGTGTTGATTAGCGTTTTGTGATCGATAGGCGGATCGGATTCGTCTTTATTTAACACCACGCCGCCATAGGTACGAATGACGGTTCCGGCATTTTCCAGAATGACCAGGTCTTTGCGAATGGTTGTGCCGGTGGTGTCAAAGTAGTGGGCCAGTTCTTCAACCGAGCATTTTCCCTGCTTTTGCAGGTGCTCCAGTATGGCAGCCTGACGCTGACGAGGTTTCATAGGCGTGATTACCCTGACTTATATTTACCCGTCATACTTCAAGCTGCATGTGCGTTGGCTTTACTCGCTCACCCCAGTCACGTACTTATGTACGCTCCTGGGGATTCGCTTCGTCGCCGCCTTCCTGCAACTCGAATTATTTAGGGTATAGGTTGCAAAATGATAATTTCGCAAGCTATTAGCATTCACAACGAAATTACCCATATTTCATTTTAAGCGCCAATGATAGTGCATTCTGCGCTAACGGATCATGGGGAAAGATCACATCAGGCTGTAAATCATCAAGATGTTTGCCCATTATCGTGGCAATTTTTCCGGGTCTGGCGAATACCGTCAGACCTTTCATAAATAACGTATCGGTAACCCGCTGCTGCTCATCAAGCGCGATGGCGACGACCACGCGCGGTTTAAACCGTCCGCCGGAGCGACCCACGCCAACCCGACCCCGCTGACAAAGTTTATCGAACGCGCGATTAAAGCGGGATATTTGCCAGCCACCGAGCGCCAGTTGCAGGCACCAGACGATGGCGGCGACGGTAATCAGTGCGGAAACCATAATGCGCTCCTTTGATTTTGCCGGATGACGGCTGCGCCTAATCCGGCTGCATAATATTCGTAGGCCCGGTAAGCACAGCGCCACCGGGCAGTCATACCTCTTAGAACATCACCTGACCGCCGGTGACGTTAATCGATTGTCCGGTGCAGTAAGAGGCTTTCGAACTGGCATAAAACAGCAGCATGTTCAGCACGTCCTGATAATCGCAGCCGCGTTTGAGCGGAACCTTATCAATGTAATACTGCTCTACTTCATCCGGCTTAAGGCCCAATTTGGTTGCATATTGCGGCAATAATGACTGAAACATAGGTGATTTCAACAGGTTGCCGAGCATCAGCGAATGGACGGTAATACCGTATTCCGCCAGATCCAGCGCCAGCGATTGGGTTAAACCCACGCCGCCGAATTTTGCCGCGCTGTAGCCCGAATTGTGTTTACTGCCTACTTTCCCTGATTTGGAGTTGATCTGGATAATGCGTCCCTGAACGCCATCGCGGATCATCAGGCGTGAGAATTCACGGGCGCAGAGGAAGTAACCGACCAGATTGACCTGCAGAGAGCGGTCGAAATCCCCAAGCTGAAAATCGCTGATAAACGCGGCTTTAGCGATACCTGCGCTGTAAACCAGCAGGTCGACGCGACCGAATATTTCATCCACTCCGCGTGACAGTGCCAGCACGCTCTGTTCGCTGGTGGCATCAGCGCCAAAACCGTACGCTGTGCCTGCGCCAAACTCGGCGTTAATCTCCTGCGCGACGTTGGCGGCTTTATCACTTTGAATATCCACCACCGCAACGCGGTATCCTTCTGTCGCAAGCCCACGGCAAAGGAATGCCCCCAGGGTCTGGCCTCCACCAATGACAACGGCAACCTGATTCATCTTTTTCTCCTTCAATCTTAAGCAACAAACTTCAAAATACAGCCCGGCGCGATATCGTCCGGTACAGGGCCCGCCACATGTACGGTGCCTGGGAATTCCGCTTCGCTGAGTCCGTCAAAACGTAGAGTGATATGCCCCAGTTCACGTAAGTTCTGTTCCGCTACGCTGCCAACGGCGGTGACCGGGTAGTGATGCTGGCCTAGTTCAAACTGGAGTCCAGCTTGCAAAGCGCCATTCAGCTCCCCGTGGCAATGGATGAAGCAAAACTCTTCGATATCCGCTGGAGCACCTTCACGAAAGGTAATCAACATCTGGTCGCAAAGTGCGTCCGGGGCACTCTGTCCGATACGGGTGATGGTGGTTTGATAAATCACGGTCATTTTTGAGTGCCTCTTATTGGTAAATAAAGCCGGATACAAACCAGGCGATGAGAACGGTAGGCGCGCCGGTCAGGAAGCGGCTTACCAGGACGGATGGCACACCGACGCGGACCGTGTCCTGACGCGCTTCGGCCAGCGATAACCCCACGGGAATAAAGTCGCATGCCGCTTGCGCATTAATGGCAAACAAGGCCGGTAACGCCAGATGGGGAGGGATGTTCCCCAGGCCAATCTGTACGCCGATCAGCACCCCGATAACCTGGGCGATGACCGCACCAGGGCCGAGGAAAGGCGACAACAGCGGGAAAGAGCAAATCAGCGCCAGCGTCACCAGTCCCAGCGGGTGGCTGGCGAGCGGTGCGAGTCCATGGGCTATCCAGTCTCCCAGACCAGAAGCCATGATGATGCCGATCAGCGCTGAGACGAACGCCATAAACGGCAGAATGGTTTTCAGAACGGTATCAATAGTGTCGCGACCGGCCTGGAACAGGACAGCAACGGCCGATCCCATGCCCATCCCAACTTTTGCCAACAGACCATCGCTTTGTTCAGTAATCTTTTTACTGGTGTCGTAATCGCGACCGATAGTGCTGCTTGCAGGCTGCGGCGCAGCGGATGCTTCCCCGACAACGGTAATGTTTTCTTCTTTCACGCCAGAGACATAGATATCTTCAACAATGTACTGGGCCAGCGGACCGGATTTCCCCGTGGCGTGAATATTTATCGTGGGTATGCGACGTTTGGGATAGATCCCACAGCGTAGCGTGCCGCCGCAATCGATGATCGCCACAGCAATTTCATTCTCCGGCGGTTCGCCCTCTTTGAAACCATCAACGGCCTGCCAACCGGTCAGGTTCGCCAGCTTGTCGACAATCGCAGGGCGAGTCCCGGCAGTGATATAGACAATCTTTTTGCCTGGTACGGCATCCAGTTCAAGCGGGCCGCCCCAGCCGCCGGTGCCTTTTTCAATACGAATACGCGTCATGATGTTGCTCCCGCCAGATGAACTTTCTGCTCAAGTTGAATGCCCATTTTTTTCTCAAAAATGGCGGTGGTGAAATCGGTCACCCAGCCGCGGAAGAAGTTGGTCACCAGTCCGACCAGCAAATAGCTCACCGCCAGCGGGCCAAGCGGAAGGCCCAGCGTCGTCAGGCCGCTGGCGATACCCAGATAGACAAACAGCTCGCCGGGGTTGATGTGCGGGAATAAGCCATTCATGGAATGGCAGCTATAAGAGGCCGCTGCGTAATAGCTGGGCTTGTACTTTTCTGGCATAAAGCGGCCCAGGCTCAACGTCATCGGATTACAAAACACAAATGTGCCGATGCACGGCAGCAGCAGATAGCGGGACAGTGGATTTCCGGCGCAGCGCTGGGCAAAACGTTCAATACGCTGCTGGCCGATAAAGTTAATCAGCGCATTCATGATGACCAGCAGGCTAATCAGTAGGGGAAGAATACCGGTCACCATGCCGGTAAACACCTCTCCGCCTTTCTGGAACAGCCCGATAAACCACTCAGCACCGAGTGTGATGGTGTCGATCATTATTCTCTCCTGTAGGGGTTTTTAGTTATCTTGCCAAACGGAAATTAATTTTAATCAGATCGAAAGATTTAAAAGTGTTATTTTGATCTCAAAATGAAAGATAAATATTTTAATGTGAAAGTTATTGCGTAAGCGCTCGCAAATATGACGGTCGGAAGTGCAAGAGGGGGGAAATTCTGTGAAGCAGAGCGACTACTGCTTCCTTGTATGGCGGAGGATGCTTTACCATACTTCTCCCAGGCTGAATTTGTTTAATGGATGTCTCATGTTCAAGCGTCGTTATGTAGCGTTACTTCCCCTTTTCGTATTGCTTGCTGCCTGTAGCAGCAAACCTAAACCTTCAGAGACTCAAACGACTACGGGTACGCCATCCGGCGGTTTCCTGCTTGAGCCACAGCATAATGTCATGCTAACGGGCGGCGATTTTGCCAATAACCCGAACGCGCAACAGTTCATCGAGAAGATGGTGAACAAGCATGGCTTTGACCGTCAGCAGTTGCAGGAGATCCTGTCGCAGGCCAAGCGCCTGGATTCGGTATTACGTTTAATGGACCGTCAGGCGCCGACGACGCAACCGCCAGCCGGACCTAACGGCGCATGGTTGCGTTATCGCAAACAATTCATCACCCCGGACAACGTACAAAACGGCGTAGCCTTCTGGAATCAATATGAAGATGCCCTGAACCGCGCGTGGCAGGTCTACGGCGTTCCTCCGGAAATTATCGTCGGCATTATTGGCGTGGAGACGCGCTGGGGCCGCGTGATGGGCAAAACGCGAATTCTGGATGCGCTGGCGACGCTGTCCTTTAATTATCCTCGTCGTGCGGAATACTTCTCTGGCGAACTGGAAACTTTCCTGTTGATGGCGCGAGATGAAAGTGATGATCCGCTCGATTTGAAAGGTTCCTTCGCCGGTGCGATGGGCTACGGCCAGTTTATGCCGTCTTCCTATAAAGAATATGCGGTCGATTTCAATGGCGATGGACACATTAACTTGTGGGATCCGGTAGATGCCATCGGTAGCGTGGCGAACTATTTTAAAGGCCATGGCTGGGTAAAAGGCGATACGGTCGCGGTGCCGGCGAATGGTCAGGCGCCTGGGCTGGCGAACGGCTTTAAAACCCAGTACAGCATTTCACAGCTTGCCGCCGCGGGACTGACGCCGCAGCAGTCGTTGGGGAATCATCAGCAGGCCAGCCTGCTGCGCCTGGACATTGGCACCGGTTATCAGTACTGGTACGGACTGCCGAACTTCTACACTATCACCCGCTATAACCACAGTACCCACTACGCGATGGCCGTGTGGCAACTGGGTCAGGCGGTAGCGCTGGCGCGCGTACAGTAATCGCTCCCCGGCCTACAGTAAGATATTGCTTGTAGGCCGGATAAGATGCTCTGACATCGCCATCCGGCAGGTCTTATTTTGCAACGGATCAATTTTTGGAATCCCCCTCGTAAAACGTTCTCCTCATCCCCACATTGGTTGTGAAAGTGCTATCTTGTCCGGCATATTTTTTTAACTGACAGAGGCTGAAATGACCGACAGTGAACTGATGCAGTTAAGTGAGCAGGTTGGCCTGGCGCTGAAAGTGCGCGGGGCGACCGTTACGACAGCGGAATCCTGCACCGGCGGCTGGGTGGCCAAAGCCATTACGGATATTGCTGGCAGCTCCGCCTGGTTTGAACGCGGGTTCGTGACTTACAGCAACGAGGCCAAAGCGCAGATGATTGGCGTGCGCGAAGAGACGCTGGCCCAGCATGGCGCGGTGAGTGAGCCGGTGGTCGTGGAAATGGCGATTGGCGCGCTAAAGGCGGCACGCGCGGACTTTGCTGTATCGATCAGCGGTATTGCGGGGCCGGATGGCGGAAGTGAAGACAAGCCCGTGGGTACGGTGTGGTTTGCCTTCGCCAGCGCAAGCGGCGAGGGGATTACCCGTCGGGAATGCTTCAGCGGTGACCGCGACGCGGTGCGTCGGCAGGCAACTGCCTATGCGTTGCAAACCCTGTGGCAACAATTTCTACAAAATACTTGATACTGTATGAGCATACAGTATAATTGCCTCAACAGAACATTATCTTTCACGTTTTGCGGTTTAAACCGAAAGCGGCATGACAGGAGTAATTAATGGCTATCGACGAAAACAAACAGAAAGCGTTGGCGGCAGCGCTGGGTCAGATCGAAAAGCAATTCGGTAAAGGCTCCATCATGCGCCTCGGTGAAGACCGTTCCATGGATGTAGAAACCATCTCCACTGGTTCGCTTTCTCTGGATATCGCACTGGGCGCGGGCGGTTTGCCAATGGGCCGTATCGTCGAAATCTACGGGCCTGAATCTTCCGGTAAAACGACGCTGACTCTGCAGGTTATTGCCGCCGCTCAGCGCGAAGGTAAAACCTGTGCGTTCATTGATGCGGAACACGCGTTGGATCCCGTCTATGCCCGTAAGCTTGGCGTTGATATCGACAACCTGCTGTGTTCCCAGCCGGATACCGGTGAACAAGCCCTGGAAATCTGTGATGCGCTGGCGCGTTCCGGCGCGGTTGACGTTATCGTTGTCGACTCCGTGGCGGCGCTGACGCCGAAAGCGGAAATCGAAGGCGAGATTGGCGACTCTCACATGGGTCTTGCGGCGCGTATGATGAGCCAGGCGATGCGTAAGCTGGCCGGTAACCTGAAGCAGTCCAACACGCTGCTGATTTTCATCAACCAGATCCGTATGAAAATTGGCGTGATGTTCGGTAACCCGGAAACCACTACCGGTGGTAACGCGCTGAAATTCTATGCCTCCGTTCGTCTGGACATTCGCCGTATTGGCGCAGTGAAAGAGGGCGACAACGTGGTCGGTAGCGAAACCCGCGTTAAGGTCGTGAAAAACAAAATCGCCGCGCCGTTTAAACAGGCTGAATTCCAGATTCTGTACGGTGAAGGTATCAACTTCTATGGCGAACTGGTTGACCTGGGCGTAAAAGAGAAGTTGATTGAAAAAGCCGGTGCATGGTACAGCTATAACGGTGAGAAAATCGGTCAGGGTAAAGCGAATGCGACCAATTGGCTGAAAGAAAACCCGGCAACCGCAAAAGAAATTGAGAAGAAATTGCGCGAGTTACTGCTCAATAACCAGGATTCAACGCCAGATTTCTCCGTTGATGACGGTGGTGCAGACGTAGCAGAAACGAACGAAGATTTCTGATAATCTGTTTTACATCGCATAATAGTAAAGGGCTGCATATCATGCAGCCCTTTTGCATTTCTGAAGGTTTACTATGACAGATGCAACTTCCCGCCGATCCGCTTATTCCCGACTGCTTGACCGCGCTGTGCGTATTCTGGCAATGCGCGATCACAGCGAGCAGGAACTGCGGCGTAAGCTGGCCGCGCCGGTGATGGGTAAACATGGACCGGAAGACATTGATGCTTCTGCGGAAGATTACGACAAGGTCATTGCCTGGTGCATTGAAAGTCGTTATCTGGATGATGACCGCTTCGTTCAGCAGTTTATCGCCAGCCGTAGCCGTAAAGGCTACGGGCCTGCGCGAGTGCGGCAGGAACTCAGTCAGAAAGGGATCTCGCGTGAGGCTATCGAGCGCGCCATGCGCGAGTGTGAAATTGACTGGGCAGTACTTGCGCGCGAGCAGGCAATCCGGAAATACGGTGAACCTTTACCAGTGGATTTTTCAGATAAGGTAAAGGTCCAGCGTTTTTTGCTCTATCGTGGCTATCTGATGGAAGATATTCAGGCAATATGGCGAAATTTTGACGATTGAACGCATACGGGATTTTACTTCCCAGTAAAGAAAACTTATCTTATTCCCACTTTTCGATTGCCAGAGGCGCAGTTTGCTGCCGATGCTGGTAATGACATTTCGTTAGCTTGATTTCTTCAGGATAATTATGAGCAAGAGCACCGCTGAGATCCGTCAGGCGTTTCTCGATTTTTTCCATAGTAAAGGACATCAGGTAGTTGCCAGCAGCTCCCTGGTACCGAACAATGACCCTACTTTGTTGTTTACCAACGCCGGGATGAACCAGTTCAAGGATGTTTTCCTTGGCCTCGACAAGCGTAATTATTCCCGCGCAACCACCTCGCAGCGTTGCGTGCGTGCGGGTGGTAAGCACAACGACCTGGAAAACGTCGGTTACACTGCACGTCACCACACCTTCTTCGAAATGCTGGGCAACTTCAGCTTCGGCGATTATTTCAAACACGACGCCATTCAATTCGCATGGGAACTGCTGACCGGTGAAAACTGGTTTGCCCTGCCAAAAGAGCGTCTGTGGGTCACCGTCTATGAAACTGACGATGAAGCCTATGAAATCTGGGAAAAAGAAGTTGGTATTCCGCGCGAGCGTATCATCCGCATTGGTGATAACAAAGGCGCGGCCTATGCATCCGATAACTTCTGGCAGATGGGGGACACCGGTCCTTGCGGTCCGTGTACCGAAATTTTCTACGATCACGGCGACCACATTTGGGGCGGCCCTCCGGGAAGCGCAGAAGAAGATGGCGATCGCTACATTGAGATCTGGAACATCGTCTTTATGCAGTTCAACCGTCAGGCTGACGGCACCATGGAACCGCTGCCGAAGCCGTCCGTGGATACCGGTATGGGTCTGGAGCGTATTGCGGCCGTGCTGCAACACGTTAACTCCAACTATGAAATTGACCTGTTCCGCTCACTGATCGAATCCGTGGCAAAAGTTACTGGCGCGACCGATTTGAGCAACAAGTCGCTGCGCGTTATCGCCGACCATATCCGTTCCTGCGCATTCCTGATTGCCGATGGCGTTGTTCCGTCGAATGAAAACCGTGGCTATGTGCTGCGCCGTATCATTCGTCGCGCGGTACGTCATGGCAATATGCTGGGCGCGAAGGATACCTTCTTCTACAAGCTGGTTGGTCCGCTGGTGGAAGTCATGGGGTCAGCAGGTGAAGAACTGCAGCGTCAACAGGCTATGGTTGAGCAGGTTCTGAAAACCGAAGAAGAACAGTTCGCGCGTACGCTGGAGCGTGGTCTGGCACTGTTGGACGAAGAACTGGCAAAACTGACCGGTGATACGCTGGATGGCGAAACCGCCTTCCGTCTGTATGACACCTACGGCTTCCCGGTTGACCTGACGGCAGACGTTTGCCGCGAGCGCAACATCAAGGTTGACGAAGCGGGCTTTGAAGCCGCAATGGAAGAACAGCGCCGTCGTGCGCGTGAAGCCAGCGGCTTTGGCGCAGACTACAATGCGATGATTCGTGTTGATGGCGCTTCAGAATTTAAAGGGTATGAGCATCTTGAGCTGAACGGCAAAGTGACTGCGCTGTTTGTCGATGGTAAAGCGGTAGACGCCATTAACGCCGGTCAGGACGCTGTTGTTGTACTGGATCAGACGCCGTTCTATGCGGAATCTGGTGGTCAGGTTGGCGACAAGGGCGAACTGAAAGGTGCGGGCTTTGCGTTTGCCGTGAGCGACACGCAAAAATATGGCCAGGCGATTGGTCATATCGGCAAACTGTCTGCGGGTTCTCTGAAAATTGGCGATGCAGTGCAGGCTGATGTGGATGAAGCTCGTCGTGCGCGTATCCGTTTGAATCACTCCGCAACGCACCTGATGCACGCGGCGCTGCGCCAGGTATTGGGCACCCATGTGGCACAGAAAGGCTCGCTGGTTAACGATAAAGTGCTGCGTTTCGACTTCTCTCATACCGAAGCCATGAAGCCTGCGGAAATCCGTGCCGTTGAAGATCTGGTGAATGCGCAAATTCGTCGCAACCTGCCGATTGAAACGAACATCATGGATCTGGAAGCGGCGAAAGCCAAAGGCGCAATGGCGCTGTTTGGCGAGAAATATGATGATCACGTGCGCGTTCTGAGTATGGGCGATTTCTCCACCGAACTGTGTGGCGGTACTCACGCCAGCCGTACGGGGGATATCGGTCTGTTCCGCATTGTGTCTGAGTCAGGCACGGCGGCGGGCGTTCGTCGTATCGAAGCCGTAACCGGTGAAGGCGCTATCCAAACCGTGCATGCTGAGAGCGACCGCTTAAGCGATATCGCGCAGCTGCTGAAAGGCGATAGCCAGAATATCGGTGATAAAGTGCGTTCTGTACTGGAACGTACGCGTCAACTCGAAAAAGAATTGCAGCAATTGAAGGAACAGGCTGCGGCGCAGGAGAGTGCAAATCTCTCCAGCAAAGCGGTTGATATCAACGGCGTGAAGCTGCTGGTCAGTGAACTCGCGGACGTTGAGCCGAAAATGTTGCGTACCATGGTTGATGATCTGAAAAATCAACTGGGGTCTACCGTTATCGTTCTGGCAACGGTAGTTGAAGGTAAGGTTTCTCTGATTGCTGGTGTGTCTAAGGATGTGACAGACCGTGTGAAAGCAGGGGAGCTGGTTGGTATGGTCGCTCAGCAGGTAGGCGGTAAGGGTGGCGGTCGTCCGGACATGGCGCAAGCCGGTGGTACGGATGCAGCGGCTCTGCCTGCAGCGTTAGCCAGTGTGAAAGGCTGGGTCAGCGCAAAACTGTAATAACTATAAGCGTAAGTCGACGCTGCGGGCTTCAATCCGCAGCGTTTGCATCAACGCTATCGACAACGATAAAGTCAGGTTGAAGTTGTGTATATCGGCTAAACTTAGGTTTAACAGAATGTGATGCCGTGACTGCTTACACTTAGGTGTTTGTCATCGCTTACTTTTTGGCGTTATATGATGGATAATGCCGGGATACAGAGAGACCCGACTCTTTTAATCTTTCAAGGAGCAAAGAATGCTGATTCTGACTCGTCGAGTTGGTGAGACCCTCATGATAGGCGATGAGGTCACCGTGACAGTTTTAGGGGTGAAGGGCAACCAAGTACGCATTGGCGTAAACGCCCCGAAAGAAGTTTCTGTCCATCGTGAAGAGATCTACCAGCGTATCCAGGCTGAAAAATCCCAGCAGTCCAGTTACTAAGGTTTTCGCGTCTCACCTTTCTGGTGAGGCGCAACCTGATTGAGTTGTCTTCTTTCTTCGCTTTTCTGCTTCATTCCCTCGTTTTCTCGTTTCCCATACACATATTGTCGTTCCCGGCGAATTTTCTGTTTCTTAATTGCCAGCAGGAAACTGCCAATTTATCTGTTGATAAAACACTCTTTTTGCCGTTTTTGCAGACTAATTGCGCGTGAAATGTGCAAACGATAAAAGCTCTGGAAAAATTGTTTGACTTATAAGTCCCAGAAAGTAATATGTGCGCCACGCAGCGACGATGAGCAGAAAGAAGTTCTTCGAAGCACTCGCAAGAGGCGTGTTGGTGAGGTGGCCGAGAGGCTGAAGGCGCTCCCCTGCTAAGGGAGTATGCGGTCAAAAGCTGCATCCGGGGTTCGAATCCCCGCCTCACCGCCATTTGCATCCGTAGCTCAGCTGGATAGAGTACTCGGCTACGAACCGAGCGGTCGGAGGTTCGAATCCTCCCGGATGCACCATATTACTTGATAGCGCTTTAGTAGCGGTATCAATGTCGGCAGTAAAGCAAGTTTCACCGATGCATCCGTAGCTCAGCTGGATAGAGTACTCGGCTACGAACCGAGCGGTCGGAGGTTCGAATCCTCCCGGATGCACCATCTCTTGTTTTCTCCAATCTAGTTTCACCGATGCATCCGTAGCTCAGCTGGATAGAGTACTCGGCTACGAACCGAGCGGTCGGAGGTTCGAATCCTCCCGGATGCACCATCTCTTGTTTTCTCCAATCTAGTTTCACCGATGCATCCGTAGCTCAGCTGGATAGAGTACTCGGCTACGAACCGAGCGGTCGGAGGTTCGAATCCTCCCGGATGCACCATCTCTTGTTTTCTCCAATCTAGTTTCACCGATGCATCCGTAGCTCAGCTGGATAGAGTACTCGGCTACGAACCGAGCGGTCGGAGGTTCGAATCCTCCCGGATGCACCATCTCTTGTTTTCTCCAATCTAGTTTCACCGATGCATCCGTAGCTCAGCTGGATAGAGTACTCGGCTACGAACCGAGCGGTCGGAGGTTCGAATCCTCCCGGATGCACCATTTTCTCCTAAATAATAGCGAAACTGTTATTTCACGGTCTGCGAGATAATCGCCAGCACCAGGGAGGATAACGTTGCTTCAGCAACGGCCCGTAGGGCGAACACTAGTGAGTAATCCTCCCGGATGCACCATCTTCTCCTGAATAACAGCGAAACTGTTGTTTCATGGTCTGCGAGATAATCGCCAGCACCATCTCCCACTTGAATTATTTCCACATACTCTCTGAACATCCCTCAATTCGCTGTCAGCGACAAAATCAATCAATTACGATAAAATAACGTCTGGTCATTCGGCTTGTGAGAAGACGATGTACGAACGTTATGCGGGTTTGATTTTTGATATGGATGGCACCATCCTGGATACCGAACCTACGCACCGTAAGGCGTGGCATGAGGTATTGGGCCATTATGGGCTAAGGTTTGATGAACAAGCCATGGTCGCCCTCAATGGTTCCCCAACGTGGCGTATTGCCCAGTCGGTTATTGAATTGAATCATGCCGATCTTGACCCTCATGTTTTGGCACGAGAAAAAACGGACAAGGTAAAAAGCATGCTGCTGGATAGCGTCCAGCCTTTACCGTTGGTTGAAGTGGTGAAAGACTGGTATGGTCGCCGTCCTATGTCGGTAGGGACGGGGAGTGAAAGCGCAATTGCAGAGGCTCTGCTCGCTCACCTTGGTCTGCGTCGCTATTTTGATGCTGTGGTTGCTGCCGATCACGTACAACGCCATAAGCCTGCTCCTGATACGTTCTTGCTCTGTGCTGAGCGAATGGGGGTTGTTCCGGCGCGCTGCGTCGTGTTTGAAGATGCCGATTTTGGACTGCAGGCGGCGAACGCAGCGGGGATGGACGCCGTGGATGTTCGGTTATTGTGAGTGATGGACTATCGCTCCTGTCACTGTTTGCCAGCAGTTTTCTCAGCGCCACGCTATTACCCGGCAATTCTGAAGTTGTTCTGGTTGCCTTGCTGGTTTCTGGGGCCAGTCATCCCTGGGTCTTAGTCTTAACAGCAACAATGGGTAATAGCCTTGGAGGGTTAACTAACGTTATCCTTGGGCGTTTCTTTCCATTGCGTAAAACATCGCGCTGGCAAGAGAAAGCCACTGGTTGGCTGCGGCGCTATGGCGCTGTCACACTATTATTAAGCTGGATGCCGGTTGTGGGTGATTTACTGTGCCTGTTAGCTGGATGGATGCGCATCTCGTGGGGCCCAGTTCTCTTTTTCTTATGCCTTGGCAAGGCGTTGCGCTATGTTGTTGTCGCAGCGGTTACGACGCAAGGCATTATGTGGTGGCACTAATTGTGTTGTGAGATAGCCTTCAGGGTAACCAATACCATTATGCTAATTAAAACGATTTTGACAGGCGGGAGGTCAATTTGATCCCGAACGTATCACAGGCGCTGGCCTGGCTGGAAAACCATCCTCAGGCGTTAAAGGGGATTCAACGTGGGCTGGAGCGTGAAACGCTGCGCGTTAATGCTGATGGGTCATTGGCAACGACAGGCCATCCTGAGGTGTTAGGCTCAGCGCTAACACATAAGTGGATAACCACGGACTTTGCCGAAGCGCTGCTGGAGTTTATTACTCCACCTGGCGACGATATTCATAAAATGCTGACGTTCATGCGCGACCTGCATCGTTATACCGCCAGAAACCTGGGTGACGAGCGTATGTGGCCGTTGAGCATGCCTTGCTATATTGCCGAAGGTCAGGATATTGAGTTGGCTCAGTACGGTACGTCGAATACCGGTCGTTTGAAAACGCTTTATCGTGAAGGCCTCAAAAACCGTTACGGCGCGTTGATGCAGACCATCTCCGGCGTACATTACAACTTCTCGCTACCGATGGCTTTCTGGCAGGCGAAATGCGGCGTAACGGACGGTGAAGATGCTAAAGAGAAGATCTCCGCAGGTTACTTCCGTCTGATCCGTAACTATTACCGTTTTGGCTGGGTCATCCCGTATCTGTTTGGCGCTTCTCCGGCCATTTGTTCCTCCTTCCTGCAAGGAAAACCGACCACCCTGCCGTTTGAAAAAACCGACTGTGGGATGTATTACCTGCCGTACGCTACGTCGCTGCGTTTGAGCGATTTGGGCTATACCAATAAGTCGCAAAGTAATCTCGGAATTACGTTTAACGATTTGCATGAGTATGTGGCAGGATTAAAGCGCGCGATCAAAACCCCTTCCGAGGAGTACGCGGCGATCGGTCTGGAGAAGGACGGTAAGCGTCTGCAAATTAACAGCAACGTTTTGCAGATTGAAAATGAACTGTATGCGCCTATTCGTCCAAAACGCGTTACTCGTCGTGGTGAAACACCTTCTGACGCGCTTCTGCGTGGCGGTATTGAGTACATCGAAGTACGTTCACTGGATATTAACCCGTTCTCACCAATCGGCGTAGACGAGCAACAGGTGCGCTTCCTCGATCTGTTTATGGTCTGGTGCGCATTGGCCGATGCGCCGGAAATGAGTAGCGATGAGCTGTTATGTACGCGTACTAACTGGAATCGCGTTATTCTGGAAGGGCGTAAGCCTGGCCTGACCTTAGGCATTGGCTGTGAGGCAGCGCAGTTCCCGCTGCCGAAGGTAGGTAAAGATCTGTTCCGCGATCTGAAACGCGTGGCACAAACGCTGGACAGCATCGATGGGGGAGAGGAGTATCAGAAGGTCTGTGATGAACTGGTTGCCTGTTTTGACAATCCTGAACTGACTTTCTCTGCCCGGATCCTACGGTCTATGATTGATGAAGGCATTGGCGGTACGGGGAAAGCGTTGGGTGAGGCTTACCGCAATCTGCTGCGCGAAGAGCCGTTGCAGATCGTGCAGGAAGAAGAGTTTATTGCTGAAACCGAAGCTTCAAAGCGTCGTCAGCAGGAGATCGAAGCGGCTGATACCGAGCCGTTTAGCGTGTGGCTGGAAAAGCACGCTTGATACAAAAGAAAAAGGCCACTCGGGAGTGGCCAAAATTTCATCTCTGAAAACAGGGATGATGATAACAAATGCGCGTCTTTCATATACTCAGACTCGCCCCGGAACAAAGAGTTCAGATTATTTTTAAAAAATTTATCGGAGGTGGCTAAATGCCGTTGTTAGATAGTTTTACTGTCGATCACACCCGGATGGAAGCTCCCGCGGTCCGGGTTGCAAAAACGATGAACACCCCGCATGGCGACGCAATCACCGTGTTTGATCTGCGTTTCTGCATTCCGAACAAAGAAGTGATGCCTGAGAAAGGTATCCACACGCTGGAACACCTGTTTGCAGGTTTTATGCGTAACCACCTCAACGGTAACGGCGTTGAGATTATTGATATCTCTCCGATGGGATGCCGCACTGGCTTCTACATGAGTCTGATTGGTACCCCGGACGAGCAGCGTGTTGCCGACGCGTGGAAAGCGGCGATGGCTGACGTACTGAAAGTGCAGGATCAAAACCAGATCCCTGAGCTGAACATTTACCAGTGCGGCACGTATCAGATGCACTCGCTCAGTGAAGCGCAGGACATTGCCCGTCATATCCTTGAGCACGATGTGCGCGTGAACAGCAATGAAGAGCTGGCGCTGCCGAAAGAGAAGTTGCAGGAGCTGCATATTTAGTTGTCATGCAGGAACGCATCTAATCCGGCTGACAAATAATAGGCGCCAGCTGGTATAAAAAAGCCAGTTCATTTGAACTGGCTTTTTTGATCAATGCGCGCCGCCGCCACCGCCGCCTGCACCAAACGGTGGTTTAGCGAACCAGACAAGACCAAGCAGCACCAGGAAGATCCCCGCCGACATCCAGAAGATTTCGTTGGCGGAAATGATCAGCCCTTGATTGGTTATCTGTTGGGCCAGCCAGCCAGAGGCTTGCTCCTTGCTCATCCCTAATCCCTGCAGCTGGTTATACATAGCCTGTGCATTTGGGTTGTAGGGGTTAACAGACTCCGTTAACTGCGCATGGTGTAGCGACTCACGGTTAGTCCACATTGTCGTGGTAATGGAAGTCCCGATAGAACCTGCCAGCGTTCGCGTAAAGTTAGACAAGCTGGAAGCCGCAGCCAGACGTTCAGGTGGTAAACCGGACAGCGTAATGGTTGTCAGCGGCATAAAGAAGCAGGCTACTGCGAAACCCTGAATAAACTGCGGCCAGGCCGATGCGCCAAAGTCCATACCCGGTTCGAACGTCCACGCACGCCAGTAGAAACAGACGGCGTACATAATAAAACTGAAAGTGACCAGCCGACGCATATCCAGCTTATGCGCGAAGCGACCGATTATCGGCGACAGGATCACCGGGATCACCCCAACCGGCGCGGAGGCCAGACCGGCCCAGGTTGCCGTATATCCGTAAACCTCCTGCAATAGCTGCGGCAGCAGGACGATTGCGCCGAAGTAGAGCATATAGGCCAGACTGATACACAAGCAGCCGATGGTAAAGTTTCGCGACTTAAACAGCGAGAGGTCGACAATCGGATGCTCGTCGGTAAGCTCCCAGACGATCAGGAAGCTGATAGCGACAACGGCAACCACCGTCAGGATGATAATCTCCTGTGAGGCAAACCAGTCCAGCTCTTTGCCGCGGTCGAGCATAATCTGCAAGCTACCGATACCAATGACCAGCAATGCCAGACCAATGGCGTCAATGCGTCGCTGCTCGGTTTTGGTTTCTCGCCCGCGTAGAGTTTGCAGGGTCATCAATACCACCGCCGCGCCGATTGGCACGTTGATGAAGAATATCCAACCCCAGTGATAGTTGTCGCTAATATAGCCCCCAAGAATCGGGCCGCATATTGGGGCGACAATCACCGTCATCGACCATAGCGCGAGGGCGATGGAACGCTTGGCGGGAGGATAATTATTCAGCAACAGGCTTTGCGAAAGCGGAATTAATGGACCGGCGACAATCCCTTGTACCACGCGGAAGAAAATCAGCATGTTCAGGCTGTTGGACATACCGCACGCCCACGACGCAATGGCGAAAGCGATAGTCGACCACATAAATAGCTTCACTTCGCCAACGCGCTTTGCCAGCCAGCCGGTGATCGGAATAGAGATAGCGTTCGCCACCCCAAAAGAGGTGATCACCCAGGTCCCCTGGCTCAGCGAAGAGCCCAGGTTCCCGGCGATAGTGGGGATCGCCACGTTAGCAATGGTGGAGTCCAGCACCTGCATGAATGTCGCCATAGACAGCGCGATCGTCATAATGACGAGCTGCGCGCCTTCCAGCGGTTTTTGCTGTTGCATCACACGCACCTTTGAATTAGCCCGCGTTGGCCCGCACGATCTCTTCGATCATCTTATTGACCGGATCAAGGTTGATTTCACGTGCATTACTTTCTGATACCGGTGTGGTACGGACCTGGCTTGCCAGAATTTGTCCGTCGCGATTTGAGGTATCCACCGTAACCAGCGTGGACAAACCGATCCGCAGAGGATGCTGCGCCAGTTGCTGCGCATCCAGTTCGATACGTACCGGCAGACGCTGGACGACTTTGATCCAGTTACCGGTTGCGTTTTGCGCAGGCAGGAGAGAAAAGGCGCTGCCCGTACCCATATCCAGGCCAACAATTTTACCGGTGTATTTCACGTCATCGCCGTAAATATCACTGATAACCGTCGCAGGCTGGCCGATACGCATGTGCGCAAGCTGCGTTTCTTTAAAGTTGGCATCGACCCACAGGTTGGTGGCCGGAACAACCGCCATCAGCGGCGTGGTTGGGCTGATTTGCGCGCCAGGCTGGACGGAACGACGGGAAACATAGCCGGTCATTGGACTGACGATTCTGGTACGTTCCAGCGCCAGCCAGGCGTTGCGCACTTCGGTGGCGGCCTGTTGCACGGCAGGCTGATCTTCCAGCTTGCTGCCGAGAATCATCGCCTGGTTAGCATTATATTGCTGGATTGCGACATCAAGCTGCGCTTGAGCGCTGGCAACGGCATCACGCGCATGTTGCAGTTCTTCGCGGCCAATCAGGTTCGCATTGCCCAGCGGTACGCGACGATTAAAATCGCTTTGCGCCTGTGCCAGAGCGGTTTTCTGCACTTCAATGCTTGCCTGTAACTGCTTGCTGTTGATCATCAGCTGGTGCGTCTGGCGCACGCTGGAAGCCAATGCCGTTTTGGCTTTTTCAAATGCCTGCTTAGCATCCGTCTGATCGAGGGTAACCAGCACATCGCCTTGTTTAACAAAGTCAGTGTTATCAGCCCAGACTTTCGTCACGCTGCCTGATACCTGCGCCATGATTTGAACCTGGTTCCCTGCCACGTACGCATCGTCCGTCTCTTCGACATGACGCAGTACTAAAAACCAATAAATCCCATATGCCACGGCAATGATAATAAAGAGCAAGGTCAGAAGGAGCAGCGCATTTTTACGTTTGCCATTCTTCTTAACCGGTTGCTGCGGGGTTTGAGTCTCCGCATTTGCGCTCATGTTGTTCTCCACGATCTTATTTTTTTCACATCGGCTGAGCCGACCTGTTCATCAGAAAGGCCAGCAGTATGCGTGCTGGCCTGTCGGTTTTCATTTATAAATCTGGATTTCTGAGCGAGTCGGCGCGTTAGCGCAGCGCTTCTAATACCGTGCCATCCTGCTCCATCTGATCAAGACGGGTCAGAAGTTTACGGGTGATTTGCTCAAGCTGATCTTTTTCGGTGGTGCTGAGAGATGACCAGAGTTGATGCAGGCAGTTGTGCTGAGGTGGTAAAACCTCTTGCAAAAAAGCATGGCCTTTTTCGGTCAATTGCAGATGCAGACAGCGGCGATCGTTATCGCTTTCGCGACGTTCAATCCAGCCACGTTTTTCTAACTCATCCGCAATGCGGGTAGCGTTAGTCCGTGACGAGCCAAGCGCGCAACTCAGTTCAGAAGGCTGAATACTGTGGTTTTCCTGAGACTCCAGCGTAATCAACGCCATAAACAATGTCTCGTTAATCCCTTGAGCTTTCAGCATCTTATTGCGATTTTCCAGCAGCTTGCCTTGCATGTGCATGCAAAGACGAGTCAGAAGCACTTCCTGATAAGGGAACTCTTCGTAGCGGCTGGCGCGAAATTTTAGCATTTGTTCAATGGGCGTAAACGAACTATCCATTTGGGTATAACCTCATTAATTTCAGCCGATATAGTAACGACAGTGACAAATAAAGTAAATGTATTATTTATTTAAAATGATTGTTTTTATCTATAAGCCAACCAGCATTTTCCAGGCTAATCCGTAGCCCAGAGCACTCAGTAAGGTCGGAATGATGATGCTGCGGGTCTTATAGAAGCTTGCGCCCAGTATGACAAACCCCACCAGCGTAGGCACGAACCGGCGAGCATCGTGCATCACTTCTGGCGCGGTAGACACCACCAACAGGGCGCAAATTGATGCAATGCCAATGGTGTCGAGTAATATGCCCGTCGCGCCGCGTCTTGTCGGGCGAACATTCCCCACCCCAAGACGGAGCGGTAAATAGCGAAAGCAGTAATTCACGCAGCCGACCAGCAGGCCGAGCAGTAAAACTTCATAGCTCATCCGGTCCTCCCTGCCAAAATGACTGGAGCAACGCGGTCAGGCATCCGCAGACGATGCCCAAAAGGATGGCGGCAGGGATAGAAAAGAGTATTACCCCCGCCAGCGCGCCAGCCAGTGCGGCAGTCACGCAGAGCGCCTGTTGACGCTGGAAAGAGGCGAGCAGGAAACTCATAAATAGCGCCGGAAGCATGAAGCCCAGTGCCGCTTCAACCGCGGGATAATCTTTGAGTAAACCACTACCGGAAAACGCGCCGACCACCGTGCCGAATACCCAGGAAGCCCAGGAACATAGCGCAATGCCAATCATCCAGTTTTCACTCCAGCGCCGATTATCCCGTACCAGTTTAGCCGTTGCAGCGGCAAAGACTTCATCGGTGAGACCAAAGGCCCACAGCGCGCTTTTGGGTTTGTTCAGGCGCTGTGTGATGCGACTGCGCAGGGAGGGACCGTATAAAACATGGCGGACATCCATAGCCATAACGGTCAGTGCGGCGACCCACAGAGAACTGCCTGCGGCAAGCATAGTGGTAATGACGAACTGGCTGGCTCCCGCATAGATAATGCAGGAGAAAAAGAGGCTTTCGACCGGCGTAAAGCCAAGGCGAGTAGCATTGAGACCAAATGCAAAAGCGACCGGAATATAGCTGATAACTATCGGTAGACTGTCTTTGCATCCTTCCGTTAACGTCGCCGAACGGGATCCGGACTGGGGTATAGGGCTTTCCATAGGGTTATAGGTTTCATTACCGAAATTAATATAACTTGGTTCAATGAGTTATAACCTTAGCAGACTGATGGGCTCCTTAACACCCTGTGGAGCCCAATCAGCGGTAAACAAGCGCTATACGCTTAATTTACGGCTTCCTGACGGTGAAAACCTCGCCACCAGACCAACAGGTTGAGTACGGCAACGGTCGTACCCGCCAGACAAACGCCAGCCCAACCGGCATGCTGCCAGGCGGAAGCGGAAATCAACGAACCAGCGGCCCCGCCAATAAAATAGCTGGTCATGTAGCCGGCGGTCAGACGGTTACGTGCATCCGGATGAATGCGATAAATAACCGTCTGGTTAGTGATATGCACTCCCTGAACGGTGAGATCCAGAATCAGAATGCCGATAATCAGCATCGGCACCGAAGTGTGCCCGAGCCAGATAGCCAGCCACGAGAGCAACAGTAACAACAGGCCAACGGTTGTGGTGAGATGTGATTTTCCTTTATCGGCAAAGCCACCCGCCGGGCGCGCGCCTAACGCACCAGCCGCCCCCGCCAGACCGAACAGACCGATCATCCCCTCTGAATAGTTAAACGGCGGCGCGGCGAGCAAAAATGCCATTGAGGTCCACAGAATGCTGAAGTTGGCAAAAGTCAGGCAACCCAGCATTGCGCGGGTACGCAGCAATTTATCATGGATAAACAGGCTGAATACGGAACCTAACAGTTGCGGATAGTTAAGCTGGGTATCTGATTTCATCTTCGGCAGACCGCGCCACAGCGCAATTGCCATCAACGCCATCAGTATCGATGCCACCCAAAATACGGTGCGCCAACCGCCAAGGTTCGCCAGTAACCCCGCTACGGTGCGCGCCAGCAGAATCCCCAGCAACAGACCGCTCATAATCGTCCCGACGACTTTCCCGCGCTTGTCCGGGGTGGCAAGCGTTGCCGCCAGTGGAACCAGGATCTGCGCCACTACCGAGAACAGTCCGGTCAGGGCGGTGCCGAGGATCAGCATGCCCAACGACTGGCTACTGGCGGTAATCAGCATGCCGCCAGCCGCCAGCAGCGTCATGGAAACAATCAACATCCGGCGTTCAAACATGTCGCCAAGCGGTACCAGGAATAGCAGACCTGCGGCATAGCCGAGCTGGGCCGCGGTGACGATAAATCCCGCTGTACTGGCTGACAGTGAGAAGTTGCGGGCGATGGTGTCGAGCAGTGGTTGCGCGTAATAGTTACTGGCGACGGCAAGGCCGGTGGCGATAGACATTAACAGGATCAGCGAAGGGCTAAGTCCCTGAGTGGTTTTCGTCATGGTTTTCAACTGAATAATGGGTTGCAGAAAACAATCATAACGGAAGTGATTAACTGTTGCTGATTTGTTGGGTGATGGATTGTGCGGTTTAGGGGGATAGAGGGAAACAGGCCGGATAAGCGTTAGCGTATCCGGCATTCAGTCGATGTTATTTCTGCGCAGCCAGCGCTTCGTTTACCCAGCCGTCGAACTGCTGCTGGTGGGCTTTGATCCAGCCGTCTACGTGACCCTGAACATCGGCTTCAGACGCTTTACCGTCATGCATCATCGCGTTCTGTGCGTTGATATCCGCCAACGGTAATTTCATGATAGCGAACAGTTTCGCTGCCGCTGGGTTTTTCTCCGCCCAGGCTTTGTTGGCGACGATGTGCATGGTGTTCACCGGGAAACCGTAGTTTGCACCGTTTGGCAGTTTGGTATCGATATCTTTCTGCTCACCCGGCAGGGAAGAGAATGGTACCTGCAACCAGACCACATCTTTGCCCGGCTTCATCACGTCGCTGACCCAGTACGGAGTCCAGGTGTAGTAGAGGATCGGTTTGCCTTCTTTAAAGCGGGTGATGGTGTCTGCCATCATCGCCGCATAGTTACCGTGGCTGACCTCGACCGTTTTTTCCAGATCGAAGGCTTTGTTCTGGTGGTTGATCACCGCTTCACAACCCCAGCCAGGAGAACAGCCCATCATATCGGCTTTTCCGTCACCGTTGGTGTCAAAAATTTTGGCAATCTTGGGATCTTTTAACTGGGCGATGTTGGTGATTTTGTACTGCTCAGCGGTTTTTTTGTCGATCAGATAACCCTGTGCAGCACCCGTAACGAATACCCCCTCGCGATAAAACTTTTTGTCTCCGCCTGCCGCGGCGTACATATCATCATGCAGCGGCTGCCAGTTCACGGCGGTAAAAGTTGCATCGCCAGAGGCAATGGAGGTATAGCCGACGTTGTAGTCAACTTCGCTGGTTTTGTTAACGGTGTAACCCAGTTTCTCCAGCGCGCGGGCGACCAGTTGCGTCTGGAAGGATTCTTCAGAGATAGTGCTCTGGATTGGCTGTACGGTGATGCCTTTGCCTGGCAGGTCGGCAGCGAAAGCGCTGGTGGAGACAAGGGTAGCAAACGCTGTGGCAAAAAGTACGGTATGTCGCATCGTTGTTCCTTATTACACTTCATCCTGAATGATTTTGTGCAAGTTAATGAATTGTAGGCCCGGTAAGCAATGCGCTACCGGGCAACGGGTGTATTACTTCGTGAAAGGGCGAGTGATAAGCCCAACGGGACCGGTGGTGTACCAGCGACGGTTGCCACGACTACGCGAGTCGCGACCAACGGCCTGCGTCAGGCGGTCCAGGATGATGGCGAGGATCACAATCCCAACGCCACCAACCGTGGCTAATCCCATATCCAGACGACCAATTCCTCGCAGAACCATCTGACCCAATCCGCCAACGGCAATCATCGAGGCGATGACCACCATCGAGAGCGCCAGCATCAGCGTTTGGTTAACCCCGGCCATAATGGTGGGCATCGCCAGCGGGAGCTGCACTTTAAACAGCATTTGACGTGGGCTGGCGCCAAACGAGCGCGAGGCTTCAATCAGGTCGGCCGGCACCTGGTTAATCCCCAGAATGGTCAGACGGACGATTGGCGGCAGGGCGAAGATAATCGTCACCACTACGCCCGGGACGTTACCAATACCGAACAGCATGACAATCGGCACCAAATACACGAAGGCGGGGGTGGTTTGCATCGCATCCAGCAGCGGACGAACAATCTTTGCCGCCCGAGGGCTGCGCGCCAACCAGATGCCCATCGGCAGACCGATCACCACACAGAACAGTAATGCGGTCAGCACCAGCGCCAGCGTGATCATCGCTTGCGACCACGCGCCAATGGCGCCGATAGCAATCAACGAAATCAGCGTCGCGACACCCATTCCAACGCCGGAAATCTGCCAGGCGATCAGGGCGAACAGGATAATCGCCACGGGGGCAGGCATACCCAACAGCATTTGCTGGAAGCCGTTGAGAATGTAATCCACCGGTACACGGATGCCCTGGAAGACCGGACGAAAATGGGTAACCACCCAGTCGATCCCCTCGGTGACCCAACTGTCCAATGGGATCAGCGTCTTATGGAACGGATCCATAATGTTGAAATGCTCTGGTGTCGGCGCGGGCGCGCTGGTCAGCCAGTCTGCGCTACCGCCGTCAGTCGGTGCGCCAGACGGCGTGCTCCAGGCATCGGCGGTTTGGGCGGCGCTATCGGCCGCTGGTGTGGTATCCCACGGATTAGTTTGATCAGCCATTGTTTGCCCCCTCACGATCTAAAGCCTGTAACAGCATGCGTTTTGAAATGACGCCCACATACTGCTGTTCCTCGTCAACAACCGGTACCGCACACGGTGCCTGGCCGACATGAGAAAGCAACTCGCTGAGAGGAGTTTGTGCATCGACAGCCAGCGGTTCATTGATCAACGCCGCTTCAATACCTTGCGCCTGACTAAGCGCGGTTTTTAGTGAGTCGATCGAGACGACGCCGACGAATTTATTGCCACGTTCGATCACGTAGCCATATTCGCGATCTTTGTCCTGCAATAATTGCAGCGCCGAACGAGGGCCTACGCCTGGTGTTTTACGAATTAAACCTTCGGGGCTACGGCGGGAAATATCTTTTGCGCTGAACACCTGGCTAATATCAACGCCGCGGAAGAAGGTGCGTACATAATCATTCGCCGGATTATTCAGGATTTCATCCGGTGTACCGACCTGTACCACTTCACCGTTTTGCATAATGGCAATTCTGTCGCCAATACGCATAGCTTCGTCGAGATCATGGGAAATAAAGACCACCGTACGTTGATGCTTCGCCTGGAGTTTTACCAGTTCATCTTGCATCTCGGTGCGAATTAATGGATCGAGGGCTGAGAAGGCCTCATCCATTAATAAGATGTCAGGGTTAATGGCTAATGCGCGGGCGAGACCTACACGCTGACGCATCCCCCCGGAAAGTTCATCCGGGTAAGCGTGAGCGTAATTCTCCAGACCAACCTGACGTAGAGCATCCAGCGCCTTTTCGCGACGTTCATCCGCGGCGACGCCGGCTAATTCCATGCCGAATGCCGTATTGTCCAGCACAGTCATATGCGGCATCAGGGCAAAGGACTGAAAGACCATCGCAATCTTTTTTCTGCGCACCTCGCGGAGTTCGGCATCGGAGATCCGGGCGATATCTACGCCGTCGATCAGTACCTGTCCGCGGGTGGGTTCAATCAGGCGATTGAGAAGGCGTACCATTGTGGATTTACCCGAGCCGGATAATCCCATGATGACAAATATCTCGCCTTCTTCAATGGCCAGACTGGCGTCTTTAACGCCAAGCGATAGCCCTGTTTTATCCAGAATTTGCTCTTTGGTAAGTCCTTTTTCAATATATTTGAACGCTCTCTGAGGATGCTCGCCAAATATCTTATAGAGGTTCTTCACTTCTAATTTAATTGCCATGCAATAGAATGATTCCTGTTATTTGTTTATATCGATATATTACCTGATGGAAATAGTGACCTTTTTCTACCCTAACATACTGAGAATCTGAGACAACCCTGAATTTAGTTGTGGCATGAATATTGCCGAAGCTGAGATGGCGGGACTTCCCGTGATATAAGGGCTGAGCGCGAATATGAGTAGACTGATATTTTTTGTAAACGCCAATGAAAAGGCGCCTGAATTGATGGAATGCAGGCGAATAATGCGGCTGATATTGAGTGTAGATCACACAATTATATTTGCACGATAAAAGTGTGATCCTGTTAAAATATTTCCGCGAAAAATGTACGGTATTTCCCGTGAAAATGAGAGTTAAAAATTCCAGTCGTCGTCTTCAGTTTCGACCGCTTTGCCCATTACATAAGATGAGCCGGAACCTGAGAAGAAATCGTGGTTTTCGTCTGCGTTGGGCGACAGCGCGGCAAGGATTGCCGGGTTAACCTCCGCCATCTCTGGCGGGAATAACGCCTCATAACCCAAATTCATTAATGCCTTATTGGCGTTGTAACAGAGGAAGGCTTTGACGTCATCCACCCAACCGGTTTCTGCATACAATTCTTCCGTATAACGCGCTTCGTTATCATACAGTTCCATGAGCAGGTCGAGGGCAAAATTCTTTAACTCCTCGCGTGCGGATTCAGAAATATACTCCAGGCCTTTTTGAAATTTATAACCAATGTAATACCCGTGGACCGCTTCATCACGAATGATCAGACGAATGAGATCGGCGGTATTCGTCAGTTTGCCGCGGCTGGAGAAATACATCGGCAACCAGAAGCCGGAATAGAACAGGAAGGATTCCAGAAACACGCTGGCAATTTTCTTCCGCAACGGATTATCGCTGGCGTAATGGGCCAGAATAATCTGCGCCTTACGTTGGAGCGGATTATTTTCCTCACTCCAGGCGTAAGCTGCATCCACATCTTTGGTCTGGCAAAGCGTGGAGAAAATAGAGCTGTATGAGCGGGCGTGAACGGCTTCCATAAAGCTGATATTCGACAGCACCGCTTCTTCGTGTGGTGTTAATGAATCCGCCATTAGCGCTGGCGCACCGGCAACATTCTGAATGGTGTCGAGTAGCGTTAGCCCGGTAAAAACGCGGATAGTTAACTGCTGCTCGGCAGCGTTCAACGTTTGCCAGGACGGGACGTCGTTAGAGAGCGGGACTTTTTCCGGTAGCCAGAAGTTACTGGTCAGGCGATTCCATACCTCAAGGTCTTTATCATCTTCAATCTTGTTCCAGTTGATGGCGCTCACGCGGGATAATGTCATGATCTTCTCCTTACAGCGCGCATGACACGCAACCTTCGATTTCGGTCCCTTCCAGCGCCAGCTGACGCAGTCGGATGTAGTACAGCGATTTGATGCCCTTACGCCAGGCGTAGATCTGCGCTTTGTTGATATCGCGGGTAGTGGCGGTATCGGGGAAAAAGAGCGTCAGCGACAGTCCCTGATCGACATGGCGCGTCGCTTCTGCATAGGTATCAATGATCTTTTGTGGGCCAATCTCGTAGGCATCCTGATACAAGGCCAGATTGTCATTGGTCATAAAAGGAGCAGGGTAGTAAACGCGCCCGGTTTTGCCCTCTTTGCGAATTTCCACTTTTGACACGATTGGGTGAATACTGGACGTCGCATGGTTGATGTAGGAAATAGAGCCGGTTGGCGGAACTGCCTGTAAATTCTGGTTATAAATGCCGTAGCGCATCACATCTTCACGCAGTTGCGACCACATCTCACGCGTCGGCAGCGTAATGCCGTTGGCGGCAAACAGCGCGCGAACTTTGTCGGTTTTTGGCTGCCAGTCACCCTGCAGATACTGGCTAAAATACTCGCCGCTGGCATAGCGAGACTGCCTGAATCCGGCAAAGGCTTTACCACGCTCGCGGGCGAGCTTCATTGACGTATTCAGCGCATGCCAGGTGATGGTGTAAAAGTAGATATTGGTGAAATCCAGCCCTTCCGGCGAGCCGTAGGCGATGCCTTCCCGCGCCAGATATCCGTGCAGGTTCATCTGACCAAGACCAATCGCGTGCGATGCGCTGTTTCCGGCTGCAATCGAGGGTACGCTGCGAATATGACTCATGTCCGAAACGGCGGTTAAGCCGCGAACCGCCGTTTCCACGGTACGACCAAAATCCGGGGAATCCATGGTATGGGCGATATTCAGCGAGCCGAGGTTGCAGGAGATATCGTGTCCGGTCTGCGCGTAGTTGAGATTTTCATCGTAGGTGGAGGCGCTGTTAACCTGCAAAATTTCGGAGCACAGATTGCTCATGTTAATACGACCGGCAATCGGATTGGCGCGATTCACCGTATCTTCAAACATGATGTAAGGGTAGCCGGACTCAAACTGGATCTCAGCCAGCCGCTGGAAGAAATCGCGGGCGTTAATGTATTTTTTACGCACACGTTCATCGGCAAGCAGTTCGTCATAGCGTTCACTGACGGCGATATCGCCGAACGCTTTGCCGTAAATGCGTTCCACGTCATAGGGTGAGAACAGCGCCATGTCGGCATTCTCTTTGGCCAGTTTAAAGGTGATATCCGGGATCACCACGCCAAGCGACAGGGTTTTGATACGGATTTTCTCGTCGGCGTTTTCACGTTTGGTATCCAGAAAACGTAAAATATCCGGATGGTGTGCGTGCAGGTACACTGCGCCCGCCCCCTGACGCGCGCCGAGTTGATTGGCATAAGAAAACGCATCTTCCAGCATTTTCATTACCGGGATTACGCCGGAGGACTGATTCTCAATGCGTTTAATCGGCGCACCTGCTTCGCGCAGGTTAGAGAGCAAAAACGCCACGCCGCCACCGCGCTTGGAAAGTTGCAGCGCAGAGTTAACCGCCCGGCCAATGGACTCCATGTTGTCTTCAATGCGTAACAGGAAGCAGGAAACCAGCTCACCGCGCTGCTGTTTGCCGCAGTTTAAGAAGGTTGGCGTGGCGGGCTGAAAGCGCCCGGAGAGCATTTCATCGGTAAGCTGCATGGCGAGCGTTTCATCTCCCTGCGCCAGCGTGAGCGCCACCATCGTTACCCGATCCTCAAAATCTTCGAGATAACGCTTACCATCAAATGTTTTCAGCGTATAGCTGGTATAGAACTTCCACGCACCGAGGAACGTCTGGAACCGGAATCCGCTGGCGTGAGCGTGGGCAAAGAGCTTTATCACAAACGCGCGATCGTAAGGAGCTAACACGCTGGCATCGTAATAGCCTTCATCTATCAATGTTTCCAAGCGCTTCTGCGGGCTGGCAAACGCTACCGAGTTGGGGCGGACATGCGTGGCCAAAAAAACCTCTACCGCCTGGTGGTCTTTGTCGAACTGAATACGCCCGGCCTGATCGTACAGATTCAGCATGGCGTTCAGGGCGTGATAATCCAGCGTGGGCTGGGTTATGCGTTCTGCGGTTGTCGTTGCCAAAATTCACTCACTCCTTGTCGAACGTTGTCGATATCGCTTTGGGTGCCCATCAGCTCGAAGCGGTAGAGCCACGGCACGCCGCATTTTTGTGAGATGATCTCACCCGCGCGACCATAGGCGTCACCGAAATTGCGATTGCCGGAGGCAATCACCCCACGGATTAACGCGCGGTTGTGCGGATCGTTTAAAAAGCGGATCACCTGTCTCGGAACCGCACCCGCCGTTCCGCCGCCACCGTAGGACGGCACGATTAAAATGTAAGGTTCGTCTACCCGCATCCGCTCGCGTTCGTTAAGCGGAATGCGGATGGCTGGCAGCCCCAGACGCTGGATAAAGCGGTGTGTATTTTCGGAGCTGCTGGAGAAGTAGACGAGCTGGCTCATGCGCTGACCATATGGGGTTGTGGACGCAGACGGTTGATCATGTCCGGGCGAAACCCGGACCAACTGGTTTCCCCGGCGACGACGACCGGTAACTGACGAAAGCCTTGATCGCGCAGGCTGTCAGCCATATCGGGCTGCAAATCAATATTTACCATCTCAAAGTCAAACCCACGGCTTTCCATTGCCCGCTTAGTGGCGTGGCACTGAACACAGTTATTACGAGTGTAAATAACAATACGCATGATTCGTATTTCCATTTATGGGTAAAAGATCGACGCGATTGATAGCGTCGGATTGTAGGTGTCTTGATAGAAATGATACTAGATGTAGTTTTAAAAAGATTCAACCATACAAGATATGGGAATTTTAGATTGATGAAGGGGAAAGTGATGAGCGTGACGGGGGAAGGGATATGTAGCATGACGGGGTGTCGGAGGACGACGCGTCGCGTCTTATCCGGCCTACAGGGGAACACATCGTAGGTCGGATAAGGCATTTATACTGCCATCCGGCAGGGCAGAATTACATGCGCATCCCAACCGCCAGGCGGTTGAAGCAATTCATTAGGCTGATGGCAAACGTCAGATCGCTGATTTCTTTGGCGCTAAAATGGTCAAGCAACGGCAGATAAACATCATCTTCCGCGTGGGTGCTGGCGATATGAGTGACTGATTCGGCCCACGCCAGCGCCGCACGTTCCTGCTCACTGAAATGGTGGCTCACTCGCCAACCTGCCAGCGCGTCAAGTTTGGCCTGCGCAACGCCTGCTTTGCGCAGCGCCTTACTGTGCATTTCCAGGCAAAATGCGCAGCCGTTGATTTGCGAGACCCGCAGGTACACCAGTTCCGTCAGCGTAGGTTCCAGCGCGCAATTTTCCAGCGCTTTGCTGGCCTGAACCAGAGCGTTATAAATTTCAGGACTGAGTTCATAATAGGGCTGGCGTAACATTGTCATGGTATCTCTCCTCGTTTGGATAACCCGCAATGTAGCACTATAATGGACTGCTACAGAGAGCCATATTGTTGCAAAAAAAGCAGACCATAAATGCCGCGCTATCAACAAATCGCCCGCCAGTTAAAAAATGCCATTGAGACCGGTGAACTCAAACCAGGCACAAGATTGCCCTCCAGCCGGACGTGGTCCCAGGAACTGGGGGTTTCGCGTTCGACGGTGGAACATGCCTATTCCGAGCTGGTGGCGCAGGGCTGGCTGGCTCGACGTGGGCAGGCGGGAACTTTTGTCAGCGAGCAATTGCGACCAGAGACCGCGCCTACGGCTCCCACTATCTTCGCAGGAGAAAATCCCAGACCACAACCTTTTCAGATGGGGTTACCCGCACTCGATCTCTTCCCGCGTGAAGTCTGGGCGCGGGTGATGGGCCGACGTTTGCGCACCCAAACGCGTTTTGATCTGGCGGTGGGAGATGTTTGCGGCGAAAGGGGGCTGCGTCAGGCGATTGTTGATTACCTGCGCGTTTCGCGCAGCATTGAGTGCCAGCCGGAGCAGGTTTTTATCACTTCTGGCTATGCGGCATCGATGACGCTAATCCTGCGCGCGCTGTCTCAACCCGGTGAAGGGATGTGGGTCGAAGATCCCGGCTTTCCGTTGATCAGACCGGTGGTGGCTCAGGAGCGAATTGCGCTGATGCCGGTTCCTGTTGATGCCAATGGTTTGGATGTTTGCGCTGGGATCCGCGATTACCCGCAGGCGCGCTTTGTTTTGCTTACACCCGCGCATCAAAGCCCGCTGGGAGTGGCCCTTTCATTGGAGCGTCGTCATCAGTTGCTGGAGTGGGCGGCCCGCACGCAGGCATGGATTATCGAAGATGACTATGACAGTGAATTTCGCTACCACGGTAAACCGTTGCCGCCGTTAAAAAGTCTGGATGCGCCGCAGCGGGTGATTTATGCCGGAACGTTCAGTAAATCAATGTTTCCTGCTCTGCGCACGGCATGGCTGGTGGTACCCATGACTCAGGTCGAACATTTTCGCCAGCAGGTGGCGCTAGCGGCCTGTAGCGTTCCGGTTTTATGGCAACAAACGCTGGCGGATTTTATGCGCGAGGGGCACTTCTGGCGGCACTTAAAACGCATGCGTCAACATTATGCCCAGCGACGTCAGTGGATGGAAAATGCCCTGACCGAACACGGTTTTAGCGTGCTCCCGCAAGAGGGTGGGATTCAACTGGTGATGAGTGTAGACGCAGACGATGTTGCGTTAGTCCGTAAAGCGAATCGGGCAGGTCTGGCTGTACAAGCCTTGAGCCAGTGGCGTATAACGCCGAACGGACAAGGGGGAATATTATTGTCATTTACCAATATTAGCTCAGCGGAAATGGCGCTGCAGGCGGCATATCAATTGCGGCAGGCGCTGACGTAAATCTGCACGGTTCTTAAGATATTCGTCCCACCGTCTTCACTCGTTTATGGACTTTTCTGAAAGCGTTGCTAATGCTGAATCAGGTAAGGTAAGCCCGCAGTAAAAGATAACGAGGAAAATAATATGTATTTACGACCTGATGAGGTGGCGCGCGTACTTGAAAAAGTGGGCTTTACCGTTGATGTAGTGACGCCGAAAACGTACGGCTATCGACGTGGTGAAAATTATGTGTACGTTAACCGGGAAGCACGTATGGGACGTACCGCCTTAGTCATCCATCCCACGCTTAAAGAGCGCAGCTCTTCACTGGCGGAACCTGCGACAGACATTAAAACCTGCGATCACTACCAGCAATTCCCGTTGTATTTAGCCGGAGAGAACCATGAGCATTATGGTATTCCTCACGGCTTTAGTTCGCGTATTGCACTTGAGCGTTATCTGAGTGGGTTATTTGGCGACGTTAACTCGCGAGAGGCGTGTCAGGCTTTAGCCTGGTGATAGCTGCTGACCTTAAACAGGCGGCGGCAATAATCAAGG
This sequence comes from Citrobacter sp. wls714, assembly GCF_005281025.1. Taxonomy (NCBI): domain Bacteria; kingdom Pseudomonadati; phylum Pseudomonadota; class Gammaproteobacteria; order Enterobacterales; family Enterobacteriaceae; genus Citrobacter; species Citrobacter sp. wls714. The sequence continues at coordinate 59,717 of NZ_SZWZ01000031.1, read as the reverse complement.
AAGTAGCCGTATACTGCGCCCATCAGCATCGATACCACGATGTTCGAACTTACCGCAGCCGTAATCTGGTGCCAGTCCGCGCCAACCGTCAACAGAATAATCACGTAAACCGGCGACTGGAAGGTGACATAAGCCAGCACGTCCGCCAGGTTTTTTGCCCATCCAGCCTGCGTGGCTTTACGTGCCGCGCGCATAAACAAATCACGGTACATGCCGTATGGCCAGGCGATCAGAATATTGACAGGGATGGCCACCAGTCTGGAGTACAGTGACTGTTCAAAGCTCATTCCAGAAAGGAATATCTCGATCAACATGTTCACGACAGAACAATAAACAACCATCGCGAACGTGTCTGCTACAGCATGACGCAAGCGTGACTGCGGAGAGAACATGTTAATGCTCCTTGTAAAAAGGGGAAAAAAGGTTTTGAATACCTTTGGTGCTAGTGATTTGTCTTGCTGCTTTCGCGTTTCAATAGGATATATGCCTGGATAATAACTGGCAACTAGCTTAAAATTTTTATTTATTGTCTTTTTGTCGATAAAATGCTCTGTATTGGTTTGATTTTTGTTCGTTTTGGTGTTTTCGTTGTTTAGCTAATTAAAAGTATTTTATATCAATAAGTTATGGAGACTTGTTTTTCTGAATTTTTTGCGCTCCTTTTCTGAAAGTTGACTGATGTTCAGAATGTGCGCGTGCCGGCCCTGGACAATAAAGTGATGTGTTTATCAGACGATGTGCTGAGACGTTATGCGAGTATATTTACAGTGACTAGCCAGGGAATATAAAATATTTGATGTCAGGTTTCAGGATAGCCATTTAAATAACGGTAATGGCTATTTGTTTAATAATCTGTGAAAAAATTAGACTGGAAAAATAATAATCAGTTGCATACAATATTTGGCGTAATACCATTTTTACGTTAAAGAGGTTTTGTTAATATGAGTTCAATGTTAAAAAACTTAAATAATATCCGCTCGCTGCGTGTAATGGCGCGTGAATTTTCCGTTGATGTGCTCGAAGATATGCTCGAAAAATTCAGAGTAGTAACCAAAGAACGCCGCGATGAAGAAGAACAGATTCAGCGCCAACGTGCAGAACAGCAGGAAAAAATTAATAATTTGCTGGCCCTGATGCAGGCAGATGGGATCAATCCGGAAGAGTTGCTGAGTATGACGCCAGCGACGTCGCGGGCAGCCAAAAAACGTCAACCACGCCCTGCGAAATATCGTTTTATCGATTTCAACGGTGAAGCAAAAACATGGACCGGACAAGGCCGTACACCAAAGCCAATTGCCCAGGCGCTGGCTGCCGGTAAATCTCTTGATGATTTTTTAATCTAATTATAAATGCGGTGAGGGTATCCTCACCGCCTGTTTTCAGCAAACGCCGAAATCACCGTCTTCGGTATATCGCGTCACGTCAGCTGCTTTCAGTGTGAATTTCTCACCGCTTTCATTACTGGCTTGTACCGCCACAATTTGATCTTCGTTGACTTCGACAACTTTAAGTTTAGGTCCGCCCATGCGTGGTTGAACCAGATCGCCAGGTTTAAACATATTGCGCTCCTTTATTTATTGCACAACTCACCATAGATCACGTCAATCGACGGGTACAGCGCTGTTTCAGGTATTACCGCTTAATGAGTACGCCGATTCCAGGGCATTTTGTCCAGCAATCGCGCCATGCCGCAAAAGCCGGTGAGGCCAGCGAGTATCAGCCCGGCACCCACAAAACCGCTCAGCAGGAAGAAGGCGCTGCTGACGGCGTAACCCAGAATGACGCCGAGTAAGGCAAGACTACCTGCGGCTATTTGCACCTGACGCATCAGCGGCAACGGTTGGGAACTGTCTTTTGCCACCGGTAAACCTGCGGCTTTCCAGCCATCAATTCCACCTTCCAGCAACCAGACTTGTGCTGGCGCGGCAATCGCGCTGAGCCTGTTCACTGCATTTTGTGTGCGTTTGCCTGACTGGCAGTGAAAAATCACCTGCTCGGCGCGTAAATTCGTAGGCAACGATCCCTGCTCAAGTGTGGGTAACGGTGCCAGATGCGCCTCAGGAATATGCTCGTGCAGGTACTCGTCGGCATCGCGGATATCAATCAGTTTCGCGCCTTGCGCGACCAGCGTCTGCGCCTCGCGCGGGGAAATCGTCCCAATGGTCATGATGGCTCCTTATGGGCAATACAGTGTTTTTAATGTGGCGATCAGCGAATTCACGGCCGCATTTTTAATGGAATAAAGGATGCGCTGGGCATCGCGCTGGCTGTCTATCAGACCTTCTTCGCGCATACGCGCCAGATGCTGTGAAGTAGCGGAAGGACTCAGGCCGGTAGCGCGTGCTAACTCGCCTGCGCTGGTACCGGGCGAACCGCAGAGCATGCACAAAATCAGCAACCGCTTCGGGTTACTCATCGCTTTGAGCAGAGCGGCCGCCTGTTCAGCGCTGGCCTGGAGTTGTTCAAGTTCTGTCATATATATTTAAGTATATTCTAAATTAAGTAAATTCTAAAATAAAAAACCAACGTACGCCAGCGTAAAGAGCGTAAAAGAGGGTAAAACAACAGGGGAAGGCTGGCAGATTTGAGTAGAATGACTACTCTTAGAGATAAAATCTCTTTTTAAACAATGATTAACTTTTTTGCTTGTAGGGAGTTTGTATGGGTTTCTGGAGAATCGTTTTCACTATTATTCTGCCCCCGCTTGGCGTACTGCTGGGAAAAGGATTCGGCTGGGCGTTTATCCTTAATATCGTTCTGACGCTGCTGGGCTACATTCCTGGTTTGATCCACGCCTTCTGGGTACAAACGCGTAATTAAGACTTCTTTTCATAAACGGCGCATTTGCGCCGTTTTCTTTGCCGTCCTCTCTCCTCTGCTACACTTCCTGGTGTTGCTTGTTAATAACCGAGGTGGATATGGGACTCTTCAATTTTGTGAAAGATGCAGGTGAAAAACTTTGGGATGCGGTCACCGGAAATCATGACACGGCCGATCTGGCGAAGAAGGTGCAGGAACACCTAAATAAAACCGGCATCCCCGATGCAGATAAGGTGAACGTTCAAATTAACGAAGGCAAGGCCACCGTTTCTGGTGATGGATTAAGCCAGGAAGCGAAAGAGAAAATCCTGATTGCGATTGGTAATATCTCCGGTATCGCCAGCGTAGACGATCAGGTCAAAACCTCTGCACCCGCGAGCGAAAGTCAGTTTTATACCGTGAAAGCGGGCGATACCCTGAGCGCTATTGCCAAACAGGTTTACGGTAACGCTAACCTGTACAATAAAATCTTCGAAGCGAATAAACCGATGCTGAAAAGCCCGGATAAAATTTATCCCGGGCAGGTGTTACGTATTCCGGAAGAATGATGAAGTGCAGGCTTATTCCGTCAGTAGCTTGCCGGCCATCGCCTGTTGAATAATTGGAATCGGCGTCAGCAGGTGCTGGCGCATTAATTCGCTAGCGCGCACGGCATCGCGTGCCAGAATCGCTTCGGTCAGCGTTTGATGCTGATCGTGTTTATCTTCCAGCATCTCAACTGACAGCACCGTTTTACGTAGCCAGATAAACCGGTAACGCGCCGCTAAATCAAACAATCGTTCGCGCATTTGCAGCAGATATTGGGAACCGCAGCCGGCGACAATCGCCGAGTGAAACGCCTGATGGCGCTGATCCCATTCATCAAGCATCTGTTCGCTGGCGTCCACGGCTTCAAGCTTACTGAGCATATGCGCCCTGGCTAAAATCTCCGCTTCCCAGGCATCGTCGCCGCGTTCGATGGCCAGCGCGACCAGCATGGCTTCCATATTGGCGCGGGCATCGAAAATATCGAGCAATTCCTGCTCGGACATCGGGGCGACACGATACCCTTTCTGATTGACCACCGTGACCAGTCGCTCCGCCACCAGCTGTGAAAGCGCTTCGCGCAGCGGTCCCACGCCAAGCTCGTAGCGCGAGGTCAGTAGGCTCATACGCAGTTTCTCATCAGGCTGATAAATACCGCGGATGATGTCGTTCTTTAGCCAGCGGTATCCATCAATGGCCGTCGGTTGGGGAATGGCGGTCATGGTCTTACTCCTGAATAAATGTCCCGGCGTGCGCCGGGAACAGATTTAATGCGTATTTTGCAAGGGTGCTTTTTGCCACGATAGCAGTTTTTTCCAGCGTGCCATAATGGGCACCGTGCAAATAATTCCTATGGCTAATAACCCGGTAGAGATGACTTCCAGTTGTTGCGCCGGGCGAAAGAGCATGACCACCAGCACAAAGATAATAAAGGCGATGACCAGCCAGGTAAGCCACGGATAAAGCCACATTTTCAGTTTAATTTCACCACCTCGCGCCAGCAGAATTTTGCGCATCCGCAGTTGGGAAATAGCGATTACCAGATAAACCAACAGAGCGATAGCGCCAGAGCTGTCGATCAGGAATTTAAACACTTTGGCCGGGGCGTAATAGTTGACCACCACGGTGAGGAACGCCGCCCCCGTAGACAGCAACACCGCCACGTAAGGCGTTTTACTGCGGTTTGTTTTCCCCATAAAAGCGGGAGCATCGCCACGACGGCTCAGAGAGTAGAGCATACGGGATGAGGTATACAGCGCGGAGTTCAGGCAACTGGTCACCGACAACAAAATGACGCAGTCCATGATCAACTTCGCGTGCGGGATATGCAATAACTCCAGGACCGAGCGGTAAGAACCCACTTCTTTTAGCCCCGGCATGTTCCATGGGATCAGCGCCACCACCACGAAAATGGAGCACAGATAGAAGATGGATATACGCCAGATAACCGAGTTGGTAGCGCGGACGATGTGTTTATCCGGGGTGTCGGACTCGGCGGCGGCGATGGTGACAATCTCTGCGCCCATGAAGGAGAACATGGTGATCAGCATCGCGCTGAGTACGGCGCCAAAACCGTTCGGCATAAAGCCGCCCTGATCCCACAGGCGTGAAACGCCGCTAACCTCGGCATAAGGATAGAAACCGCTAATCGCCACCGCGCCGAGGACAATAAACGCCAGAATGGCAATCACTTTGCACAGCGCCAGCCAGAATTCGAATTCACCGTAATTTTTGACGCTCAGCAAATTACTGCCAGTTAATGCCAGCGTGATAACCAGAGAAAATAACCAGACAGGTATGCCAGGGATCCAGGAATGCAGAATGATGGCGGCAATATTGGCCTCCAATGGGATAACCAACACCCAGAACCACCAGTACAACCAGCCGATGGTATAACCTGCCCATGGGCCGATGGCTTTATCGGCGTAGGTGGAAAAGGAGCCGGTATCCGGGGTGGCGACGGCCATTTCGGCCAGCATGCGCATAATCATCACCACCAAAAGTCCGGCAAACAGATAAGCTAATAATACGGCGGGACCGGCTTCTGCAATCGCCACGCTTGAACCTACGAATAAACTCGCGCCGATAACCCCGGCAATAGACAGCATGGTGACGTGGCGTGATTTCAGCCCGCCCCCTAAATCATGTGATTGTGACACTTGCCCCATCTTTTAAACCTCTCGAAAGTATTTCACTTGGGAGAGCACCCCGGCATTCCCGCGCCGGGGCACGCGTATTATTGTTATTGACCCTATGTGCCGGATGGCGGCTCCGCTTTATCCGGCCTATGGATTGCTTTTTTGTATAGTTAGCCCTGCTTCGCCTCAGCAAAACACTGGGCGATGATATCCAGCCCCTGGCGAATTTGCGCATCTTCAATGGTCAGCGGGACAAGGATGCGCAGTACGTTGTAGTAAGGTCCGCAGGAGAGCAGGATCAGACCTTTATCACGCGCACGGGCCACCACTTCCGCGGTAAGTTTGGCGTCTGGCTTCGTATGGTCGCCGTCTTCGAACAGTTCGATGGCGATCATCGCCCCCAGCCCACGCACGTCGCCAATTTCGCGATGCGTTTCGGCGATAGCAAGCAGGCCTTCGCGCAAGGTTTGCCCCAGTTCGTTGGCCTTTTGCAGCAGATTTTCCTGTTCGAAAATGTTCAGCACCGCCAGCGCGGCGGCACAGGCAATCGGGTTACCGGCATAGGTACCGCCCAGGCCACCCGGCGGGATAGCGTCCATGACCACGGCGCGACCGGTTACTCCTGCCAGCGGGAAGCCGCCAGCGATAGATTTAGCGAAGGTGGTAAGATCGGGCGCTACGCCCATCTGCTCCATGGCGAACAGCGTACCGGTGCGGCCTGCGCCGCTCTGCACTTCATCGGCAATCAGCATGATCCCGTGTTCGTCACAAATGGCGCGCAGACGCTGCATAAATGCCGGGGTGGCCGCGTAAAAACCGCCTTCGCCCTGGACGGGTTCAATTACGATGGCGGCAACGTCTTCCGGCGCGGCATCATTTTTGAAAATACGGTGAATGCTGGCGATAGCATCGTCTTCGCTGATGCCATGCAGCGGGCAAGGATACAGCGCGCGATAGACGTGACCCGGCATCAGTCCCATTCCGGCAGAGTACGGATTTACTTTTCCGGTCAGAGACAGGGTGTAGTGGGTACGACCATGATAAGCGCCGCTGAAGGCGATCGTACCTGTACGTTTGGTGGCGGCGCGGGCAATTTTCACCGCGTTTTCCACGGCTTCAGAACCGGTGGTCACCAGCAGAGTTTTCTTGGCGAAATCGCCCGGCACTTTCTTGTTCATGATTTCGCACAGCTCCAGGTATGGCTCATAGGCCAGCACCTGGAAGCAGGTATGCGACAGTTTTTTCAACTGCGCTTCTACCGCAGAAACAATCTGCGGGTGCAGGTGACCGGTATTCAGCACCGCAATACCGCCAGCAAAATCGAGGAATTCGCGGCCTTCAACGTCCCAGACCCGGCAATTTTCTGCCCGCTCGGCAAAAATAGGGTGGATCTGTCCTACGCCACGGGGAACGGCGTTGCTGCGACGTTGCATAAGTTCTTTGTTGGTGCTCATCAGGTGTTCTCCAGTATTTGTTTTATTAAAGGCCGATGCACATATATTTGATTTCTAAGTAGTCTTCGATGCCGTATTTCGATCCTTCACGGCCAAGACCGGAGGCTTTTATCCCCCCAAATGGGGCGACTTCGTTGGAGATGATGCCGGTGTTAATCCCGACGATGCCGTACTCCAGCGCTTCGCCAACGCGGAAGACGCGGCTTAAATCACGGGCGTAGAAATAGGCTGCCAGGCCAAACTCGGTGTCATTGGCCTGCGCGATGACGTCAGCTTCGTCTTTAAAGCGAAACAGCGGCGCCAGCGGGCCGAATGTCTCTTCTTTGGCGACCTTCGCGTTGTCCGGCACATCGACCAGGATGGTGGGCTGGAAGAAGTTACCGCCCAGCGCGTGAGGCTTGCCGCCCGCGATAATGCGCGCGCCTTTATCCAGGGCATCGGCGATGTGCTCCTGCACTTTGGCGACCGCTTTTTCGTCGATCAGCGGCCCGGTGGTGACATCTGGTTGCAGACCATCACCGAGGCGCAGCTTGCTCACCGCCTGCTCGAGTTTTTCGGCAAACTGGTCATACACGCCGTCCTGCACGTACAGACGGTTGGCGCAGACGCAGGTTTGCCCGGCGTTACGGAACTTCGACGCCAGCGCGCCTTCCACGGCTTTGTCGAGATCGGCATCGTCAAAGACGATAAACGGCGCATTGCCACCCAGCTCCAGTGACACCTTCTTGATGTCTTTGGCACACTGTTCCATCAGCTGACGGCCAATTTCGGTGGAGCCGGTAAATGACAGTTTGCGCACTAGCGGGTTGCCGGTCAGTTCGTTGCCGACCGCGCTTGCTGAACCGGTCACCACGCTGAATACGCCAGCCGGGATCCCCGCGCGATTAGCCAGCTCTGCCAGCGCCAGTGCGGAGTAGGGGGTTTGGCTGGCCGGTTTAAGCACCATGGTGCAACCCGCCGCCAGTGCCGGACCGGCTTTGCGGGTGATCATCGCCGCCGGGAAGTTCCACGGCGTAATCGCGGCGGTCACGCCGATTGGTTGCTTGATGACGATCAGACGCTTATCTGCCTGATGGCCGGGGATCGTATCGCCATAAATGCGTTTGCCCTCTTCGGCAAACCACTCAATAAATGAGGCGGCATAGGTGATTTCGCCTTTGGCTTCCGCCAGCGGCTTACCCTGTTCCAGGGTCATCAGACGAGCAAGATCGTCCTGATGTTCAATCATCAGGTTGAACCAGCGACGCAGAATATTGGCCCGCTCTTTGGCGGTGAGTGCACGCCAGGCGGGTAGAGCGCGGTTCGCGGCGTTAATGGCTTCACGGGTTTCATCCGCCCCCATTTTCGGTACGCTACCCAATTGCTGACCGTTGGCGGGATTCGTTACTGCGATGGTCTCGCCGTTGTTGGCGTCACGCCAGTTGCCGTCAATCAACGCCTGTTGGCGAAATAAGGTTGGATCGTTCAGTTGCATAATTGCTTCCTGTCTTAATCATGTTAACGGGTGAATGCGGCGTGTAATGTCTCCACGCTACGTGCCGCACGCAGCGTGCGTCCGGGATTACTCTGGCTCTCCAGCAGTGCATGAACTTTGCCGACAATATGCGCGCCGATAGGGATCGCTGACGTCGCCGCCGGAGAAGGGGCGTTGCAGGTATGAATGGAGCGTGGCGTAGTGACAAACAAGAAATCGTCGATCAGCTTGCCGTCCGGAGACACAGCCTGCGCCCGCACGCCTGCAGGCCACGGTTGCAGATCTTTCTGCGTCAGACTCGGACAATACTTTTGCACCAGCCGCAGGTAGCCGCTTTTGCACAGTGAATTCTTCATTTCGCCAAGCCCGGAGCGCAGGTTGTTTTGCAGTACGCGGCGGATGCCGGAAGAGCCGAAGATCTCCAGCGTATCGCTGAGTGAGAAATCGCGTTTGCGGTAGCCTTCGCGTTTAAATGCCAGTACCGCGTTGGGTCCCACCGTGACGCTGCCATCAATCATGCGGGTGAGATGTACACCGAGAAACGGCATCGCCGGGTCGGGGATCGGGTAGATCAGATGATTGACTATCTGATTATGTTCTGACGCCAGACGGAAGTATTCGCCACGGAACGGACAGATGATAAAGCCGGGTTCAACGCCGAGCATTTTCACCAGTCGGTCCGCCATCAGGCCAGAACAGCTAATCAGCGTTGACCCTTCATACTCCTGACCCTGACGCGTATGGACGATCACGCCCGCGGCATGCTCTTTCAGCGCGCTGACCTCGGCGTTATAAACAATCTCACCGCCCTTGGCCTGGAAAATCTTTGCCATCGCGGCGGTTACTTCGCGGTAGCTGACGATCCCGCTCGACGGGACGAAAATGCCGCCCAGCCCGGTGATATTGGGTTCACGCTCGCGTAGCTCCTGCGCATTCAGCCATTCGCGTTCCAGGCCGTTAGCGGCGGTGCGATCCCATAGCGCGCGCATGCGTTCCATTTCCAGAGCGGAAGTGGCAACCAGCATTTTCCCGCAGACGTCGTAGCGGATGCCGTTTTGATCACAAAAGGCTTTGGTGGCGCGATTTCCGGCCAGGCAAAACTGCGCCTTCAGGCTGCCAGGCGTGTAATAAACCCCGGCATGAATCACGCCGCTGTTATGGCCCGTCTGGTGACAGGCCGGGCCGGACTCTTTTTCCAGCAGCGCGATTCTGGCGTCCGGATAGACATCAATCAGTTGCATGGCGGTCGACATGCCGATAATACCGCCGCCAATAATCACAAAATCATACATCCGCTTTTTTCCTTCGCGCTTACTGATGGGTCTGGTAGTGGTTGGTCGCGTAAGCGAAATAACCACGCTGGCGCATCAGTTCGCGGCGCAGGTCAGGGTGCGAGGTGAAGCGGTCGCGACCGTGCAGCCAGAACAGGTTGTTAATCAGCAGGAATTTACCCACGGGAACCGGAACGGAAATAATGTTCTTGCTGGTTTCCAGCGCATCGGACAAGTCGCTCAGCCAGACGCCTTCTTCATAGTCTTTTGGCTGGACGAACTGGTCGATGTAGCGCATTACCGGGCGGCCCAACTGGTCAACGTCAAACACCGGATGGAACACATCCTTGCTGACGTTTTTGCTTGGCGGGGCGGCAAAGCGCATCGCACGACGCGCCAACGGATGGGTAAAGTACTGATCCAGATGCTCCCAGTCGTCGAGATGCAGCAGCAGCGAGTTACCGCCGGTCATGTTCTGCTCGTCGATCTTCATCATCAGCACGTAATCGGTGATTTCTTCGAGGTAGGTTCCGTCGTTATGCAGCTCCATAACACGGTGCGGCTGGCGCAGATAGCTGTCTGAGTTATCGACGTTTTTCACCACAAAACGGGCATAGTATTGACCGCTCATCGCATCAAAATTGGAGCGTCCGATCAGATGCGCGACCGCCGTTGCCAGCTTGACCATCTCTTCAGCCTGCGCCACGTCATCCACGCCGACGGCGTTGATCAGCAGCGCCCCTTCGGCACGATCGAGCAGCGTTTTCAGCAGCAGGGGCTGTAACTGGTTGCCGCACAAATCATCGAGGATCTTGCCCACTTTGAAACGCAAGAAAGATTTGTATTCCAGGGCCTGCACCGGCCACTGCGCGACGGCCTGTAGAAATTGCTCAGTGGTCTCGGCAGAAAAAGTCAGCTCCAGCAGACGTGGAGACTGGACTGATGGTTTCAGTGTGAAACCGCTGTAGTGCTGGGCTGGATCTTCAGCGTTCGGTTTTACGGCAGTCAGTGCGTTCATCAAATCGATCCTCTCAGTAGATTGTCAGGGAGATATGGCGCCGCTCGTTTCGTAGCCATAAATTAAAAATATCTACATTTTTGAAAAACGCGCACAGAATGAACTTGTTTGTTTCTTATTTGTGATCAAAAGCAACAATTATTTAACATTATAAAAGGTGAGGATATCTGCGAGCAGAGGGAAGGTGGGCAAGAAAATGTATTTTAAAACATAGGGTTAATTATTCTGTCGCTGGCGATAAACCAGCGACAGCGGCAAGTCAGTAACCGACTTGATAAATGCGACCCGTTTGGATGCCTTCCACACTGCGGCGATAGGCGTTGGCAACGGTGGCGGCCGGGACGCTTTCGAAGCCCGGGAAGAAATCGTCATAGGCTGCGGCGGATTCACTGAGCACGGTTGGGCTAATCAGGTTGATGCGCAGCCCACGACCCAATTCACAGGCTGCTGCGCGAACAAACCCTTCCAGACCGGCATTGATTGTTGCCGCATTTGTGCCTTGCGCGATGGGTTCATGAGCGATAATACCGCTAATGAGCGTAATCGAGCCGCCATCATTGAGGTAATGCTGCCCGGTTAAGGCCAGTCGTATTTGCCCTAATAGCTTATCCTGTAAACCCTGATTAAAATCCCGATCGGTCATGGTGGATAACGGCCCAAAGAACAAATTGCCGGTGGCGGAAACGATCGCGTCTACCCGACCGACTTTTTCAAACAATGCCTCGACACTCTTCTGGGAGGTGATATCGACCTGGTAATCACCCTGGCTGCGACCCACACGGATCACTTCATGTTTACGGCTTAATGTTTCTGTAACCGTACGACCCACCGTACCGCTGGCACCAACAATAACAATTTTCATAACCACCTCCGCAATAGTGTGAGCCGCTATTCTTTAATGAAAATGAAATCGGATAAACTGGCTAAAAGTTAGATGATTACTAACCAGAGGTTTGCAATATGGATAAGCTGCGCGGCATGGAAACGTTTATCGCGGTGGTGGAGAGCGGGAGCTTTACCACCGCGGCAACGCGACTGGGGATGTCTGCGGTGATGGTGGGGAAATATATCACCCACCTTGAAGCGCAACTCGGTACGCGCCTGCTGGAGCGCAACACTCGCCGCCAGAGCCTGACCGATGCCGGACGAGTCTATTTTGAAGAGGCCCGGCGTGTGCTGGAACAGGTGACGATAGCCGAACGTTCAGTGGAGCGTCTGCGGCTGGCGCCTGCGGGGACGCTGCGCATCAGCGCGCCAACCTCCTTTGGTGCCTGTGTGATCTCGCCGTTGGCCGCCTCGTTTTTACAGGCCTGGCCGGAAGTGCGAATTGAGCTGGATCTGACCAATCGAATGGTCGATCTGGTGAATGAAGGGGTTGACCTGGCGATCCGCATTGGCGATATCCATCAGACTGATGTGGTGGCGAAATATCTGTGTCCGTACCGTATGGCGATTTGCGCTTCGCCGGATTATCTCGCTCGTCATGGCACCCCCTTCACGCCCGCGGATCTGGTGGATCATTTGTGCCTGTCCCACACCGTCTGGACGGCCCGCAACGAATGGATGCTACCGGGCGCAGGGGGCGAAGTCAGATGGAAACGCGATGCGATCCTGCGCTGTAACGATGGTCATGGCCTGCGTATGGCGGCAGTGGCGGGGGCGGGGCTGCTGTTACAACCGGAGGTGCTGCTGGCGGAAGAGTTAGCTACTGGCAGACTGGTGCGGGTGCTGGAGGCGTTTACGCCGCAGCCGCGACCCATTCATTTGCTGTGGCGGCAAGATTTGCGTGCGTTGCCGAAACTGACGCGGTTTGTCGAGCACGTTCTTAGTGCAGTTCAGGAATTAAGATGAAAATGCCGGATGGCGATGCCCATCCGGCATATTACTAGCCGATATCCACCTGCGGTTTGCTGTTACGCTTACGGATCAGGCGCAGTACCGGCGGGATCACGATAACCAGTACCGCCATCACCAGCAGCACTTTTGCTACGCCGCTGGCCCACAGAATATCCATGCTGCCGTTACTGATAGACAGCGCCCGACGCAGGTTTTGCTCCAGCATTTCGCCCAGCACGAAGCCTAAAATCAATGGCGACATCGGGAAGTGCATCTTACGCAGAATGTAGCCCAGTACGCCAAGGGCGACCATCAACACCAGATCAAAGGTAGTGCTGTGAACGGCGTACACGCCTACCGCTGAGACTGCTGCGATAGCGGGCACCAAAAACCACAGTGGGATGGTCAGCATACGGGTAAACAGACCGATCAGCGGGATGTTCATCACCAGCAGCATCACGTTGGCAATCAGCAGCGCCGCAATCAGTCCCCAAACGATATCTGGTTGTTCGGTGAACATCGCCGGGCCAGGAGTGATGTTGTACAGGGTCAGCGCGCCCATCATCACTGCCGTGGTGCCGGAGCCTGGAACGCCGAGCGTCAGCATCGGAATAAAAGAGCCACAGGCCGAGGCATTGTTCGCGGCCTCAGGTGCCGCCACACCGCGAATATCCCCCTTGCCGAAGCTGTCGCTGTTGCCGCTGAGCTTTTTCTCGGTCATGTAAGTGATAGCGCTGGCAATGGTTGCCCCTGCGCCAGGCAGGACGCCGACGAAAAAGCCGATCACCGATGAACGCAGGGTGGCGCCCACGCACTGCGCGCCTTCTTTGGCATTGAACAACATGCGGCCCGTTTTACGCACCAGCGTCTGGCCACTGCTGGTATGTTCCAGCATTAACAGTATTTCTGAGACAGAGAACAACCCAATCACTACCACGATAAACTGCACGCCGTCGGAGAGATGAACACTGTCAAAGGTAAAGCGATAAACCCCGGTGTTGGCGTCCACGCCGACGGTCGCAAGGCCGAGACCGATAAGCGCTGCCAGAAATGATTTCAGTGGATTTTGCGCCATCATGCTGCCGAGACAGGCAATGGCGAAAACCATTAAGGCAAAGTATTCCGCCGGACCGAAGGCCAGCGACCATTGGGCTAACGCTGGGGCAAACAGAATGATGCCGCCGATAGCGATAAGCGAACCAAAGAATGAGCTGACCGCCGAGATAGAGAGCGCGACGCCGCCGCGCCCTTGCTGCGCCATCGGGTAGCCATCCAGCGCAGTCATAATCGCTGCCGCATCGCCGGGCACGTTCAGCAGGATGGAGGAGATACGCCCGCCGTATTCACAACCAATGTAGACCGTCGCCAGCAGGATCAGCGCAGATTCAGCCGGCAGGTGCAAAGCGAAAGCCAGCGGCAGCAGGATCGCCACGCCGTTGATAGGCCCGAGGCCGGGCAGCAGCCCGACGATGGTGCCGACAAAGCAGCCAATCAAGGCGATAACCAGGTTTTCCGGCGTCATCGCCACCGCGAAACCCTGAGAAAGATAAATCCAGGTATCCATCGTTTCTCCGTTAACCCAGCCAGGCGCCGAGTGGTAAGGTGACGTCAAGCAGCCGGTCGAAGGCATACCACAACAGAATACCGAGGACCGCGCCGGAAATACCCGCAGCCGGAATGGTTGCGCCGAACAGCATGCCAATCACCACGGTAAGAATGGCGGTGGCGATGGGAAAACCGAGCCATTCAAAACCCCAGGCGTACATCAACAGAACAATCACCATCGTCAGCAGCTTTTGCAGCACATGACGGCGAGGCCAACTGATGGTGTCCGGGTGGCGCAACAGCAGCGCCACGGCGCATAACAGCATCAGGCTGATAATGCCCAGCGGAAAGGGACGCGGGCCAACCGGCTCATAGCTGTATTCGCTGCTGATTTGCCAGGCCACGAACAGCCCGGCTATACAGAGCAACAGCCAGATACCTGCAAAAATACGATCGCTCATCATCTTTGCCTCTGCGTTTATTTCGCCAGACCGAAGGCTTTCGCCTGCTCACGATAATCCGTGACCTGCTTCTTCACGTACTCGTCGAGCTGCTTACCGCTCATGTTGAACTCGAACAGGCCGCGGAGATCGCGCTGCTTTTTAAATTCCTCGGTTTGCTGGAGTTTGTTAAAGGCATCGACCCACCACTGGTATTCGGCATCACTGACTTTTGGTCCAACGTAGAAGCCACGAATGATCGGCCACACCAGGTCGTAACCCTGCTCTTTGGCGGTTGGCACATTGGCTAACTGACCCGGCAAGCGTTCTTCCGAGAACACCGCGAGCACGCGGATTTTGTCGCCGCTGAGATAAGGCACCATCTCGCTGAGATCGCCGGAAACTACCTGCACGTGATTGCCCATCAACGCGGTAACCGGTTCGCCGCCGCCTTCAAAGGCTACATAGCGCATCTTGTGCGGATCGACGTTGGCTTTTTGCGCCAGCAGCGCCGACTTCATCCAGTCCTGACTACCGATTGAGGCACCCGCGCCAATAACTACGCTGTTAGGATCTTTTTCCATTGCCGTCAGCAGATCTTTCAGCGTCTTCCATGGTGAGTCCTGGCGTACGGCGATCATGCCGTAATCCGTGCCCACGCTTGCCAACCAGCGCACGTCATCCACGCCATAGCGACCAAATTTACCTTGTGACAGGTTCAACAGGGAGCCGCCGGAGAAAGCCACCACGGTACCTGCTTCAGCCGGGCGTTGAGCGACGATTGCGTTATAGGCCACAGCGCCAACGCCGCCGGGCATGTAGGTTACGCGCATCGGTTTTTCGATAGCGCCGGTTTCCATCATGCTCACCTGAATCAGCTTGCAGGTGAGATCGAAGCCACCGCCGGGTTTCGCCGGGGCGATACATTCGGTGCGCGATGGCGCTTGTTCTGCCAGAACAGAGGTACTCATCAGTAAAAAGCTTGCAGTAAGGGTACGAAGTGATTGTTTTTTCATTGTTTATCCTCACACCGGAAAACCGGATTTTCAGGTACGAAAGAAGATTTTTGTGATTATGTGAGCCGATGTGTAGCAGTTCGGTTGCGTGATTGTTAAAACATTAACCTTTCAATTTCCTTTCAATGCGGCAGAAACTTTACAGGATGTGATATGCGTCTCTTATTAGCGGAAGATAACCGTGAGTTAGCTCACTGGCTGGAGAAAGCGCTGGTGCAAAACGGTTTTGCCGTTGACTGCGTTTTTGATGGTCAGGCGGCCGATCATCTTTTACATAGTGAAACGTACGCGCTGGCGGTGCTGGACATCAATATGCCGGGGCTGGACGGTCTTGAAGTCGTCCAGCGGCTGCGCAAGCGCGGCCAGACGCTCCCCGTTCTGCTGTTGACGGCGCGCGGCGCGGTGGCCGACAGGGTGAAAGGGTTAAACGTCGGGGCCGATGATTATCTGGCAAAGCCGTTTGAAATTGAGGAACTGGATGCCCGGCTGCGGGCTTTGCTTCGTCGCAGCGCGGGGCAGGTACAAGGCATACAGCAACTGGGCGAACTGGCGTTTCATGATGAAGGCTACTTTCTGTTGCAGGGGCAACCGTTGGCGCTTACGCCGCGTGAGCAGGCCCTGCTTACGGTGCTTATGTACCGTCGGTTGCGCCCGGTTTCGCGCCAGCAGTTGTTTGAGCAGGTCTTTAGTTTGAGCGATGAGGTCAGCCCAGAAAGTATCGAACTGTACATCCATCGTCTGCGTAAAAAACTTCAGGGAAGCGATGTACGTATCGCCACGCTACGTGGTCTGGGCTATGTACTGGAGCGTAGCGATGAGGTGGGTTAAGCCTCAGTCATTGTATCTGCAACTGCTGATGTTTCTCGGATTACCGCTGCTGTTGCTGTGGGGGCTGTCGGCGTTTAACAGCTATGTCAGCGCGTTACAGGCGGCGACGCAGGCGTATGATCGGACGCTGCTCTCGTCCGCCAGAACCGTCTCTGAGCGGTTAGTGGTGCGTAATAAACGGCTGGAAGTGAATGTGCCGTGGGTGGTGTTGGACAGCTTTGAACTGAATATGAACGACAGGCTGTATTACAAAGTGGTCGACCCGGCGGGGAAGGTGATATCAGGTTATGACGATTTACCTGCGATGCCGCCTGCCACCTCGCGCACACGACTTTATCCGGCGCTGGCGTGGTTTTATCACACTGAATATCGCGGCGAAGCAATCCGCGTGGCGCGTTTGCTACAGCCCGTCAACGAGGGCGGTATTATCGGCATGGCAGAGATTTATGTCGCTGAAACGCTGCAATCACGGCGTTATCTGGCGCGACAGTTGCTGTTCTCCTCGTGGGTTTCGCAAGGACTGCTGGTAATGCTCACGCTGGTGCTGGTTGGCTGGCTGCTGCGCCGGGTGCTACGTCCGATGCGCCAGTTGTCATCGCTTATGGTACGTCGCGAGCCTGGGCTGCTGACGCCGTTGCCGGAGCTGTTGCCGTGGTCGGAAACCCGTCTGCTGATTGTGGCGTTTAACCGCTATCTGGACCGACTTCGCGGCCTTATCTCTCGTCAGGAACGCTTCAGCGCGGACGCATCCCATCAGCTCAAAACGCCGCTGGCGGTACTGAAAACTCAGGCGGCGGTAGCCCTCGCCAGCCCGCAGCCTCAGCAGTGGTACGAGAGTTTACAGGCCATGAGCGTGACTCTGGATAACACGATTCAACTGACGGAAAGGCTGCTTCAGCTGTCGGCTGTGAAGCGCAAAGAGCAGGGAGAAAAGCACTTCTCACCGGTTAATTTGTATGAGGTGGTGCAAAGCAGCTGTTTTACCCGGCTGGCGCAGGCACGCAGTAAAGCTATCGATCTGGGTTATGAGGGGGAACAGGGCGCGGTGTGGATTGAGGGCGATGAAGTCCTGCTCGGCGAACTGTGTGGGAATCTACTTGATAACGCCCTGAAATATACGCCGCCGCATGGTGTGGTGACAGCCCGACTGCAGCGTGAAGGCGAAGCCGTGGTGCTGATGATCGAGGATAGCGGGCCAGGTATAGATGATCAGATGGTTCATCAGGCGATGCTACCGTTTCATCGACTCGATAACGTTGGCAATGTCCCAGGCGCAGGAATTGGTCTGGCGCTGGTTAACGACATTGCGCGTTTACACCGTACACATCCGCAGCTGACACGTAGCGAAATCTTAGGTGGGTTAAGCGTGCGGGTGCGCTTTTTAAGCGTTGCTGGCTGAGATATTTTTATTGTGGTGTTTAGCCGCAATGGAAGGGTGATTCAAAATAAATCAAATAACACCATTGTGAAATTTGTCATACCTAAAATGTTTTCGCGTAGACCATAAATTGTTAACTGTCAATGATGGTTTTGTTGTGAAAAATCGTCTTTTTTGATTTTATGGTAAATGGTTTGGTTGTATTAATTTCATTTAAAATCATAGTTATAAAATCACTCGGCGGCGAATTTTCACACATGCAAACATTATTTTTTACATTTACTGACAATGGAGCATTGCGTTTTTTAGACTTGTGATATAATTAGCATCATGAAATGAGAAAAAAATAATTAAATATCAATAGATAATGGGCTGAGATATGCTTAAAAAATCGCTAAAGATTAGCAGTCAAGGATATCCAGTCTTTTTAAAACTGGTTGATTTTATCGTTATTAATGTGACGTTAATTTTTAGTGCTCATCTGCTGGGGTTGATGCCATTTAACACCATTGCTATTCTGAGTATTCTGTTCTCCGTCTTTTTTTTATTGTTTGCTGAATATATCAAAATTTATCAGCAAAAGATTAAAACGATTGGTTTGCGTAATCAAAAGCGGTTACTTTTTTGTACGCTGTTGGCTATATTTTTTAACGAGCTGGTGAGTATGACGGTGGCAGAGCCGGAGTCCCTCGGTTACTTAGACAGGCTACCTTCGCCTTTTTATTCTGCCATTATTTACTGGTACTTTATTCCATTACCTTTTCTTTATTACATTCGCTTTTTTATTTTTAAATATTCAACGAAAAAGAGTATGCGCGTGGCGATTATTGGTTTGACCGACAATGGTCTGGCCGCGGAAAGCGCGTTACTGAATGAGTACGCCGATATCAAATTGGATTTGGCTTTTTATGATGAGCGTGCGTTATCGCGCTGTGGCGACATCGTGGATAAGGTCAAAAGCCCATTTCGTGGCCCGGTGATTAATCTGGTTGAGGAAGCCCGACTGGGAAATATAGACGAAATCTATATCGCTTTACCGATGGTGGCGCTGCATCGCATCCGCCATTTTTTGACCATGATGTCAGACACCACCGTAGATACCTATATTGTTCCTGACTTTTATACCTACAGCAACAATATGTCCAAGTTACGTTCTATCCATAACCTGCAAACCATCGGCATCTTTAGCTCGCCGTTTGAAGGGGCGGGTTCGTTTATTAAGCGGGCAGAGGATTTGGTGCTTGGCAGTATCATTATGCTGATGATTTCGTCGCTGATGTTGGTTATTGCTATTGGTATCAAACTCACTTCTCGTGGGCCGGTGTTTTTCAAACAAGACAGGTATGGCCTGAGTGGGCAAAAAATTAAGGTCTGGAAATTTCGCACTATGCGCGTTATGGAGAATTCCGATACGGTAATTCAGGCCACGAAAAACGATCCGCGGGTGACGAAATTCGGTAGCTTCTTACGCCGTACGTCGCTGGATGAACTTCCGCAATTTATTAACGTATTGCAGGGAAGTATGTCGATTGTGGGTCCCAGACCCCATGCGGTTACGCATAATGAGCAGCACCGCAAACAGGTCGAAAATTACATGATCCGCCATAAGGTAAAGCCTGGCATCACCGGACTTGCGCAGATTAATGGTTTTCGTGGGGAAATCGATGCGCTTTATAAGATGGAAAAACGGGTTCAGTACGATATTGAGTACATTCAAAACTGGTCACTATGGCTGGATATAAAAATTATCATTAAAACTATTTTCAAAGGATTTGTCGGTAAGAATGCATACTAAATTAATCGTTATTACCGGAATCGTGATATCGCAGCCCGCATGGGCTGATTTAACACCGAAATCACACATCGGCTTGGCGGGGATCGACTTCCAGGGCAAGGTCGCTGTGGATTATGGTTATAATGATAACGTGACTTATCAGCCACATAACAGCGATGCTGTCGGTTCCTCGTTTCAGAGCGCAGCGCCAGTGCTGAGTATGATCGGCGAGCGCGGTCAGGATAAGTATTTACTGATGTACTCTGGGGATTACCGTAACTACTCAAGCGATTCTGCTGATAACTACACCGATCATTTTTTCCGTTTTAATGGGGCCTGGCGTTATGGACTCATGCATGGCTTAACCCTCAATCTGGAGGATTCACTTGGACATGAATCCCGTGGCCGCGGAATTACCGAGGGTTTTTTACCCAGCCAGTTTCAGCAATATGGGATTACCTCACCGCTGACGACAAATTTCATCAACAGTGAACTGCGCTACAGCTATGGCGCGCCTGATGGGCGTGGCAAAGCGGAACTGGCGTTGTTATACAAAAAACTGACTTTCGGTAATACTTCTGATGTACAGGATACCAGTGAGGATTTTTACCATTACATTCAGGAACAGGAATGGCATGAAAATAGCCTGGTCGCGGAAATTTTTGACCAATACACATCCAGAACACGCTTTCGCTATAGCTTTATTACTAACCAGCGTCGCTATGACAACAACTCAGAAAAAGATACTAATGAATACTATTTGCTGTACGGCATGAAATCGCAGTTGACTGGAAAAACCAACGTCGACATGAATATTTCATGGTTGTACAAAACATTTGAAAACAGCGCAAACTCGCATGATTTTAATGGTCTGAACTGGGACATAAAAGCAGAGTGGAAGCCGCTACAACAGTCGGTTTTCACGGCCCACTCGGCGCAAAGCATTAAAGACCCGTCGGAAGTTGGGGGATATATTTTAGTGACCCAGTATGGCATTTCTTACCAGCATTTCTGGTTAGGTAATCGTTTTTCGACTTTGCTGGATTATTCATACACTGCGGAAGACTATAAAAAACAGAACAAGGACCGGCATGATAAAGATGGGGTCTTTAGCGTCACAATGAGCTACGACTATACACCATCGGTTAATTTTGAAATTAAATATCAATTAGATACATTGAATTCGAACAAGGATACTGACTCGTTTTATATCGGTCCCAACGACAACCAGGAAGTTATTAGAACGTTGGGTTATGATAATTCTATGATTATGCTTAAAGCTAAGGTTCAGATCTAAAATGAAAATAATAGAACTGTGCGCGTTTTTGCTATTCAGTATCCTGGTGGTCGGGTGCTCAACGTCCGGCCCAAGATTAATGGACGATCCTGCTGCTGTTCAGCAGGATTACCGGCTTGGGGCGGGGGATACTGTCAATATCGCTGTTCACGGTCAACCCGATATGACGATGCGGTTTATTTTGGATAAGAGCGGGGAGATTAATTTTCCGTTTGTGGGCGCTCTTAAATTAAAAGATAAAACTGTCGATCAAGTGACCAACGAATTAACTCAACGGTTGACGGGAGATTACTTTACCACGCCGATGGTGACGGTGAGCATTGCCGAGTTCCGTAAATACTATGTTTCAGGTGAGGTGAAAAGTCCAAACGGATTTGCCTGGGAGCCAGGGCTTACCGTCGAGAAATCTATTGCGCAGGCGGGGGGATTTACAGATCGTGCTGACCGACAAGATATCAACATTCGCCTGTCTGGCAGCAATCAGCTGCTTGAGAATGTCGATTTAACGCACTCTGTTCATCCTGGGGATGTCGTGATTATTGGCATGGGGTTCTTCTGACGATGAAACTATCTATAGTGGAAAACGGCAAAAAACGAGAAAACACTGTCGAATTCTCCCGCTTTGCCAAAGAGCTGAAAAAGAACGCCTGGAAAATCGTGCTGGCCGGTATCGTTGCCGGGGTAGTGGCATATCCAATAATCAGCATGATGTCCTCAAAGTATGTCTCAACGGCGACGGTACTGATTAAAGCCCAGGCCGATAACGTTTCTCCGTTCCCACAGGTTGATGGTTTCGATTCAACGCGCAGTGGTTACTACGAAACGCAATATGCGTTGATGCATTCACGTATTGTGCTTGAGCAAGCCGTTCGCGATATGAAGCTGGATGAAAACCCGGAATTTATTGGGGAAAAAACCGGTGGACAGGGGGCGGAAAGCAGTGAAAACCGACAGTTGAGGATGGAGCAAGCGCTGAAAACGTTGTCGAAAAACCTGAATGTTATCGGTATTCGTACAACGAACCTGGCATCTATCACCTATGAATCCCCCTCACCGCTGGTGGCTGCTGACGTTGCGAATGGCGTCGCGCAGGCTTTCATCAACTATACGGTGGAGCAAAAGCGCCTGAAAGTAGAGAAAGCCCGCGAACTGAATTTTGAAAAAATGGAAGAGATTCAGAAGTCGATAGCGAAACAAAAAGAGGAGATGGACAGCTATCTGAAAAACGCCGGGCTGCTGACCTTTCGCGGTATCGATGGTTTTGAAACCGAGCAGTTAAGTATCGTCACCAATCGCCTGGCTGATGCGACCCAGCGTCGCGTTGCCGCTGAATCTGTCTATAACGAGGTGAACAGCGGAGGGCGGTCGGCGGAGAGCGTTATCTCTCAACCTTCGATCTCTAACCACGCCCAGATTCAGGATTTACGTATCGCGTTAATTCAGGCGCAGCGCACGTTGTCTGAACTGCGCAAAGTATACGGGCCGAAAAATCCCGCAATTTTAAAAGCAGAAGCTGATGTCAAGTCGATCCAAAGTCAAACCGGACGGGTACTGGGTGAGCTGAAAGAGGGGTTACGTCAGCAATATCTGGCGGCACTGGCGGATGAAAAGAACTATCAACAGCAGCTGGCGCAGCAGAAAGAGATCTTCCAGAAAATGGCCTCAAAACGCGATGCCTGGAACAGCCAAAAGCTGTCGTTAGATAAAATGGAAGATCTGTATAAATCGCTGTATCAACGTACTCAGGAACTGTCG
The DNA here is from genome assembly GCF_005281025.1 of Citrobacter sp. wls714. Lineage (NCBI taxonomy): Bacteria > Pseudomonadati > Pseudomonadota > Gammaproteobacteria > Enterobacterales > Enterobacteriaceae > Citrobacter > Citrobacter sp. wls714. Next base: position 37,148 of record NZ_SZWZ01000031.1, on the reverse strand, counting down.
CTGTCCGGCGTGAATGCTGACGCGGTGTTATATGATCCTGCCGTACCCGCGCTAAAACCCGCGAAACCGAATAAATCCCTCTTGTTGGTGATGGTGGTTCTGCTGGTGGTGGTGTTCAGTATCATGTATTTCATTGTCAAAGCGGCGATGGACAACTCAATCCGTACGTTGAGTCGTATGAAAAAACGCCTGAACGTTACTCCGCTGGGCGAAATCCGTCGTTTTAGCGGAACCTCAGGGCGCGCACAGGTTCGCGACATGATCCTCAAGAATCCACTGAATGCCGATATTGTGCACGGTATCCGTACCCGGATTATATTGGATAATCGACCATTGCAGACGCTCGCCGTGGCGTCGACGGAGCACCGTGAAGGGCGCTCATTGCTGGCGAGTCTGTTAGCAAACTCCTTTAGTTTCGACCAGAAAACGCTGCTTATCGATGCGGATTTCTTTAATACTGACGGACTCTCATCCGAGCTGGCATCGGCAACGTCCGCAGGCGTAGCGGAACTGCTGCGTGGGGAGACCCAGCTTGAACAGGCGCGGATCAAGCTCAGTGATAATCTCGATTTTATCCCGCACGGGAAGACCACCCTCTCTTCTCTGCTGATGTTGTCGTCCGGGCACCTTGAGCCTTTAATGCACGAACTGAAATCCCACTATCAACGCATCATTATTGATGTGGCTGCCGTGAATCAGAGTCAGGATGTGCAATTGATTAAACGTGCCGTTGATGGCGTTATTTTCATCGTGAAAGCCGGCTCGGGTTCGGCGGGGCATATAGCCAACGCGCTGGACAAGATCGAGGAAAATAACGGCGTTGTGATTGGCGCCGTGTTGAATGCGGTTGAAGAAAAAGACCTTGAAACGCAAGAGGGTCTGCGCTCACTGAACTTCAGTACCGATCAACTGATGACGACGCCAGGCCGCGTATGAGTCTACTGAAGAGCGCCTCCACGATAGCCGGTTCATCAGTCATCTCACAGTTGATTGGTGCGCTATCTATCTGGTTGATCTCACATAAGTACGATATGGCTGAAGTGGGGCTTTATGCGCTCAACTACAGTATTGCCGTGGTGGGCGCTCAGGTCTGTACCTTTGCATCACAGCTTTTAATTCCTAAACAGCAGGATGATGAACTGGTACAGAATGTCGTGTTTTGTCTGATACAAAGCACGATTATTGCCTTACCCTACGCAGTATTGACCGCGTGGTTGTTCCACCAGAGCATACTGTTCCTCTATTTACTGACGCTTGCTACGGCGTGGGTTCTCATCTCGGAAAACCTGTCGCTGCGCACAGCTAACTTTCGTTTTCTGATCTTCCAGCGCATTTCTGTTTCTGTGGTGGTATTACTTTCGATACTGGTTACGCATCATGTGCAGCTGTTTTATTGGTCGTGGGCCTGTGCGACGATGGTACTGACGGTAAGCTGTATATTGCATTCGTTTGATATTCGTTCGGTGGCGGTCCAGCATTTACGACCCGCCAGCAACTGGCATTTTTTTAAACAGAATATTCATCACATTACTAAAGTCGGTAGCGCAGAGGTGTTGGCGATGGCCAGCAGCAATTTGCCGATTATGCTGATTAACTTCTGGTTTTCGGCGCTGACAGCCGGTTATTTTTCCGTGGTCAGCCGCTTCTGCCTGGCGCCGGTGGTGATCATCGGGAACGCGGTACGTAATACTATTTTTTCCAAGTGGTCTATCGATTTTAGAAATAACACCTTTAATTATCAGGAGTATACCCGGGTACGGATGCTGCTGCTGGTGTTGGGAGTTATCTGTACTCTTGGCGTGTTTATTTTCTATCCGATTGTGATGCGCCTCGGTTTTAGCGAAGACTGGATTAACTCCATTGAAACGTCTCGCTACATGCTACCCTACCTGTTCCCGGCGCTGGCGATAAGCCCCCTGACGGTCATAGAGCTAATTTTTGGCTCCCATCGCTATTTTCTGCGCATCCAGTTGGAGCAACTGGCGATTGTGCTATTCGCTTTTGTCGTGACGCCCTATTTTTATAAAGACTATGCAACGTCGGTGATTTTGTTTTCTTCACTGACATTTATTCGCTACGCCTTTATTTATTTGAAAATGAACAAGCGGGCTAATCTGCTGAAAGACAGGCCGGTGATACTATGACGCTGAATACCGGATATTATTTACAAGGTTATACCTTCGTTACGCTGATCCTGTGTGGCCTGGTGCAATACTTTACCGGCATACAGTCGGTGCTATGGATCCCCTTTTTTCTGACCCTGTTGATGGTGGGATTATTGGTGATGCAGACGCGGGATGGCTCGCTGCGTCTGGATGCGCAGGAGACGATAGTGCTGGCGCTGTATTTCTCGTTCCTGATACTGGCCGGGGCCTCAACTCTGATTCAGGGCGGGATCACCGTCGCGATTGTGGCCTTTAAAAATGAAATTGCGCTGTCGCTGGTGATGATCTGCTTGCTGCTGGGATTTTGCCGGGAGTCGCAGATTTATCGCGTGACTCGCTATTTATACTGGGTGTTTTACGCGCAGATCCCGGTCATGATTTATCAGGTTTTACTGGTTGTTCCCCAGCGTGTCGCGGTGCGTGGTGAAGATGAAAAATGGGATTCCGTGGTGGGTACCTTTGGCGGCGACCCGATGGGGGGAGGTAACACTGCCGCGATGGGCCTGTTTTGCCTGCTGATTATGCTGTTAAAGGTCTCTGAGTATAAGCACGGACTGACCACGTTTAAATCCATGGCGTTGCACATTGTGCTCGGGATCGGGCTGTGCATTATTGGTGAAGTAAAGTTCGTTATCCTGCTATCGCCTCTATTCCTGGCGTGGGTGTGGATTTCACCGAGCTACGTTAAAGATGTTAGTAAGGTTAATCTGAAGACGTTGTTGGTTATTGTGGCGGGGATGTTGCTGCTGATTAGCCTGTCGATAGTTATCCTTGCATATTATTATTCTACTGCGTTTGGCGGCGATCCGTCGAAAAGCGCGTTGAGTATTTTTATCGACTCTTTGAGCTATATTTTTGACCCGAACTACATTATGTCTACCGGGGAGTTAGGGCGCTTTACGACTTTCCTGTTCTGGCTAAAAAATAATGATCTGTGGGGACTGTCAGGAACGTTATTTGGCTATGGACTCAACGCCACTAACAGCGGGAGTACGGTATCGCCGGGCTTTCTGAATATTATTTATAACTTAATCCTCGACTCGACTTCTCTGAGTATGCTGCTGTGGGAAGTGGGTGTGATTGGCACGTTAATCTTCATTAGCTTATTTATTTATATCCTGAAAATATGTCAGCCCAAGCCTTTACTGATGCTTGAACAACTGGACCCGCAGGATCTTCAGTTGTTGAGCTTTGCTCCGGCATTTAATGCTTTTGCGATTGCTTGCTTAATTAGCTTACCTTACAGCCAGATACTGATGATTACACCGATGTTACAATTCCTGTTCTATTTATCACTAGGATCAAGTTTAGTGATTCGTCGAACCGTCCTTCGCTGCGTAGGGTAATTGTATGGACAATAAACCGTTTATTTCAGTGAGTATCAAAACGCTCAATGAATCTGAATGTATTGAGAAAACAATTGATAGTATCCGTAAACAGCTTGTTGATTATCCACATAAAATTATTGTGGCAGATAGTCTGTCAACGGATAACACCCAGCAGTTGGCGATCGATAAAGGGGTGACTGTGGTGTCATTAACCGATCCAGGCGATCGTTGCTGTGGTGTCGGACATCAGTTGGGTTACCTTTATAGTGAAGGGGAATATCTGTTGCTGATGGACGGCGACATGGAGCTGGAAGAAGGATTTGTGGATCAGGCTGTCGCGTTTTTGCAGGCGGAACCGGAATACGCTGGCGTAGCGGGAACCGTCGAAATGGACGATGCCGTTAACTATGAATTTAAATCGCGTAAGCAACGCATTAATAAAATCTATCCCGTAGGGGATAGCGACCATTTAGGCGGCGGGGGGCTATATCGCCGCTCCGCCATTGAGAAAATTGGTTATCTCACCAACCGTAATCTGCATGCTTATGAAGAAGCTGAACTTGGCCTGCGGTTACTTGACGCGGGTTATAAATTACGTCGTCTGAATATTCCGTATTTTATTCATACTTCGCATACCATGCCGACCTTTCAGATGCTGAAGCATCGCTGGAAAAGCGGATACTATCAGGCTCCGGGCGAATTTTTACGTTGCGCCTGGGGAAAGCCTTATTTCATTAAAGCGTTAAAAATGGTTAAAAACGAGGCGATTTTTGCTGTTTACCTGGTTGCCTTGTTCATTGCGGCGGTGACCTTTAATCTCGAAATTTTCGATATCGCATTTCTGCCATTGCTTGCCTTTGTGATACTGAAAACCGTGCAGAATCGGTCGTTATTGAATGGCCTGCAAAGCGTGATGAACTTAGCTGTGCTTTCCGCGGGGCTTGTTAAAGGGTTAACACATCCGCTACGCGATCCGTTGACTCCGCCTGACAGTAAAATCATTCATGAATAACTAAGGCAGACGCCATGAAAGTTTTATTAGTAAATAAGTTTTTTTTCATCAAAGGCGGCGCGGAAACGGTTTATTTTCAAGAGCGCGATATGCTGAAACAGGCCGGAGTGCAGGTGATTGATTTCTCGATGCAGCATGAGAAAAATTTCCCTTCGGACTATGCGGATTATTTTGTCAGCAATGTGGACTACCACCAGGAAAGTAATTTGTTGGGTGGGCTCAAAACGGCGGTTAACTTTATTCATAATTCGCAGGCCTGCAAAAAGATGCTGGCGTTATTGCAAAAAGAGCGCCCGGATATCGTTCATTTTCATAATATCTATCACCAATTAACGCCGGCGCTGATAAAAGTTGCGCGCAATTTTGGCTGCAAAACGGTACTGACTGCGCATGACTATAAGATTGTCTGCCCTACGTATTCCATGTTGCGCGACGGCAAAGTGTGTGACTCCTGTATCACCGGCACGGTTTTTAATGCTTTCAGGTATCGTTGCCAGGAAGGTTCCGCCTCAAAAAGCTTATTGCTCTCTCTGGAGGCAACCTGGCAATACATTGCGCAAAATTACCAGGCGCTGGATGTGATCGTTTCGCCGAGCGTTTTTTTACGCGGTGTGCTGCTGCGTACGCTGCCGAAGTCGCGCATTGATGTGATCGTCAATGGCGTAGATGACAGTCGTCCTCTGGATGAGGCAAGCGATGAAGGCTATATGCTGTTCTTTGGTCGCTTGAGCCGTGAAAAAGGGGTGGCAACGCTGTTGGCGGCACATGAGAAAATGCAGAACAAAGCGCCGTTGAAAATTGTGGGCCACGGCCCGCTACATGACGAGTTAGTCGCCAAATACCCGGATGTTGAATTTTTAGGTTATGTGCAGCAAGGGGAAGCCCTTGATAAGCTTATTAAGCATGCACGGGCGGTAATCCTTCCTTCTGAATGTTATGAAAACTGTTCCATGGCGATATTAGAGGCGATGTCCCTGGGCAAGCCGGTGATTGGATCGCGCATTGGCGGGATCCCGGAACAAATTCGTGACGGTAGCGAAGGGATTTTATTCGAGCCGGGCAACGTGCAAGCGTTGGCGAATGCGATGGATACGCTGGCCGACTCGCCAGAGAAAGCGCGGGTTATGGGGTTACATGGTCGGGCGCGGTTAAGTGAAAAATATGCGCTAAGCAAACATATGGACACCTTGCTGGCGCTGTATAAAGAACTGCTGAGCAGGCCATAGTATGAAAAAAATAACGGTTTTTGGCACACGAGGTATTCCGGATGTGTTGGGCGGCGTGGAGACTCACTGCCAGAATCTTTATCCTGCTATTAAGCAGCAGCTCGATGTTGATATTTGTGTTATCGCTCGCTCACCGTATGTGAATTACAAACGGTCAACGTATAAGAAAGTCGAAACCTATGCGCTGTGGGCGCCCAAAAAACGCTCGCTGGAAGCGATTGTGCATTCCGTTTTAGCGGCATTGAGGACAGTTTTCGACCATTCGGATATTGTGCATGTGCATGCTATCGGACCGGGCCTTGTGATTCCATTATTACGCGTCCTGGGCAAAAAGGTCGTTTTTACCCACCATGGGCCTGACTACGATCGTCAGAAATGGGGATTCATTGCCAAAAAAATACTGTTGCTGGGTGAGCGCTGGGCGGTGAGATACGCCCACGAGGTGATTGTGATTTCTGAGGTGATTAATCAACTGATCCAGAAAAAACATGGTCGCTATGACGCGCATTTAATTCACAACGGCGTGAACGAGCCGCGGTTGTTATCTGAGCTGACTATCGAAAATACGCTCTCCCGCTTTGGGCTACAGCCGAAAAATTATCTTGTGGTGGTTGGACGATTTGTAGAAGAAAAAGGGATGCATGACGCCATCGCCGCTTATCAACATAGCGGTTTGACCCTGCCGCTGGTGTTAATTGGCGATGCAGATCATCCGACCGAATACAGCATTCGCCTCAAAAAGCTGGCCGCCGACACGCCTGGTGTGGTGATGACCGGATTTTTACGCGGTGATGAACTGCAGGCGGTATTTTCACAGGCGAAACTGTTTGTGATGCCTTCATATCACGAAGGTCTACCTATTGCGCTGCTGGAAGCGATGTCCTTTTCTCTTCCCGCTGTGGTCAGTGATATTCCGGCTAACCTTGAAGTTCAGTTACCTGTCGCAGCCTATTTTAAGGTCGGGGACGTGAACAGTCTGGCCGGGAAATTAACCCAGTGGGTGACAGCCAATCGTGTGGACTATCGTGTATATTTGCAAAACTATAATTGGCATGAAATCGCCAAAAAGACAGTCAACGTCTACCACTCAATTGATAAAGATATAGGTTAATTTTGACCAGTCCTCAAAATCGTCCCCCCGTCATCGAACGGTTCTATGCTCACCTTGATGAGCAAATAGCGGAGGAGTTGACCCCGGAACAAAAAGCAGGGGTGGAAAACGCGATCCTGGCCTCGACATTGGCTGCACGGCATCAGATTGATATTCGCCGGAGTTTTCCTTTTTTCAGTAAACGTTTTTATCTGGTTTTTTTGTTTGGCAGAGATTTACGCCGCCAGCATCGCCAGGAATCGACCTTGTCGCGGATCTTGCTCACTTTTTTGCTGTTGATCGCCGTGCTGTTCGTCACCTGCTGCATATTGCTGACGCTGTATATGATCAAATCAGCGCTAGGTATTGATGTATTCCAAAATTTTCACGTCGGTATTTGGGACTGGTGGTTAAACCTGAAAAAACACTAGTGTTATTGAACCTACGGGGGCGTTACTGCGATGAAGTGTCAATGGGTTTCTGCGCTGTTGGGTATGTTCCTCCCGCTGTCGGTGATGGCCGCATTAACGACCGTAACCCCGAAAGCATTGACGGGGCCGTTGACCAACCCGGGGATTGGCGTTGCCAGTTTTCATCAGGGATACGGTGAAACGCTGAGCCTGGAGGATTATCCCAATACCGGGTTCGAGTATGAGCGATTTTATTGGCGAGATCTGGAACCTGTTGAAGGGCAGTACAATTTTGCGCTGGTGGATGATGCCTTTAGATACGCTGCGGCGCACCGTCCCGCGATGAATGTCGGGCTACGATTTATGGCGCTTGCCGACCCGGCGGATGGCACTAAAATTCCCGACTGGCTGATTAAAAAAGGCGTAAAAGGAACCTGGACGTCTGATAATAAGACGTTTGTACCGGATTTAGATGACCCACTGTTTATCGAATACAGCCAGCGTCTGCTCAACACATTGGGTCAGCGCTACGATGGTAATGAGAATCTCGCTTTTGTTGATATCGGCATGGTGGGTTCGTGGGGCGAGTGGCATAACAGCAACTTCCCCGATCTGAAGCCACTCCTGGAGCGATACACCACCGGACAGTTGGATCGCTACGTTGCGATGCACTTTTCTGCCTTTCCCAAAACGCCCAAAATTATGCTGATAAGCGGTGGGCAAAGCCTGGCAAATGCGGTGGCGCGTGGGGCCGGGTGGCGAGCGGACTGTTGGGGTGACCTGCGCGTGTTTTCAGACGCCTGGAATCATATGCAAGATGATTACCCGCAGCGATTACTGGCAGCGCAGCAAAGTTATGCAGGGTTTAACGATGCCTGGAAACGCGCGCCAGTGAGTCTGGAAATCTGTTCGTATATGCAGGAGTGGAAGAATTCTTTTCATTATACGCGCGCCGAAGTGCAGGGGATTTTTGACTGGGCGTTCAAACAGCATGCCAGTACTATCAACCTGAAATCGAGAGCGATACCCAGCGATTATCGACCGATTGTCGATGATGCGCTGACCAAACTGGGCTATCGATTTCGCTTAGCATCCCTGAGCCATGAGGCCGTGTGGAGCGGTGGACAAACGCTGACGTTGAACAGTACCTGGTATAACGATGGTGTGGCACCGATCTACCTGCCCTATACGCTGGCATTTCGTGCGGTAGACAGTGCCAATAAGGTGGTGGCGCAGGGTAATGCGGCGGATGATATACGACGTTGGCTCCCGGGAATTCATCAGGTCAGTTATGCGCTGCCTATGCCAGGTCGACTGGAGAAAGGGCAATATGCGATTGAGGTTGCGATGCTGGATAAATCCGGTGCGGCGAGAATTAACTTTGCCAATGAAGGGAAGCAGAGCAGCGGCTGGTATCGTGTATCAACCATAACGTCACGCTAGCCCGGTAAAGCAACGAGCCTGGTGACCAGGCTCGTTGCTGAGAACATCACAGGTTATAACCATTCGGGTTATTTTTTTGCCAGTTCCACGTGTCGCGCATCATGTCATCAAGGCTATAAATAGCCTGCCAGCCTAACTCTTTTCGCGCCAGAGAAGGGTCTGACCAACACTCGGCAATGTCCCCAGGTCTTCTGGCGACAAACTGATAATTAATTTTTGTTTGCGCTGCTTTTTCAAACGCCTCAATAAGGTTAAGCACGGAATACCCGACTCCGGTACCGAGATTAATCACTTTGTAGGCAGCGCCTTTGTTCTGGCAATCCAACGCGGCTAAGTGGCCGGTCGCCAGGTCCATAACGTGTATGTAATCACGAACGCCGGTACCGTCGGAGGTTGGATAGTCATTGCCGTATACCGACACGGTTTCAAGTTTACCAATTGCGACCTGGGAGATATACGGGACCAGATTATTAGGAACACCGTTAGGATCTTCGCCAATTCGACCCGATGGATGGGCACCGGCCGGGTTAAAATAGCGCAGGCAGGTGATGCGAAAATCGGGCTGTGCGCGTGAAAAATCTGCCAGAATCTGTTCGACCATTAATTTAGACGTGCCGTACGGATTGGTCGTACCGCCCGTGCGTGATTGCTCGCTTAGCGGCACGCTTTCCGGATTACCGTATACTGTGGCCGATGAGCTAAAAATAAAACGATTAACGCCTGCCGCCAGCATCTCATCCAGTAATACCAGCGTACCAGTGACGTTGTTTTCATAGTAGGCGAGGGGTTCTTTTATCGACTCTGAAACCGATTTGAGTCCCGCAAAATGAATGACATCAGTGATGTTATGGCGGGTGAAAATGTTCTTTAAGGCCTGCCGATCCAGAATATCGGCGATATAGACAGTCGGTTCCCTGCCGGTGAGTTCCGCGACTCTGTCCAGCGAGGCTTGACATGAGTTCGACAGATTATCAATGACAACGACTTCATCGCCTCTTTCCAGTAGTGTTAAAACAGTATGTGAACCAATATAACCTGCGCCACCAGTGACAAGAATTGCCATACAGACTCCAGATAAATGCTAGAAACCCGAACGATTTTCTACCAACGCCACCCGAAAATCCAGTGAATCAGTTATATCGATGGGAAAGACATACATTCCTGTATTTTATCATGCATTTATATGATAATTTTTTTAAAATCGCCAACAAACTGAACTTGTTTATTTTAGTGTCATAAACAATATAATTATTTGAGAAGTTTAGTGTATGGACACCATCACTGTGGTTGATCGAGGAATTGATTTTCTCGATCAGGCTTTCATCAAATACAGTATTGCTTAATGTGACTAATTCTTTGATGTATATGGATTTTCCGTAGGTTTCAGGCGTGCATTCTTGGGTGAGGAAGTACATTTTGTTATCGACAAGGTAGGGCGCACCCGCTCCCCGATGGTGATGGTTGCTCACCTTCAATGAGGGGGCAATCCGCTGCCACTGCCCATAGATATTCTCAGCAGAGTGAATAATAATTTCATTATCCATTGTGGTGGATAAAAGATAACAGGTTTCATTAATTGTGAGAAACACATTATCTGTTACTTCAGTATCCGATATTAAGACTTTGATTTTCTTCCAGCGTACCGGAAACTCTACCGACTGAAACAGTATGACTTCTTTTCTTTCTGAAGACTCGGGGATCATGAATAGCTGATCGTTGATATGAATCAGGAAAGGGAATGACAAATGACACTTTAAGTCGTCAAAGCCCTCAAGTTTAACATCATCGATTTCAGTCAGTTCACGATCCAGAATACGGCATCTTAGCGTACCTTTCGAGTTTCGAAAGCTAAAAGCTTCATAAAAAACATACAGTTTATCGGCCTTTTCAATAATAAAAGGGTCGGCCTGAAACGTATATTTCTTTTTTAACTGCTGGGCAGCAGTTTTACTCAGTATTTCCAGAGTATTATCGGGGAATAAGTGTGAGCCATGATCTTTCAGAATCATGATGTCCCATGACTCATGATAGAATAACATTTTTATCATTCGTTTTATTTTCGCTAGCATTTGCGCATACTCCTTGTTATCGCCTGCAACTTGAAAAAATGCCTATAGGGACAGCCGTTTTGCAGGTCACTACACGTCATTTGCCGCAATGTTGAATGAATGCGCGATGACTGATGTAGAAATATCTACGCCTATCTTAAAAACTAGTTGCAGATGTTTTTTTGTCGGTAGCACAAAAGTAGGAAAAATGTCCAGAGCATCCTTGCTCCAGTGGAGGGGTTACTCGAAATGCACCTGCGGGTTGTCAGCAAGGGAAACGTAGGTTTTGCTGTTTTTATCCAGGGTACGAATTTCACCACTTTCGATGTCATACACCCAGCCATGCAGACGCAGCGCATTATTTCGCAGTCCAACAGCTACTGAAGGATGCGTTTTAATATTGTTCAACTGCGCAATAACGTTCTCTTCCACCATAGCGTTAACTTTATCGATGGGGTTATCCCAGGTTTTTTTCTCAACCACGGCTTTGGCGGCATCGGCATAGTGCAGCCAGTGAGCCACTGCGGGCATCGGATCCAGAGGCTGGCTATCAGCAATGGCTTTCATCGCGCCACAGTTGGAATGACCACAGATGACGATATCCGTCACGCCAAGTGCAACTACCGCATATTCGATAGTGGCGGAGACACCACCAGGTTCGGGACCGAAAGACGGTACGATATTGCCGGCGTTGCGAATAACGAAAAGCTGCCCCGGCTCTTGCTGGGTCACCAGTTCCGGCACCAGACGGCTATCGGAACAGGAAATGAAAAGCGCTTTTGGATTCTGGCTGGATGCCAGGCTGCGAAAGAGTTCCTTACGTTGAGGGAAAATCTCTTTTTGGAAGTTGAGGAAGCCCTCAATGATATGTTGCATAGCAGTGTCTCTTTTTTCTGTTTGAACAGGTTATGATGAAGATCACACTTTCCAGTTTAACACCAGCCGACAGAAGGGAAAGACTTTATAGCAGTTTTGCAACATTTCTGGCTAATTTTGCCCCACCATGGCAGGGCAAGTATCGTGATGTACGCTACGCGTTTTGCCGTTTCTGGTAGGCCGCTTTTAGGCGGCTCATGGCTTCTACCAGGACAGAACGCGGACAGCCCACGTTGAGTCTCATGTGACCCTCTCCGCCAGGACCATATTGTGCGCCTGGCGACAGACCAAGCTTCGCTTCATGCACAAAAAAATCGCTTAGTTGTGCATCGTTGAGACCCATTTTTTCCGCATTCAGAAACAGAAGATAAGATGCGCCGCCATATACGACAGATATCAAGGGACAGTGCTTTTCAATGTCGCGTTTAACAAACGCGACATTGTCAGCCAGATAGGCCAGTAGTTTCTGGTGCCAGTCGCCACAATGAGTAAACGCGCTGTAAATGGCCGCTTGCTGTAATGAATGCGTCTCGGCAAGGTAGCAGTTATCAAGAAAGTGATAGAACTGATGGCGTAACTCATCGTTTTTAATAATGGCTATTCCGCCCTGGAGTGCTGCCGTATTGAAGGTTTTACTGATTGAGGTCAGTACAATTGATTTGCTGCCTGACGTTTCATTGAGCGTAAAAAATGGCAAATGGCGCTTACCTGGCAGGGTTAAATCGCTATGCACTTCATCAGACAGAATGATGACGCCAGCCTGCTGGCAATAATGGCTAACTTGTTCCAGCGTTTCCCGCGACCACACCATTCCCCCCGGATTATGCGGTGACGGGAAAAGAAACATTTTGCACTGCTTGAGCTTCTCACTGAAATCATGCCAGTCAAATTCATAATACCCGTCTTTTTCAATAAGGCGCGTTTGGATTAAATTCCTGCCGCTGGTTTTCACCAGGTTAGGGTAGGGATCATATATTGGCGTACAGGTCAATATATTATCGCCCGGTCGGGTAAGCGCCATTAAAGAAAGTACGATGGTTTTTATAACCCCAGGAATAAAATGCAACCAGTGCGGCCTGACGTCGGCATCATACTGTTGTGCATACCAATGGATCACGGATTCTTTCCATTGCGGATAATCCAGGTTGTATCCTTGTACAGGCTGCGCGACTACTGAACGCAGCGTGTTCATTACAGGTTCCGGCGTCACAAAATCCATATCTGCAATCCATAATGGCAATACATCGGTGGTGCCGTACATTTGTTGTAATTGACCGTATTTGCGGCAATTAGCATCCCTTATGACAATTTCATCAAACAAAGACATTGCTGACTCCTGGAAAGCCTCTGAAAAATAGGTTTAGCAACGCAAACAGCGAAGAATATCTATTTTATTGATATATTAAATTTACCCTGGTGATAGCTGTTATTAGCCTATGATTTTTGCTCAACCATATTTTCAGCAGCTTCATTTGGCTCATATTTCGCAATGCCAATACCCGTTGCCGCCCACAGCAAGGCAAAGATGACGCCGCTATAACACAGAATTGCCCATGGTAAATAATCAAGCGTTGCCACGCCCAGCATCGTGGCGCAATAAACGCCTGAAGCAGACCAGGGAATAATCGGCTCAACCACGGTTCCGGCATCTTCGGTGGTTCGTGAAAGATTTTTTGCTGCCAACCCCCGTTTTTTATACTCATCTTTAAAGGCGTCGCCACACAGTAGCAGTGGCAGAGTCCCGTTTGCCGTACAGGCACAGATGGTGAAGGTCGTAACAATCGTGGTGGCCACCAGGCGGAATGTGGATTGAACCCCTTTGGTCAGCGCGTTAATTACGGTGTGTAAAGAGCCTGTCGCGCTCATTGCACCGGCAAAACTGAAGGCGCTGAAGACGGTGACAAAACTGCTGAACATAGATATTGCGCCACCTCTTTCCAGCAAGCGGGAGACATCGGAGGACAGTGCGGGCAGGTTATCCCCGGTAAGCATCGCGAGTTTAAAACCGCTGACTACGGATTCGCCAACGGACGAAGCGGTGAATTGCTGAAAGACTAATGCCAGAATCATCGACACTATCGTAGACAAAAAGAGCATCGGAATTGGTGGTCTTTTTGACAGTGAGCCATATAAAACGATGATCGGCGGTAACAACAACAGAATGTTAAAATGATAAATCTGGCCGATAGCGTTCATTAAGCTGGTGATATTTTCAGGAGCACTGGATGAGGCATCAATACCCATACCCATATAGCTATAAATAATGCAGCAAATTATAAACCCCGGGCCGGTGGTCCACAGCAGATGACCGATATGCGAGTACAGATTTACACCGGCAGCCAGCGCCGCCATGTTGGTTGAATCAGAAACCGGTGAGAGCTTATCACCAAACCAGCAGCCTGAGACAATGGCGCCTGCGGCAATAGGCAGCGAAACATTAAGACCAATTGCCACGCCAATCATGGCTATCCCCACGGTCCCGATAGAGCCCCAGGAAGTACCGGTACAAACTGAGATCAGCGCACCCAGCATAAATGCTGAAATATAGAAATACTGCGGGTCAATCCATTTTAAACCATAATAAATCATCATCGGGATAGTGCCTGACACCATCCATGCGCCAATTAAGAAACCGATACTGGCGACAATTAATATGACTGGCAGCGCTTCAGATATTTTATTGCAAATAGCTTGTAGAATATCATCCCACGTGTAGCCATGAGCGACGGCGATAAATGAGGCGGTTGCTGTGCCCATCAGGATCATGGGTTCGGCACGAATATTGAATATAAAATATCCGATGCTAATCCCGCCCAGCATGACTATCATAGGTAAAACTGACCAACAGAAAGACAATTTCTTTCTGTTGTTGGAGGTGCAGCTATTTAATTGCATAATTCCATCCCAATCATTAATGGTTGAACACGTCAAATAACTACCCGCTACAGGTTACTCAGCATTGAGCAACATAGTTGCCAGAGCTCTGCTGAACTCTATTTTATTAACTGTGTCAGGTTATCTATTTTGACCTGCAGTTCTGGTATTTCTTTTTTGTAGTAGGATAAGAGAATATTTGGCGAATGAATTACCCCTCGGCATAAGGTGAGTGATTTCGTCGTTGTTGGCTCAGTTTGCGATACTGTTGCGGTGGCATGCCGACATATTTATGGAACGAGCTATAAAAGCGGCTACTGGAGCGAAAACCAGCAATCGTGGCGATATCCAAAATTGTTTTATCCGTATCGCTGAGTAACGCTCGCACATGGTTGATACGCATCGCCGTAATGTACTGTTTCATCGTCAGTTGCATCACCCGGTGAAAAATACCCATCGCATAATTGGGATTGAGCTTAACGTGCTCGGCAATGGCATCGACCGTGAGCTGTTTGTCGCAGTTAGCGGCGATAAACTCCAACATTTGGCTGACGTAAAACTGTGAATGCCGTGAAATACTGTTTTTCTGCGTCCGTGGTGTTTTATTACCCAGCACTGGCCGCCAACCTGAGAGACTAAAACGCTTGAGCATCAAGGCGATTTCATCGATAGCTAACTGGCGAATCTGCTCGTTGTCGCTGCTAAGTTCACTTTGCCAGCGCTGTACTTCAAAAGCGCTCAGTTGCTGCGAGGCAAGCGAAGTAACCACCATCCCGTGCGTCACGTGGTTGATCAAATCCCTGTCCAGCGGCCAGGATAAAAACAAATGCATCGGCAAATTGAAGATAGCCATTTGTTTACAATGCCCGGCATCGATGAGCTGATGGGGAGTACAGGCCCAGAACAAGGTGATAAAACCCTGTTTGCTTTTCACCACTTCGTCGTTAAAAAGGTACTCCACATCACCATCGAACGGTACATTCACCTCAACCTGACCATGCCAGTGGCTGTAGGTCATGGCCAGCGGCGCCCGCAGTTCGACGTCCATACGCTGATACTCTGAATAGAGCGCCAACGGACTTCTCGTCTTTTTTTCATAGCTGCGGCACATATGTGGGTCGAGTGGCAGCTGCGGGGTACTTTTTGCCATTATGGAGGGTTCCTGGATAGTGAATCTGACCATGGTGTAGCGTCAAAGCATGAACATAGCTTAACCGAAAAAAAGCGCCGTTTTCTCTCCATTTTCGCCAAATTATTCCCAAAAACTCAGATCCTGTGCCTCTCGCTTGCCAATCTGAGTTATCGGGAGTGGTGAGCTTTAATCACAAAAATACGTATTCGGAGGTGTTCGCTTTGCAAAATGTCATCGCTTTTTTTGCCAATAAATCGGAGTTATAGCGATAGCCAGTCATCATGGAATACCTTACATTTTTATATGTATCCACACCTCAAGGAATCATCATGTCCAGACTCCGTACTTTAGCAACGGCTTTAGTCGCCGTTGCCGCGATGACGATGTGCGCCACCCCTGTATTCGCTAACCCCGGTAACGGTAACGGCAATGGTAATAGTGGCAACCATGGTAATAGTGGCAACCATGGTAATAGCGGAAACAAGGGTAATAGTGGTAACAGCCAGAAAGGAAACGCTGGCCAAAAAAATAATTCACATACAGAACAGCGTAAAAATTATGGCAAGCCGGATCATGTGGATAGAGACATCAGCTATAACGTGGCCAGGCAGTATGCTGTCAGATACGGTTTGACGGGGTATAAATCACTGCCGCCAGGCATTGCCAAAAATCTGGCGCGAGGAAAACCGCTTCCTCCGGGGATCGCTAAAAAAAGTGTCCCACCCTCTATGTTGAATCAACTGCCGTATTACCCTGGCTATGAATGGCAGGTCGTTGGCGACAATTTGGTGTTGATTGCACTGAGCACGGCGATTGTCACTGCTGTTATTAATGGTGTGTTTGATTAAGTCGCCACGGAATTAATTGGCTTTGTTGTTCCTGCCGAAAGCCCGCGTTACGCGGGCTTTTACGTTAAGTAAGATGGGGTTCATAACCCGTATAGCTTTATTTTTCGATAAAGCGTGGCAATGCTGATCCCCAGTTCAGTCGCTGCCTGTTTTTTTCCCTCCACGCTTGCGCCAAATCGCTGGATGACATTTTCAATGGCCTCCCTTTCCGCTTGCTTTCCCTTATTAGCAAGCTGCTGAGGCTGGGCTGTCATCGACGTTTTTCTGCCGTCAGCTGCGGTGAGCAGGTAAGGAGGCAGATGGCTGGCGTTGATCCCAGCGGCTTCCCCGCGCATCACGAAAATATATTCGATGACGTTACGTAATTCACGAATGTTGCCAGGCCAGTGCCAGGCATAGAGGCGGTTGATGACGTCATCGGGGAGTTTTTGCGACGGTCGCTGATAACTGACCGAAAACTCATCGGCAAAATATTGCGCGAGAACGGCAATATCTGCTCGTCGTTCGCGTAGAGAGGGAAGAACCAACGGGACCACGTTCAGGCGATAGAAAAGATCTTCGCGAAACTGATTATTCTCCACCATGGCGTTAATATTTTTGTTGGTTGCGGCAATAATTCGTACATCAATATTGATGGTGTTGTTAGACCCGACGCGAGTGATCGCCTTTTCCTGCAGAACCCTGAGCAGCTTAGCCTGCAGATGAAGCGGCATATCGCCGATCTCATCCAGAAACAGACTGCCGCCGTTGGCCAGCTCAAATTTTCCCACTCGACCTTTGGGATCGGCCCCGCTGAATGCGCCGCGCACATAGCCAAACAGTTCGCTTTCCAACAATTGTTCGGGAATAGCAGCACAGTTGATTGTCACGAAGGGGGCGGCTTTACGGGGGCTGCTCTGGTGAATGGCAAATGCCACGACCTCTTTTCCTGAGCCACTTTCGCCGGTAATAAGCACACTGGCATAGCTGTTGGCGATTTTACCGATGGTGCTTCTGAGCTGTTCCATCAAGGGGGAGTGACCAATCAACCGCACCTGGGTGTCGGCCTCATAAGGCGATGGAAGTAGGGTACTCAGGTAGTCGTGCGCGTCACGAAAGATAATCATGGTTAAGCGATCGTTATCCAAAGACGAGAGCGAAATTTGCTTGCACAGCACATGGTATTTCTGACCTTCGAGCGTCAGCCAGGCCTCCTCATCGCCATACAAACTGTCCCCGGTTGTTTCAATGGTCAACGGTAATCCCTGAACCTCGCGATTGAGAATGCGATCGGCTGAATGGTTGGCATGCCAGACAAGACCATCACCATCGATTGCCACGACGCCGCGGTCCATGGCATCGATCAGACGGCGAAATGCGCCCAGCCTTTCTTGCGCGCGTAAACGTTCCAGACATTCAAAAACCTTACTGGAGATCATCACGGCTATTTGCTCAATGAAAGTAACAAATTTCTCAATCTGGCTCAGGAGGGTGTCTCGCTGCGCCTGGGTGGAGCAAATAATCCCGATCACCCCAATGACACGATTGTTGAGAAAAATTGGTGCGTTCAAATCCAGCATTTCAGAACAATAGTGGTGTTTTTCACATAACTGACACAGCGGATGTTCGCCAGGATTTTTGATCAGTACCGTTTCCCGCACCTGCAAAACGTGGCGGTAGATATAGCCATTTTTTGCCACGTTTTCATTGAGCATATGCCGGTATTTACCGGTGCCAGCGATGCGCATTAAAGATTCATCAATGATCTCAACATCCGTTCCGGTGATGCCAGAAATAGCATCGGCATAATTGCATATATCATCCTGAATATTGCTGAGTACTGAAATCATGCTACTTCTCCGGCGTGTGTCGCATTTATCATGAAAAGTGATAAATAGGCGAACTAATCCCAAAATGATTTGCGAAAAATCAATCTACTGCTCTGTTTTAGTATGTTTTTTTTATTTTATCTTCCGCGATCACACTATTTATTAATTATGAGAATTTATCAAAATGAAACGATAAACTAACACGATGATATTTTTGGCTGCAAATCTTGTTTTCTGTCTATTTAATTGAAATTTAAGCATTTATTAAATTATTTATAAGATTTTACTCAATTAATAAAAAGCTGGTAAGCATTTTGCTCTATTGGCATTACCGATAGCGGAAATATCTCTGTATGACATCAATTGCAGGGAATGGATTACCAGCACAATGAGGTTTTATGATGCAGGAAAACTTATCATTTTTTATCAACCAGACACCGTTTACCGAACATCCGAACGCGCCGTTGGCGCCGTTTAGCCGCCAGGAGTTGGTCAAAGCGTTGAATTTTCATCGGTCTATTCCGGGATATTCCCCAACGCCGTTGTATACGCTGCCGGCACTTTCACAAAAACTGGGCGTAAAAAATATCTACCTCAAAGATGAGTCTCAACGTTTTGGCCTGAAAGCCTTTAAAGCGCTGGGCGGTTCCTATGCGATGGCGTGCCATATCGCTGAATTAATCGGTAAAGATATCAGCGAATTACCGTTTGATGTGATGACTAGCGAAGAGGTGCGCCGCGATCTGCAAACCGTCACGTTTGCTACCACCACCGATGGCAATCATGGTCGCGGCGTTGCCTGGATGGCGCGACAGCTGAAGCAAAATGCCGTGGTTTACATGCCAAAAGGTTCTTCGCAGCAACGTCTGGCGTCTATCCGTAACGAAGGCGCTACCGCTGAAATCGTCGATATGAACTATGACGATGCGGTTCGCATGACCGCAGAACAGGCGGAAAAGCATGGCTGGATTGTGGTGCAGGATACCGCCTGGGAAGGGTATGAAAAAATCCCGCAGTGGATTATGCAGGGCTACGGCACGCTGATGCTGGAGGCGATCGACCAGCTGCATCAGGTTGCGCCGACGCATATTTTTGTTCAGGCAGGTGTTGGCTCGTTTGCCGGCATGGTTCAGGGAATGGTGACAGCGGCATGGGGAGAAAATCGCCCGAAAGTGATCGTCGCCGAGGCATTAATTGCCGATTGTCTCTACCGCTCAGCCCGATCGAAAGAGGGTGATGCCATAGCGGTGGGTGGAGATTTGCAAACCGTGATGGCTGGTCTCGCCTGCGGTGAGGCAAATAGCATCGGCTGGAAACTGTTGCGTGATTATGCCACTGCATTTGCCTCCTGCCCGGATGAGGTTGCGGCGCTTGGCATGCGCATGTTGGGTAATCCGCTGGCAGGCGATCCGCAGATCGTTTCCGGTGAGTCCGGGGCGGTGACGACCGGCCTGCTGTCACTGCTGATGACCTCGCCTGAACTGGCGCAAACGCGTGCGCAACTGGGACTGGATGAGCATTCCCGCGTGTTGTTGATAAGTACTGAGGGTGACACTGACCCACAACAGTATCTGGATATTGTCTGGGGCGGTCAGTACCCGGGCATCAACAAATAATTTCCTGATTGAGAATAAGAACGGAGAAACCCATGTTATCTGCAAACCGTATTGAAGAAGTGATTAAAAACTGTCAGGCGTTAATCCAACAAAAAAGTTATTCCGGTCAGGAAGGGGAAGTGGTTAATGCCATAAAAACAATGATGCAGCATTACCAGTTCGATGACATCCACGTTGATAAGTACGGCAACATTGTTGGCGGTATCGTGGGTAATCAGCCTGGGAAAACGCTGGTTCTTGATGGGCATATTGATACTGTGCCGGTGAACGAAGAGAAGTGGACCCGCAACCCGTACGGCGGTGATATCGAAGATGGCAAGATTTATGGTCGCGGTACGACCGACATGAAAGGCGCCGTGGCGGCAATGATCTCCGCCGTGGGTTTTTTCGGTCAGGACAA
This sequence comes from Citrobacter sp. wls714, assembly GCF_005281025.1. Classification (NCBI taxonomy): domain Bacteria; kingdom Pseudomonadati; phylum Pseudomonadota; class Gammaproteobacteria; order Enterobacterales; family Enterobacteriaceae; genus Citrobacter; species Citrobacter sp. wls714. The sequence goes on along the minus strand of NZ_SZWZ01000031.1, from coordinate 16,872 downwards.
TCAGCGCAATTTTGCCGGGAAAATCTACGTTGCCTGCATCGTGCATGAAGAGTGCTTTGAAGGTATTGCCGCTCGCCTGGTCAGCGAGCGCTATAAGCCAGACTACGTAATTATCGGTGAAGCTTCCGAGCTAAACCTGAAAATTGGCCAGCGTGGCCGTGCTGAAATTGTGGTTGAAACGTTTGGTAAACCTGCGCACTCCGCCAACCCGCAGGCAGGGATTAACGCGGTGTATAAAATGGCGCAATTGATCGACAAAATTCGCACCATTACCCCGCCAACGCACCCGGTACTCGGGCCTGGCATTCTCGAACTGACCGACATTAAATCTTCGCCGTACCCGGGTGCCTCGGTCGTGCCGGATTACTGCCGCGCAACCTACGATCGCCGTTTGCTGGTGGGCGAAACCAAAGAAAGCGTGATTGCCCCACTGGAAAATGCCCTTGCAGAATTCATCGCGCAGGATCCGCAATTTAAGGCCCGTGTCTCCTACGCGGTGGGTCAGGAGTCTTGTTATACAGGTGCCACTATTGAGGGAGAACGCTTCTTCCCGGGCTGGGTGTATGACGAGTCGGACGAATTTGTGCAGGCCGCTCTGGCTGGCGTTCGTGAGGCCGGGTTTAATCCGAGCATCACGCAATACTCATTTTGCACCAACGGTAGCCACTATGCGGGCGAAGCGGGAATTAAAACTATCGGCTTCGGACCTTCGCGTGAAAATCTGGCGCACACCATTGATGAGTATATCGAGATCGATCAGTTAACTGGTTCGGCCAGCGGCTATTACAGCATCATCCAGACACTCTATCGCCAATAAAAAGAACGATAAAAATCCTCTTACCTTACAGGCGGTGCCGCGCAGCGCCGCCGCAATGGAGAATAACGATGAAAACCATTTTCAAAAACGGAAATGTGATCGATGGGACGGGCAGTGAAGGCAGAATTGCCGATGTGGTCGTTGATGAAGGACGTATTGTCGCAATCGGTCAAATAGACGTTGGCGTCAATGAACAGGTCATTGATGCGACGGGAAAAATTATTTGTCCTGGTTTTATTGATACCCATACACACTCTGACTTGTCGGCGATTATTAACCCCGCGCTGTCGGCAAAAATTCGTCAGGGAATTACCACTGAATTGCTGGGGCAGGATGGCGTCGCGTTAGCGCCGTTGCCGGAAGAATATATTCCAGCGTGGCGTAAAAATATCGCCGGCCTTGACGGCGATACCGACAAAATAGACTGGAAATATAAAAATACGGACGGTTATCTCAATCTGCTGGCATCGCGTCATCCGGCGACAAACCTTGCCTATTTAGTTCCGCATGGCAACGTGCGCATGGAGGCTATGGGGCTGGATGGACGGCCTTCCACCCGTGAAGATGTGGCGAAGATGTGCGAAGTCCTTGAGCGGGAATTAAAAGCGGGAGCGTTTGGTCTTTCCACCGGGCTTATCTATATGCCTTGCGCCTTTGGCGATACTGCCGAAATGATTGAACTGTGCAAGGTCACGGCGAAATATAACGGGATCTTTGTGGTACATCAGCGCAGTGAAGCTGACGATATTATCAACTCAACGCAGGAACTGATTGATATCGCCAAAGCCACTGGCGTCTGGCTACATATTTCACATATGAAGGTTTGCGGAAAGAAAAACTGGGGGCTGATCGACCAGATGCTGGGGATGCTGGAGCAGGCGCAGGAAGAGGGGATCCGCATCTCTTTCGACCAGTATCCGTATGTGGCGGGTAGCACGATGCTTGGGGTGATCCTGCCACCATGGGTCCACTCCGGTGGAACAGACAAATTGCTGGAACGCCTGGCCTCGCCTGAACTGCGCGCCAAAATGATCGAGGATATTCAGCAGGGTATTCCCGGCTGGGATAACTTTATCGATTTTGCCGGTCTGGACCAGATTTTTGTTACCAGCGTGAAAACGGCCAAAAATCAGGATGCCGTTGGTCTGAACCTCGTCCAGTTGGGGGAATTGCGCGGGAAAGACCCCTACAACGCCACCTTCGACCTGCTTTTTGAAGAAGAAAACGCCGTTGGAATGGTCGACTTCTACGGCACTGAAGAGCATGTGATTAAGTTTCTCTGTCGGCCAGAGCAAAACGTTTGTACCGACGGTTTAATGGGGGCCGGAAAACCGCACCCTCGCGTGTTCGGCGCATTCCCACGTGTGCTCGGTAAATACGTACGTGAAGAGGGATGTCTGAGCTGGGAAGCGGCAATTCGCAAAATGACGGGTAAACCTGCTGAGGTGCTGGGCCTGCAGGATCGTGGGCTGCTGAAGGTGGGTTACGCGGCGGATATCGTGATGTTCGATCCGAACACTATCGCTGATAGGGGCACGTTTGTTGAACCTAATCAGTATCCGCAAGGGATTGAAATTGTCATGGTTAATGGGCGCATTGCCTTAATTAATGGCACGGAAAGTTATGCCTGTAGCGGTACGGTTATAAGAAAAGAATATTAATAAATAACGCTAAAGACGCATTGATCTATCGCGACTATTTATAGCCGCGGTAGATCACTACACCCTAAGGACATCACAATGAACCTACAAACATCTTTACCTTCAGGTAAACCGAAAACCTGGAAAGCAAGATATACCGTCCTGACATTGATCTGGCTGGCGTGGCTCCTCTCTTTTCTCGACAGAATGGTCATGAGCGTTTCGCTCCCTTATATCGGCAAAGATTTAAATCTGGATACGACCCAACAAGGTTTAATTATTAGCGCCTTTTTTATTGGTTATGCAGCATTTCAAATTCCCGGTGGTTTACTGGCGGATAAGTTTGGCTCACGTAAAATTATGGCCATTGGGATTGCCTGGTGGTCTGTTTTCACCAGCTTAACCGGGGCTGTGCTGACGCTACCGCTGATGCTGGCCGTACGCTTCTTCTTTGGTATCGGCGAAGGGTGCTTCCCGTCGGCCTCATGGAAAATGATTTCGACCTATTTCCCGTCGAAAGAACGCGGACGTGCGACGGCGATTCAATCAACGGTGAACACCTTAGGCCCGGCGCTGGCGGTCGTGGTTGCAGCAAGCATTATCGGGGCTTTTGGTTGGCATATGGTTTTTATCGTGCTGGGTATTCCTGGCCTGTTTATCGCCGCAGGTATCTACTTATTTACGCGTGACAACCCGAAAGATCACCCCGCCATTACGCAGCAGGATCTGGCGGAACTGGCCGTTGACGATCAGGGTGGTCTGCAAAACACCAGCGCTATCGCGTTTAAAGACGTACTCAAAATGCCGGTGCTGTGGCAAATGGCAAGTATCTGGTTTTTGTTTGATATCACCTTCTGGGGTTTTTCAACCTGGTTACCCAGTTACCTGATCACTGTACGTGAGTTTTCTCTGGCCAAGACCGGCGTAATGGCGGCAATTCCGTTCCTGTTTGGTGCAGGAGGGACTTTGTTAGGCGGATACTGTTCAGATAAATTCAAACCGATGCGTAAAACGTTGTACGTCGTAACCTCTGTCATTGCCGCAGGCTTCCTGTACCTGACCTTCAGCGTGAGCAGCGCAGATATGGCGGTGGTTTATCAGTGTATTTCAGCCCTGTTCATGTTCTTCGCTATGGCGACGTTCTGGGGAATTTTGATGGATACCATCCCCAGCAACATTATGGGACGGGCGTCGGGGATCGTTAACTTTGGCGGTCAGATGGCGGGCGTTGTTTCCGCACCTATCATCGGCTGGCTGATCCAAAGCAGCGCAGGAAGCTATAACAGCGCCTTTATCTTTATGATTGCCGCACTGTTATGTTCTGCCGTCGTTACGCTGACCGTGAAAAACTCGCGCGCGGTTGGAGCATTACCCAGTCAGGCTTGATTAATGTCTGTCTCCTGTGGCTCTGCTGTTTGAGGGCCACAGGGATTGACGGGTATTAGCGTTTAAGTACTCGCAATAACTGAATTTCCCGCCAGATGTACAGTTACCACGGCAATTCTATTTCTCTCCTTTTATTAAGAATTAAGCATAATAAATGAAAGACCAGTCCTACATGTGTAGGAATATTCTCTCTATTATGTGTTAATGATTTGATCTACAGAAAGGCTCAAGGTTTAATTCTTGTAAATCTAAATGTTATTTTTATGGTTTATTCATCTTGGTTATGAAAAAATCATAAAATATACACGTGACTATGTTAGAATTTGCGTCCTGGGTCTGGCGCTTATAAATTAATAATATCGAAGACTCACCTGCACTATAGCCATCGCCTCTCTTTATTTATCGGGATTCTTATACGCAATGAACGCGATAATCGTTGATGATCACCCTTTGGCCCGCATTGCCATTCGCAACTTACTCGATACTAATGGTATCACTGTGACCACTGAGCTCGACAGTGGCGAGCAAGTCGTGCAGGTGGTTGAAAAAAACAAACCTGAGCTGCTAATTATCGATGTGGACATTCCTGGCATCAGTGGCATCGAGGTGCTGGAACAATTACGCAAGCGGCACTATGCTGGCGTGATCATTATCATTTCAGCAAAAAATGAATATTTTTATGGTAAACGCAGTGCTGAATACGGTGCCAACGGATTTGTGAGTAAAAAAGAAGGCATGAATAATATTCTTGCCGCTATCGAAGCCGCCAAAAATGGTTATAGTTATTTCCCCTTCTCCCTTGAGCACTTTACTGGCTCATCGGTCAGCGAGCAGGATAAACTTGATACATTATCGACACAGGAAATGAGAGTGTTGCGTTATATCCTTAATGGCATGGATTACAGCACTATTGCCAGTAAAATGAATATCAGTAATAAAACGGTGAGTACCTATAAAAGTCGTTTAATGGAAAAGTTAGATTGTTCTTCATTAATGGAAATTTATGATTACGCGCAAAGAAATAAAATAGGGTAGAGTAATGCTGGAACGCTTATTTATTTTTTTGATGGTCATATTTACCATCGGATTGTCTACGGGTGTGAGTTCAGCTCGCCAGGTTGAGCTAAAAAGTAACTATAATACTGCGGTACAAAATATCAGCTTCAACAGGGAAGAAACCAACTGGTTGGCGCATAAAAAAACATTAGTGGTTGGCACCTGGTTACCGGAAGTCTCCCCAATTGTCTATCAAAACAGCGGGGAAAATTATCGGGGCGTTAACGCGGACTACCTTGCGCTAATGCAAAAAAGTCTCAATGTAAAAATTGTTATAAAGCAATATGATAACGAGCAGCAGGCGCTTGCCGCACTCGCTAATAATGATGTTGATACGTTGATAACCCAGCTTTCCCGGCGGCAGGATGTCGGCGGGGATTTACTGCGCACTTCAGCATTACTCACAACGTGGCCGACGCTTGTGACGTCATTAAAAAACACCATGCTACCGCTGACGACGCACCATAAGGTCAGCGTCGCATGTGTGCGGGATTGCCCTTTTCTTAACGTTATCCAGGACGCTTTTCCTGATGCTAAAGTCTCATTTTATGACGACGAGTATCAGGCAATGGCGTCGGTAGTGAACGATGATAACCAATATTATATTGGTAACAATATTACCACTAGTCATTGCATCTCGCGGTATTTCTCGCAATCCCTGGTTATTACGCATTATTTTGATAAGCAAGAACAATATAATTATTTTGTGGTTAATGAAAATCAACCGCTATTAAGAAATATCCTTGATGGTTTTATTACGTCAATAAGTAATGAAATCCATATGCAGGTGATGCAGAACTGGTTAAATCGCGGTAATCTTGCTTATCTGAATGCGCCTATTCCTTTCAGTCGTCAGGAAAAAGAATGGCTGAAGAATAAGCATACCATCCGCATTTTGATCAACCCGGATTATCCGCCCTATACGCTGGTAGATAGCAGCGGCGAGTTACGCGGTATTCTTGGCGATTTGCTGAATATTATTCATCTGCAAACGGGTCTTGATTTTGAACCTGTTTTAGCCACGTCCAGAAGTGAACAGACCAAACTCATCAGTGGTGGGCAGTGGGATATGTATCCGACGATCGCCCCGACTAACCAAAACCAGGACGATTCGGCATTTAGCGATCCGCTGATGAATGTTGCATTCGTGGTTATCACATCGCGCCAGGAAACAGCCGACTCGCTGCTGGAAAAACCGATACGCGTTGCTCTGCCTGCCGGACATATTCTGGAGCGTGGCCTCAAACAACGTTATCCGCAGGTGACATGGGTGAATGCGGATACCGGTAGCGCTGCCATGGCTATGGTCAAGGAGGGCGACGTTGATGCGGCAATTGCGACTGAATTGTCGGCAAAGTTCATTACCGATCATTACTACCAGAATAATATGCACTTCTTCCGGCTTCCTGATATGCCAGGTGCATCGGTGAGTTTTGCTATTTCTTCTCATGAGCCCATGCTGAAGTCTGTCATTGATAAGGCCCTGCAAGCCATACCTCCGCGTGAAATTTTACAGATGACGGAGAAGTGGTCGAAGATTTCCAATACCCAGGTTGATATCTGGAGCCGATATAGCAAACAGTTCTATCAACTGGTGGTGTTTGCGCTGGTACTTATTGCTATTAGTCTGATCTGGGGGATATCACTCTCCCGTGAAGTCCGTAAAAGAAAGCAATCGCAGCGGTTACTGGAAGAACAGTTGCATCTCAAAGAGGTCTTATCTCAAGAGCTGGAGAGCGAAAAGAATAAAGCGATTGCCGCTACAAAAGCCAAAAGCCGTTTTCTTGCGAGCATGAGTCATGAGTTACGTACCCCGGTAAGCTCGATTGTTGGTTTTGTGGAATTACTCTCAAGCTCAGAGCTCAGTCCGGCACAACGCAAAGAGGCCATTGCTTTGACCGGGGCGACGGCCCAATCATTGCTGGGTCTGATTGGTAAGATTCTGGACGTTGATAAGATTGAATCCGGAAAATATGAGGTTGTTCCCCAGTGGACCGATCTCTCGCAGCTTATTGAATTGCAGTGCCACTCTTTCGATGCTCTGGCCAGGCAGAAAGGTATATCGCTTGCCTGCGTCAGCCAGTTGCCAGTAAACGAGCGGGTATTTGTCGATCAGCAGGCTTTGCGGCAAATTCTCACCAATCTGGTGGGCAATGCGCTGAAATTTACGGTGCAGGGTAGTATTCATGTTACGGCCCGTCTGGCTCCGGACACAGATAATCACGGCACCCTGACAATCGTCATCAGTGATACCGGTTGCGGCATTAGCGAAGAAGAGCAGGCTGGACTGTTCCATCGTTATGCTCAGGGGCGTTGCGGGCGTCAACAAACGGGGTCTGGTCTGGGGTTATTTATCTGCAAAGAACTGGTAACGCTAATGGGCGGTACGCTGGAGCTGAGGAGTATTCTGTCGCAGGGAACCACGTTCACAATTACGCTTCCGGTTGAAACTGCCCGACAATCGATAGTACCGGATGGGGATACCCCTGGCGCTGTGTTGCCGTTACCGTGTCTGTCGATTCTGATCGCAGACGATAATCCTACTAACCGGCTGCTGCTTAAACGCCAGTTGAATACCATTGGCTATAGCGTGGATGAGGCCTGTGATGGCGAGGAAGCCGAAGCTAAACTGGCCAAAAAATCATACGACCTGTTGATAACCGATGTGAATATGCCGAAGAAAGACGGGTTTGATCTCGCGGCTTCGCTACGTCGTCAACAACCTCACTTGCAAATATGGGGGCTGACGGCCAGTGCGCTCCCGCAGTCACGCGATCGATGTCTGCAAAACGGTATGAATTTGTGTCTGTTTAAGCCGGTCTCAATCCAGACGCTGACGCATGAATTGAGCAAAATCGACACGGGCTATGCGTCTCCTTGTGCAATCCGGCATTTAAAATTCAATGTACTGACTGAAAATACCGGTGGCGATCGCGCATTAATGAACGAGATACTCGAAACATTCCGTGAGGCAACGCTGAATGATTTACAAGCGGCTGAGAAAGCCGTTGCGCAAGATGAGCCGCAGCTGTTTTTACGGGCGCTTCATCGGTTGCATGGTTCGGCGCAAATTCTGGGTATCACCGCGCTTCAGACGCTGTGCGAACCTTTTGAGTCTATGCGACATGACGATCTTCCGCTGGCTGTACGGCAACAGGCATTACAGAAAATTGTTGCTGTCATGCGGGAAATTGAAATTGAGATCGACAGTCTGATGAGCCATTAATCCCCCCTGATCGGGTAGCCGTAGCAGCCCGATCAGGAGAGAAATGTCTTGATTCATCACTCGTTAGTGCAGAGTATTACTGGCCTGCACCCACCATTTCGCTATCAATAACAATGCCTTCTTCAGCACCTTTTAACACAAGGTTAGCCTCATAAAATTTACCCGTGGACAGCAGTTTTTGGGCGCTGGCAACGGCTTTACGCGTCTGATTCAAAGGCATCAGGTATTGGGTCTGAAGCACGCTGATCCCTGCCAGTTGCAAGGTATCCACTGCACCTTTCCAGTCACCTTTGGCCATTTTGCCGTTCGCGGTTTTGATAGCAGATTCTTTTTCCGGCGTAGCAATATAGTCTTCTGATAATGCGATTGTAGCGTTAATAATTACGTACTGATCGTCAATCATCTTCGCCTTAGGCGCTGCTTTGACAAATTTTGCCCAGTCGCTGCTGTCGCCTGCCAGCAGGGAAGCGGCGTCATTGGTTAATTTTTTTGCGCTGTCAGGTTGTCCGTGAAACAGAGCCAGGCGAGCAAGTTGAATATCACGCATCGCATTGGCGCCTTTTACTGCGACCTGCATAATATCGGCTGCTTCTTTTTGTACATTTGCTGTGGCTGTTTGTGCCGCAGTGGTGGTAGTGGCAGAAGCCATTACTGGGGCTGAACCCATCATAGTTGCAAGCAGACCTGCAAGAATAATCTTTTTCATTACGTTCTCCTGAATAAAGTTGGTATTGTTCACCAAACGCAATAATCATATTAAATAAGTTTAAAGAGCGGAATCAGAGCCAGGATATAATAATGAGCGTTTAATCCTACAGGTGTCAGACGTCTGACATGTGTAGGATTAAACGCATAGCGACATTCCTTTATTCTTATATACGTATCCTTATCTGAAGCTTTATTATTTCATTGTAAGTGATATGTATTTTGTGAGTATTAACTCTTTTATTAGTAGGTTACATTACGTTTACATGTAACGGAGGATGTATGTTCATTTTTAATCAGCAAGCTCTGAGAACGTTTAATGAAAAAACACTTTCTCATTATAAAAGACACGCAACAATTATGGCGGTGCTGTTGTTGATATGTGGTATTTGCTGCTTAATCTATCCTATCGCTGCTGGCGTTTATTTAAGCTATGCGACAGGTTTTATGTTCCTGGTATGCGGTTTTTATTCTATCTATAGCCTGTTTAGCGCTGGGAAGAAGCAGTTGAAAGCCAAATTTACCTATGCATTTTTTGCTATCGCATGGTTACTGCTGGGGTACTGTTTCCTTGTTAACCCTGTGATCGGCATGAATTCGTTAGCTATGGTTTTTTGCTGCTTGTTTATTCTTGGTGGTATTTTTCGTGTGGCTTCCGGAGTTCAAATGTTCCGCAGTCCGGGCTATGTCTGGAACATTTTTATCGGCATTTTAGATCTGCTTATTGCTGGCGTATGGCTGAATATGGATCCCGATAAGTCTTACGTGTTTACTTCGATTTTTATTGGAGTCGAGATGATCTTCAGTTCTTTGGCTTTTATCAGCCTGCGTAGAAATACGAAGTTGGCATCAACAGATAAACTAGCCAATAACAACTAATCCTGTCTCTGGAGTGTATCGTGAATATTAAAATGATGGTTTCAGCTGTTGTGATTATGACCTCTGTTTTGGCACCGATGAGCTGTGCGTTTGCTACTCAGGCAACCGAAGCTGCGCCACAAGATATGACCTGTAAAGAATTTGCTGATATGAGTCGGCAATACATGACGGCAATTGCCTTTGTGATTGTTAATAAAAATTCTGACTTTAAAGGCGATGATTATGTTCCGCTGCATGAGGTGGAAACTGTCGCTGTTCCGAAAATGATTAACATGTGTCATCAGCACCCGAATACGAAATTGGGCGAATTGGCCGTAAATCTGCACACGATTGATTAACCGTTTTGATAGCCTGGCTTTAGTTAGAATTGACAACCTCTGTCCCTACACCCGCATTTCCCCTCACAATAAAATAACTCACCCTGCTATCCACGAGGAAACTCGCTGGATAGCTGTGTCCGCTAACAACCGTAGGTCTGATAAGTGAAGCGCCATTCCTGGGATCTTATTACCCGATCCCAGGGATAAGCATCTACAAGGGCAGGGAATTAATGCCGGGTTTTAAATCGCGCCAGCATGTTTTCGACAAGAACAAAGAAGACCGGAACAAAGTAGATCGCCAGCACGGTCGCGGCCAGCATCCCACCGATAACGCCCGTACCGACGGCGTTTTGCGCGCCAGAGCCTGCGCCGTCACTTATTGCCAGTGGGATAACCCCCAGAATGAAGGCCAATGAGGTCATCAAAATAGGACGTAAACGCATTTGCGCAGCTTCCACCGCAGCTTCAAGCGGCGTTTTTCCTTCTTTTTGCATAATCTCGACGGCAAACTCGACGATCAGAATAGCGTTTTTAGCTGAGAGTCCCATGGTGGTGAGCAGGCCAACCTGGAAGTAAACATCATTGCTCAGGCCACGCAGATCGGTCGCCAGCAAAGCCCCGACCACCCCGATTGGTACAACCAGCATCACGGAAAACGGTATTGACCAGCTTTCATACAGTGCTGCCAGCGCCAGAAATACGACGATCAGAGAAATGCCGTACAGCATTGGCGCCTGGTGGGTAGACAGCGCCTCCTGATACGACAGCCCCGTCCAGGCATAACCGACGCCCGCGGGCAGTTTATTAATCAGTGATGCCATAAATTTCATCGCATCGCCGCTGCTTTTCCCTGCGACCGGTTGGCCGAGAATTTCCATTGCAGGCTGTCCGTTGTAGCGTTCAAGACGGGGAGAGCCGTAGGTCCATTCGGTTGATGAGCAGGCCGAAAGCGGCGTCATCGCGCCGGAGGCGTTACGTACGTACCAGTGATTGATATTGTCCGGCAGCATACGGAACGGCGTATCGGCCTGCACATACACTTTTTTAACGCGTCCCTGGTTAAGGAAATCATTGACGTAGCGGCTACCAAACGCCGTAGAGATGGTCTGATTGATATCCGACAATGCCACACCCATCGCCTCTGCTTTTGTCGCGTTGACGTGGATACGAAACATCGGCGTATCTTCCAGCCCATTTGGGCGCACTCCGTTGACTTCATCGGGTGACTGGCTGGCCAAAGCCAGGAGCTGGTTGCGGGCCTGCATCATTTTTTCATGCCCAAGGTTGCCGTTATCCAGCAACTCCATATCAAAACCTGAAGCGGTGCCCAATTCCGCGACTGCGGGTAAATTGAACGGATAAACGACGGCATTATTAATGGTGCTTAAAGCCATCATTGCCCGGCGAATGATGGCGGTAACCGAGTTTTCTTCGCCAACACGTTCTGACCACGGTTTCAGGCTGATAAACGCCAGACCGTTATTTTGCCCCTGTCCGCTGAAGCCAAATCCGCCAACGGTAAAAACAGACGCGACATTTTTCTGTTCTTTTGTCAGATAGTAATCCGTTATTTCCCCAAGCACTTTGCTGGTATTTACCATCGTTGAACCGGAAGGTAATTGCGCCGTGGTCATGAATACGCCCTGATCTTCTTCAGGCAAAAAGGAGGTAGGAGTACGGAGAAACAGTACCATCATGCCAGCACCAATCACTAAATAGACCACCATATAACGGCCGGTGCAACGTAACAGCCTACGGGTGCTGTCCGTGTAGTGATGGGTGCATTTCTCCATGAAGTGATTGAAACGGGTAAACAGAAAATGGGTGTTTTCTTTTTCTCCCTCGTGGGATTTTAACAGCATGGCGCAGAGTGCGGGCGTCAGGCTCATCGCCACGAACACCGACAGCAGCATGGAGGAAATTAAGGTGATGGAAAACTGACGGAAAATCTCACCCGTTGCCCCGCTCATAAATGCCATTGGCATAAACACGGCGGATAAGACGACGGCAATACCGACCAGTGCTCTCTGGAGCTGACCCATCGCTTTATGCGTCGCCGCTTTTGGTGACAAGTGCTCTTCGGCAATAATACGTTCTACGTTCTCAACCACCACGATGGCATCATCAACTAACAATCCTATTGCCAGCACCATGCCAAACATCGTGAGCGTATTGATCGAAAAACCGGCGACGTCGAGTATTGCAAAGGTTCCGAGAATAACAACCGGAACCGCGATAGTGGGGATAAGCGTCGCGCGGAAACTTTGCAAAAACAGGTACATGACGAGGAATACCAGGATGATTGCCTCGATCAATGTATGAAAAACACCTTGAATTGAAATCTCGATAAATGGGGTGGTGTCATAGGGATAAACGGTTTTCATGCTGGCCGGAAACCAGGCTGATAATCTGTTCAACTCTTGTTTAACGGCCTGGGAGGTTTCCAGGGCATTGGCGCCTGCGGCAAGTTTAATCGCAATCCCGGCGGCGGGTTTTCCGTTGTAACGTGCAACCGTTGCATAATTTTCCGCACCCAGCTCAATGCGTGCGACATCGCGCAGCAGAACCTGGGAGCCGTCCTGCTGAACTTTAAGGAAGATCTTGCCGAATTCATCGGTAGTTTGCAGGCGTGTCTGAACAATGATCGACGCATTTAACTGCTGGTCGGCTGATTGCGGCATTCCTCCCAGCTGTCCGCCCGATATCTGGTTATTCTGTACTTTGAGTTGGGTAATAACGTCCTGCGGCGTCAGGTTATATTTGTCGAGCTTTTGCGGATCCAGCCAGATACGCATGGCGTATTGCGAACCGAATAACTGTACGCTCCCGACCCCGGGGGTGCGGCTTAGTGGATCTTTAATATTTGAAGCCACATAGTCAGCAATATCATATTGGCTCAGACTGTTATTATCAGAGATAAAACCGGCGACCATTAAGATATTGCTGCTGGATTTATCAACGCTGATCCCTTGCTGCTGGACTTCCTGTGGTAAGGAAGGCATCGCCAGCTGTAGCTTATTCTGTACCTGAACCTGCGCTATATCAGGTGAAGTCCCCGTTTTAAAGGTCAGGATAATCGACGCATTACCGGCCGCATCGCTGGTGGATGACATATACATCAGGCCATCAAGCCCGTTCATATTCTGTTCAATCACCTGAGTCACCGAGTCTTCAACGGTCTTAGCGTCTGCACCGGGGTAGGCTGCGCTGATGGTAATAGTGGGGGGAGCAATTTGCGGATATTGCGCGATAGGCAAGTTCATTATCGCGATACCGCCGGTAAACATCATGATAATAGCGAGCACCCAGGCGAAAACCGGGCGCTCAATAAAAAAGTTAGCCATGAAGAAGGTGTCCTTAATACCTGAAATATTACTGTTCAGTTACCGTGTCAGGTGTGTTTGGTTTTGCTGCGAGGATTTTGGCTTTAATTCCCGGACGGATTCTTTGTAATCCGGATACAATGACCCGATCGCCAGGATGTAATCCCGTAGTCACCAACCATTGATTGCCTACAGCCTTCACCGCATTTATTTCGCGTAGTTGCACCACGTTTTCTTGATCGAGGATTAACGCTGTGGCCTTTCCCTGCGCGTTATGCGTAATCCCTTGCTGTGGAACCATTAAAACATTCTGTTGGCTGCCCTCATCCAGCAATGCTGTGACGTACATACCGGGTAAAATTTCACCCTCAGGATTGGGGAACACGGCGCGCAAGGTCACGGAGCCGGTAGTCTCATCGACGGCAGGATCGGAAAACTCAAGCGTGCCGGTATAGCGATAGGGCTTGCCATTTTCCAGCATCAGCTCAACCGGAATTTTGCCCTTTTGCTGGGCAATTTTCCCACTGGCTTTTTCTTCTTTCAGGCGTAAGAAGTCTTGTACTGACTGCGTTAAATCAACATAAATTGGATCCAGTCTTTGCACGGTAACCAGCGCGTTTCCCTGATTCGCGGTGACCAGAGCACCCACGGTTACGGAGGATTTACCGCTGATGCCCTCAATCGGCGAGGTGACATTGGCGTAACGCAGGTTGATGGTGGCCTGCTCAAGATCCGCTTTGGCGACGGCGACATTTGCTTCTGCTTCATTAAGCTGCGAGCGCGTCGTGTCGTAGTCCTGGCGGCTGACGTAATTGGACTTTATTAATGCTGACTGCCGATTTAATGTCAGTCGCACATTATTGGCCGTCGCCTGTGCCTTTGCCAGTGCGCCTCTGGCTGCATCCAGCCTGGCCTGCAACGGGGCGGGATCAATTTGATACAGTGACTCTCCTTTGCTGACTTTGTCACCTTCAATAAAATTACGTTTGATGATGATCCCCCCAACCTGAGGGCGGATTTCGGCGATCTCAAATGAAACCGCGCGGCCAGGAAGCTCGCTTTTAATATTCACTGAGGAAGGCGCTAAGGTAACAACGCCGACCTCGGGCTCCATGGCGGTTTTTACTGCAGGTTTATTATCGCAGGCGGTAATAATGACGCTGCTAAAAAATAATGGTATCAACAGTAAGCATTTTCTGTTCATAGTAATCCCTGAAGAATTCGTAAGCACAAATGTTTTTTATGGCATGCAGGGTGGGGGAGTTATCGGTAAATAACAGAAGATGGTCAGGCATGAGAAAAGTAACGCCCATTTTTGCGCTAAAAGTTAGCGGTTAAATTATATGCAGCAGAAATAATGAATATTTAGCGAAGGATCACACGGAGCACGATGACGCAATAAGCGAAACGCGGAGTGATTAAAATGCGTGTTGGCAAACACTCGGCTCCGGAGTCTATTCGCATCATCGTATTACAGGGATTATTTCACTAGCTCTGGCGTAACCTCGGTTACGGTACTTGCGGAGTAGGGCATTCCCCACATCGGTCCGGGCCAGAACGCGCCATAACCGTAATCCCACATATTATAGGTCGTGTTTACGGACTCAGTTAAATGCCAAACCTGAATGCCTTGTAAATCAACTTTAACAAAGTTGTACGGGATTTTGTTGATGAATCCTTGTTCATCTCCTTGAATTGTCCCTAAAATAGTCACGAAGTGGTTTCTGTAATTTACCGGATCGAGAAAACCATTCTGTTGGGCAAGAATACGTCCCTGATAGCTGGCGTCTATTTGTGGTTTAGCGTCGTTGTTCAGCGGCAGAACGGCGATTTCCAGTAACGTATCCGTTTTGGTGTTAATTACATTGATGACTTTACCCCCAAATCGGGCCTGCTGGCCTGTATATAACCCCGGTTGGTTATGCACGGAGATAAAGTTCTTTTGTATATCTGGTTGATTATTACCTTTGATATTTTCAGGAATTGAAGCACATGATGCCAGAGTGAAAGCCAGGGCAATAATCAGCAACCCTTTTTGTTTTTTCATTTTACTTTCCTGCTAAAAAAGACAGGCCTATAGTAAACCTTTACTCATTAATGTCAGCAGGCGCGAGGCTGATTATCTAAAATTAATATAATTGTAGCTTATGGTAATAACAGACAGTATTTTAGCGGGTCGCAGGGAGAGTGGATGGCGGTCAACAACTGTGAGGTGCTGATGATACCACAAGGTTATTACACGGTGGCGACCATGGCAGGATAATCACGTTAGGGGCGTTTGAACTCTGTCATCATCACATTCTGCGGATTTAAGTCAGGAACGTGTCAACGCTGTGCAGGACGGATCATGCTAATAATAAAAAGCCGCTTTCGCGGCTTTTTATTATTGAATGGCTGGAGGATTATTCGCTGATTTTTTTCTCAACGGAGGTTGCACCTTCTTTGGTCTTATTCCAGCCTTTCTCTGCACCTTCTTTTGTTGCATTCCAGCCTTTTTCAGCGCCTTCCTTGGTTGTATTCCAGGCTTTTTGTGAGCCCTCACTCACCTTGCTGCTCAGGTCATCTTGCTTACCTTCAGCAGCATGTTTTGCTTTTAATTTTTGCTCTTCACCCTGATTCTGCACCTGATGCAGTTTCTCTTTTGCAGTATTCGCGTTTTCGTGCGCGGCAGCGACATCATTATCGGTTGCGTGTGTTGTTGCGGCAATAACAGGAGAAGCCAGCAGAATTGCAGATAATGCGATAATTGTCTTTTTCATAATATCCTCGCTTAGCGTTATAAGTTATTAGCGTGATGAAGCATGACATACAAACGAAGCGCTGACTTTAGGAAAAAACTGTAAGTGCTGCTAACGTTATTTATCCATTTTGTGCAGCTTTGAGCAATTAATACGGTTATTTTTATGGCGGGTATTGTTTTTTTGCGCGAAAGGGAAGGTGTAAAAATTGTAGTGATAATGTTGATATGAAAAGTTTTATCTGTTTGATTTTTATGTGATTGATTGGGGCGTTATAGGCTGGTCGTTCGTTTCCGAAGGTGAGCGTTTCTATCAAATAATTCACTCTCTTGATTTTTCCGGCCTGTAGACCATGCTTATTTCATACGGGCATAAACAATAACGTCGTTTATCGCAAAAGTGATACCGATAGAGGGCTTTTGGTATGTCCAATGATGTGCCTTTAACAATAAGAGAGCACCATGCTTGAACTCCGTCCTAATTGCGAATGCTGTGATAAAGATCTGCCACCTGAATCAAAAGGGGCCTACATCTGTTCATTCGAATGCACATTTTGTGTAGATTGCGTGACCCAACGACTTAATGGCCAGTGCCCGAACTGCGGAGGGGAGCTGGTGCGACGTCCAATACGCCCCGAAGCATCCCTCCTGCGGCACCCTGCATCCACTCAGCGTCACTATCAACAATAGAGATGCAAACTATGTTCGCTCGTTGCTTGTAACGGTCTCCGTGATCCTGCTAGCCGTCCGCTTAGTGCCCAGGCTGTGTGAAAACTACTGATC